>NZ_JAXCFK010000002.1:187520-444109 GCF_056150025.1 Micromonospora aridisoli | reverse complement strand
CAGCTGATCCACCATCGTGTTCACCGTCGACTTCAACTCCAGGATCTCACCCCGGGCATCCACCGTGATCTTCTGCGACAGGTCACCCTTCGCCACCGCGGTGGAGACCTGCGCGATGTTGCGCACCTGCGCGGTCAGGTTCGACGCCATCGAGTTCACGTTGTCGGTGAGATCGCGCCAGGTGCCGGAAACGCCCTTCACCTGGGCCTGGCCGCCGAGGTTGCCCTCGGTACCCACCTCACGGGCCACCCGGGTCACCTCGTCGGCGAACGACGACAGCTGATCCACCATCGTGTTCACCGTCGACTTCAACTCCAGGATCTCACCCCGGGCATCCACCGTGATCTTCTGCGACAGGTCACCCTTCGCCACCGCCGTGGTGACCGAGGCGATGTTCCGCACCTGGCTGGTCAGGTTCGACGCCATCGAGTTCACGTTGTCGGTCAGGTCCCGCCAGGTGCCGGAAACGCCCTTCACCTGGGCCTGGCCGCCCAGCTTGCCCTCGGTACCCACCTCACGGGCCACCCGGGTCACCTCGTCGGCGAACGACGACAACTGGTCCACCATCGTGTTGACGGTGTTCTTCAGCTCCAGGATCTCGCCCCGGGCGTCGACCGTAATCTTCTGGCTCAGGTCGCCCTTGGCGACCGCGGTGGAGACCTGGGAGATGTTGCGAACCTGGCTGGTCAGGTTGCCGGCGAGCTGGTTGACGTTCTCGGTGAGGTCCCGCCAGGTGCCGGAGACGCCGCGCACCTGGGCCTGGCCGCCCAGCTTGCCCTCGGTACCCACCTCACGGGCCACCCGGGTCACCTCGTCGGCGAACGACGACAACTGGTCCACCATCGTGTTGACGGTGTCCTTGAGCTCCAGGATCTCGCCCTGCGCGGCAACGGTGATCTTCTGCGACAGGTCGCCCCGGGCGACCGCCGTCGAGACCTGCGCGATGTTGCGCACCTGCGCGGTCAGGTTCGACGCCATCGAGTTGACGCTGTCGGTCAGGTCCTTCCAGGTGCCCGCGACACCCGGGACCTCCGCCTGACCGCCCAGCTTGCCCTCGGTACCCACCTCACGGGCCACCCGCGTGACCTGCTCGGCGAAGAGGCGCAGCGTGTCGGTGAGGGAGTTCATCGTGTCGGCCAGCTCGGCGACCTCGCCGCGAGCGCCAACGGTGATCTTCTGGGAGAGGTCACCCTTGGCCACCGCGGTCGCCACCTGGGAGATCGACCGCACCTGGCCGGTCAGGTTCGACGCCATGGTGTTCACTGAGTCGGTGAGGTCCTTCCAGGTGCCGGCGACGCCACGCACGTCGGCCTGGCCGCCCAACTTGCCCTCGGTGCCCACCTCCCGGGCCACCCGGGTCACCTCGTTGGAGAAGGACGAGAGCTGGTCGACCATGGTGTTCACGGTGCGACCGATGCGCAGGTACTCGCCGCGCAGTGGTCGGCCGTCGATCTCCAACGCCATGTGCTGGGTGAGGTCACCGTCGGCGACCGCCACGATGACCCGGGCGATCTCGGTGGTGGGCCGGCCCAGATCGTCGATCAACGAGTTGACCGCCCGCTGGCCCTCGGCCCACGAGCCGTCCAGGCCCTCCTCGTCCAGGCGCTCGGTCAGTCGGCCGTCACGACCGACGATCCGACTGATCCGGCGCAGGTCCAGATGCTGCCGCTCCTGGAGCGACACCACGTCGTTGAAGACGTCCGCCACCTCGCCGGCCGCGCCCGATCGCCGGGGCAGCCGCACCTTGAGGTCGCCGCGACGGACCCGCCGCAACGCCTCCGCCAGCTCGGTGAGGACCGCCTCGTGGTCGGCGGCGGAGAGCTCCGCGCTCACCGACTGTTTCGCCGTGGTCATCATTCCTCGCTCACCTCGGGGGTACACCGGCTCCCACCGGCCACCCCATCATTGTCCCCGTGACCTCGAAACCGCCACGGCGCGCCACCGCCCATCGGCAAAGAGCCGGTGTTGATCGGCTTGGCAGTGGCCGGGTGTCGGTGGAGGATACGAGGGTGTCAGCGGAGGCGGGGCCCGCGGCGAAGGCGGGCGCAGACGAGCACGTGCGGCGGGTCCGGCTTCCCGCCGACCGCCGTACGCCCGCCGCCGCGCGCGCGGTCGTCCGGTCCGTGCTCGCCGAGGCCGACCTGGACGAGCTGCTCAACGAGGCACTGCTGCTGACCACGGAGCTGTCCACCAACGCGGTCGAGCACGCCCGCACCGAACTGGACATCGAGGTCACCGCCGACCAGGCGGGGCTGACCGTGACGGTCTCCGACTTCGCCGCCGGCCCGGTCGACGAGCTGACCGTCGGCGTACGCAACCTGGCCACCGACATCGCCGAGGTCGCCGAACGGGGACGAGGGCTGCTCCTGGTCGACCACTTCGCCAGCCGGTGGGGCACCACGTACCTGCGTACCGGCAAGGGCGTCTGGTTCCGGCTGGATCGACCGGACCACAGGAGCATGGGGACGGCGATGGCCGTGCCACCGGCGAGCGTCGAACCGGACGGTACGGGACAGACCGCGGTGCCGAGCGCCGGTGCGATGAACGCGTTGATGCAGATCAACCCCGACCCGTACGCCGAGGACCCGCTTCCGGACTTCGCCGCCGGCCTGCTCACCCGGGTTGCGGAGATGGTCGGTGCCGCCGGTGGCGTGGTGCGGCTGGACCGCGGCGACGGCCAGGGCTTTCAGATCCTCGCCCGGTACGGCCGGCAGCCCCGGGCCGGCAACGACCTGATCCGGGTGCCACTGGCCGTGCACCGTCCGTACGCCGGGGAACTGGAACTGGACGCCGCGCCCACGGCGTACGCCCAGCCGTTGGCGGTGCTGACCGCCGAGCGGCTCTCGCTGCACCTGGAGAACGACCGGCTGCGCCGTGCGGACGTACGCCGGCAGGCGTGGCTGACCTTCCTCGCCGAGGCCAGTGAGCTGCTCGCCCAGTCGCTGGACGTGGAACTGACCATGGCGCTCATCCCGCAGTTGGTGGTGCCCCGGCTCGGTCAGTGGTGCGCGGTGCACACCACCGACGAGTGGGGTCGGCTCCGGCTCGCGGCCGCCAGCCACGCCGACGAATCGATGCTGCCGCAGTTGCACGCCACCCTCCGCGAGGCCGGTCCCGACTCGATCCAGGCCCGGCTGCGCGAGGCCAGCCGCAACGGCACCCGGACCCCGCTGGGCGCGCCGATGGAGGGCTTCGCCGTGCCACTGATCGCCCGGGGGCAGCGCCTCGGCACGCTGGCCGTGGGGCGGCACCAGCGGCACCGGCAGGATCCGGACGAGATCGCGGTGGTGGAGGACGTGGCCCGACGGTCCGCGTTGGCGATCGAGAACGCTCGGATCCACGCCGAACGCCGCCGGGTGGCGCAGACGTTGCAGCAGTCCCTGCTGCCGCCGGTCCTGCCGGTGGTGGAGGGCATCGGCTTCGCCGCCGAGTACGTGCCGACCGGCGGGGACGTCGACGTCGGTGGCGACTTCTACGACGTGGTGCCGCTGCCGGACGGGCGCTGGCTGGTCGTGATCGGCGACGTCTCCGGCAAGGGAGTACAGGCCGCGGCCGTCACCGGGCTGGTCCGCGACGTGATCCGGGTGCTGGCCGGGGACGGCAAACCACTGCCCGAGGTGCTGGCCCGGCTCAACGAGACGCTGGTGGAGCGGGGTGCCGGCCGCTACTGCACGCTGGCGCTGGCGGCGGTCGGGCCGGGTGATGGCGATCAGCTCGACGTCGGACTGCACCTGGCCGGGCACGACCGGCCGGTACTGCTGCGGTCGAGCGGCGGACCGGCCGCCTTCGTCGGCACCGGTGGCACCGCCCTCGGGCTGCTCGACACGATCGCATCACCCACCGCGCAACTCGCCCTCGACCCGGGTGACTGCCTGATCTTCTACACCGACGGGGTGACCGAGCGCCGCCGGGGTCGGGAGCTGTTCGGCACGGGGCGGCTGCGCGACGCCGCCACGCCGCTGGCCGGCTACTCGGCGGACGTGGTGGCGGCACGGCTGCGCGCCACCGCGATCAACTTCTCGGTCGAGGCGCCCCGCGACGACATCGCCATCCTCGTCCTCCGCAACGACGCCGTCTAAACCCGCCCTCCCGCCCTCCCGCCCCGCGATCTTGCATTTTGGGTCGCGGCATACCCGGCACAAGCCGCGTTTCGGCGACCCAAAGTGCAAGATTGGCGCAGGGCTGCGGTGGCGGGGGCTGGGGTGGGTCAGAGGCCGCCGGGGAGGCGGCCGGGGGCCAGGCGGTGGGTGGGGTCGAGGTGCTGCTTGACGGCGCGTAGCTGGGCGAGGTCGGCCCGCTCGCCCCACAGGTCGACGGCGCGGCGTACGGCCGGCGGGGCGGCGAGCACCACGCATCGGCCCTGTCGGGCGAGGAGCACCCCACGGACCGCGGCCAGGATCGAGGCCACCCGGTCCGGTGCCATCGTCCCGGGCAGGGCGGCGTGCACCACCCCCAGCCCGGCCGACCCGCGAACCGGCACCGGCCCGCCAGCGGCGTCGCGCAGGGCGTACACGGCGGCGTGCAGGTCGGTGATCGGCACCTCCAGCCGCAGCGCCGTGTCACCCGGCGCGAAGGGGTAGTTGCGCCACCAGAGCGGCGCCGTCCGACCGACCGACGCGCGGGGCCCGAAGAGGTTGACCAGCCGATCGGTACGCTCCGCCACCTCGGCGGGTCCCCCCTCCAGCAACACCACGAGGGAACCGGAGCCGATCGGGCCGGTGGTCGCGCGGCCGGCCATCGACGGGTGCAGCGCCATCGACTCGGCCCGGCGGTCACGTCGGGGCCGGCAGCCGGTGGCGACCGGCAGGTCGAGTTCGATCGCGGCCGGGTCGAGCCGGGCCGCGAGCACCGCCTGGATCAGATCGTGCACCTCCAGCGGGGTCCACACCGGTCGGGTCACCCACACCCGCGCGGCGGGCACCGCCTGCACCCGCAGGGTCGCGCTGACCAGCACGCCGAGCGCCCCCTCCGAGCCGCACAGCAGCCGCGCCTCGGCCAGCCCGGCCGCCCCACCACCGGACTCGGCCAGCTCACCGTCGGCGGCCAGGTAGCGCAGGCCGACGAGCTGGTCACAGGCGGTGCCGTGCCGGTGCCGCAGCGGACCGGCCTCGTCGGCCGCGAGCACCCCGCCGAGGGTGGCGCCGGGCGAGGGAGCGTCCAGTGCGAGCCGCTGGCCGGTGCGCTCCAGCGTGGCCTGCACCGCGCGCAACGGCGTGCCAGCGCCGATCTCCGCCGTGCCCCGGGCGGGCGACCGGTGACCGATGCCGGCCAGCCGTCCGGTGTCGAGCATGATGTCGACCCGTTCGGGTGAGGCACCCCAATCGATCTTGGTGCCCGCCCCTCTGGGCACCACGGTCAGATCGTGCCGGGCGGCCAGCCGCAACACCTGCGCGGCGGCGTGCGGGCCACCCGGCACCGCCACCCAGCGCGCCGTACGCCCGGCCACCTCGTCGGCGGGACCGGCGAGGCGGGCGAAGCGTGGACCGCAGATCTCGGTCAGTCGATGAGCGATGTCGCGGGCACCGGACGCGCCGGTGGAACGGACTGGCACCATGCCGGCGATCGTACATGTGTTCGAACGATCGGGTGGAGAATTGCTCCGCACCATGGGCCCGTACGGCCGGTAACGTGACGCCGTGACCACCGAGACCCCTGTTCCCGCGGCCAAGCGAGTGCCGACCGAACGCGTCCACCATGGCGACACCGTCGTCGACGAGTACGCCTGGCTCGCCACCAAGGACGATCCGGAGACGATCAACTATCTGAACGCCGAGAACGCGTGGACCGAGGCGCGGACGGCGCACCTTTCCGGGCTGCGTACGGAGCTGTTCGAGGAGATCCGGCGACGGACCCAGGAGACCGATCTGTCCGTGCCGACCCGCAAGGGCGAGCACTGGTACTACACCCGCACCGTCGAGGGACAGCAGTACGGCGTGCACTGCCGCCGGGCGGTCCGCCCCGGCGAGACCACCCCGCCGATGAGCGATGACGGCGCGCCGTTGGACGGCGAGCAGGTGCTGCTCGATGGCAACCTGCTGGCCGAGGGGCACGACTTCTTCGCCCTGGGCGCCTTCGACGTGAGTCCCGACGGGCGCTACCTGGCCTACTCCACGGACTACTCCGGCGACGAGCGGTTCACCCTGCGGGTCAAGGACCTCAGCACCGGTGAGCTGCTGCCCGACGAGATCCCGGGCACCTTCTACGGCACCGCCTGGTCCGCCGACGCTTCGGTGCTGTTCTACGTCACCGTGGACGAGGCATGGCGGCCCCACCGGGTCTGGCGACACGTGATCGGCACCGCCGCCGCCGAGGACGTGGTGGTGCACGCCGAGGACGACGAGCGGTTCTGGGTCGGGGTCGAGCTGACCCGTTCCGAGCGGTTCATCCTCATCGACATCGCCAGCAAGCTCACCAGCGAGGTACGGGTGATCCCGGCCGGCAACCCGACGGGCGAGCCGGCGGTGATCGCACCCCGCCGGCAGGGCGTCGAGTACTCGGTGGAGCACCACGGTCACCGGTTCCTGATCCTGCACAACGACGACGCCGAGGACTTCGCCCTCGCGTACACCTCGGCGGACGCCCCGGGCGACTGGGTGCCGCTGATCGAGCACTCCCCGGGCACCCGGCTGGAGTCGGTCGACGCCTTCGCCGACCACCTGGTCGTCACCGTACGCAGCAACGGCCTGACCGGGCTGCGGGTGCTGCCCGTCGGCGGCGGCGACGCCCACGACATCGAGTTCCCGGAGCCGTTGCACACCGTCGGTCTGGACGCCAACCCCGAGTACCGCACCGGCCGGCTGCGGCTGCGGTACACCTCGCTGGTCACGCCCGACTCCGTGTACGACTACGACCTGGTCACCCGCGAGATGACGCTGCTGCGCCAGCGGCCGGTGCTGCCCGGGCCGGACGGTCAGGTGTACCGGCCGGAGGACTACGAGCAGGAGCGCGACTGGGCACTGGCCGACGACGGCACGAAGGTTCCGATCTCCCTGGTCTACCGGCGGGGTACCCCCCGGGACGGCTCGGCGCCCTGCGTCATCTACGGCTACGGCTCGTACGAGGCCAGCATGGACCCGTGGTTCTCGGTCGGCCGTCTGTCCCTGCTGGACCGTGGTGTCATCTTCGCGGTGGCCCACATCCGGGGTGGTGGGGAGCTGGGACGCCGCTGGTACGACCAGGGCAAGATGCTCGCCAAGAAGAACACCTTCACCGACTTCGTGGCCTGCGCCCGGCACCTGGCCAAGGCGGGCTGGACGGCACCGGACCGGCTGGTCGCCCGGGGCGGCTCGGCCGGCGGGCTGCTGATGGGCGCGGTGGCCAACCTGGCACCGGACGCCTTCGCCGGGATCGTCGCGCAGGTGCCGTTCGTGGACGCGCTCAACACGATCCTGGACCCGTCGCTGCCGCTGACCGTCACCGAGTGGGAGGAGTGGGGCAACCCGCTGGCCGACCCCGAGGTGTACGCCTACATGAAGTCGTACACCCCGTACGAGAACGTGGCCGCCCTCGACTATCCCGCGATTCTGGCGATGACCAGCCTCAACGACACGCGGGTGCTCTACCACGAGCCGGCGAAGTGGATCGCGCGGCTGCGGGCGGTCGCACCGCAGGGCGACTACCTGCTCAAGACCGAGATGGAGGCGGGTCACGGCGGCCCGAGCGGGCGCTACAACGCCTGGCGCGAGGAGGCGTTCGTCAACGCCTGGACCCTGGACCGCCTCGGCCGCGCCTGACCGGCCGCCGCTCGCGGCATGCGATGTCTCGCGGCGTCCCGGACCGGGGAGAGCCCGACATACCGCATGCCGCGAGCCGCGCGCGGCGGCTCGGGGTAGGGCTGGGTATACCCGCGAAAGTGGGCCCAGCCGGCTGTGGACGGACTCGCGGTCTCACTAGCGTCGGCGGCATGACATCGGCCGCACCGACCCATCTCGCCCAGGCCCTGCGGCGAGCCCGCTACCCGCTGACCGGCTGGCCCTGGCGCGCCCTGGCGTACCTGCTCACCAGCGTGCCGCTGGCCGGCGTGCTCTCGGTCGGGCTGCTCGTCGTGCTGGCGCCGCTGGTCGCCGCCATGAACGCGGCACGCCAGGGCCGGCCTCTGTCGCTGGCGCTCGGCGTCTTCCTGGCCGTCGGTGCGCTGATCATTCTGGCGCTGGCGCCGCTGTTGAGCGTGCCGGTGGCGGCATTCGAGCGCTACCGGCTCGGCCTGGTCGACGACCGGCCGGTGCCCGGCACGTCCTGGCGCGGCCTCGCCGCCCGGTACACCACGGGTGCGGCCTGGCGGGAGGTGGCCCACCTGTTCTTCCTCGGCGGCGTCGTCCCCGCCGTCTACTGGCTCTTCACCATGTTGGTGCTGCTGGACGCCGTGCTGATCGTCAGCCCGTTCGTGGTCGGTCACGGCGAGGAGGTGGTGCTGCTCTGGACCACCGCGGACACCGTGATCGAGGCGGTACCGTACGCGATCATCGGTGTGCTGCTCGCACCGCTGCTGTGGTACGCGGCCGGCGCGCTCGCGGCGGCCCAGGGCGCGGTGACGCGGTGGCTGCTGTGGGGTGCGGACGGGACCGCATTGCGCGAGGTGACCCGGTCGCGGGCCCGGTTGGTCGACGCGTACGAGGCCGAGCGCCGACGCATCGAACGTGACCTGCACGACGGCGCGCAGCCCCGGCTGACCAGCCTCAGCCTCCAGCTCGGCCTGGCCCGGCTGGACGTGCCGGAGGACTCACCGGCGGCCCGTCCCCTCGCCGTGGCGCACGAGCAGGCGAAGGGACTGATGGAGCTGCTTCGGCAGATCGTGCGGGGCATCCGCCCGCAGAGTCTCACCGACCTGGGGCTGGCCGGCGCGGTCCGGGAACTTGCCGACGAGGCGACCATCCCCGTCGAGGTGCACACCGAACTCCGACGGCCGGTACCCGAGGCGGTCGAGACCACGGCGTACTTCGTGGTGTCGGAGGCGCTCAGCAACGTCGCCCGGCACGCGGAGGCGACCCGCGCCCAGGTCCGGCTCAGCGACAGCGGCACCGGGCTGGTCGTCGAGATCAGCGATGACGGCCGGGGCGGAGCGGACCCGGCGCGAGGCAGCGGACTGACCGGGCTGGCCGACCGGGTGGCCGCCGCCGAGGGACGGTTGCTGCTGGCCAGCCCGCCGGGCGGCCCCACGGTCGTGCGGGTGGAGCTACCGTGCAACGGGTGACCCGGGTCGTACTCGCCGAGGACGAGGTGCTGCTGCGGGAAGGGTTGGTGGCCCTGCTCGCCCGCTTCGGCTTCGAGGTGCTCGACGCCGTCGGCACCGCCCCGGCGCTGGTGGACGCCGTCCGGACGCACCGGCCGGACCTGGTGGTGACCGACATCCGGATGCCGCCCGGGTACCGCGACGACGGGCTGCGCGCGGCGGTGGAGTTGCGCGCCGAGCAACCCGCGCTGGCCGTGGTGGTGCTCAGTCAGCACGTGCAGTCCGAGTACGCCTCAGCGCTGCTCGCCAGCGCCGACGGCCGGCGGGTCGGCTACCTGCTCAAGGACCGGGTCGCCGAGGTCACCGATTTCGTCGACAACCTGCGTACCGTCGTCACCGGCGGCACGGTGGTCGATCCCGACGTGGTACGCCGGCTGCTGCACCGCCCGCGCGATCCGCTCGCCGCTCTCTCCGCCCGCGAGCGGGAGGTGCTGGTGCTGGTCGCTGAGGGACGGTCCAACGCGGCGATCGCCGGACGCCTGCACATCACCGAGGCGGCGGTCGGCAAGCACATCGGCAACATCCTGGCGAAACTCGGCCTGCCACCGGACGACGACACCAACCGGCGGGTGCTGGCGACCCTGACCTACCTGCGGGCCAACCCCGCCTGAGCGCCGCCACGGCTCAGGTCGCGCGCAGCTCCTCCACCGCCGTGTTGGAGCGGAGGAACAGCAAACCCAGCCCCACCACGCACAGCACCGCGGCGATCGCGCCGGCCCCCAGCAGCGCCAACTGCGCCAGCGGTACGCCCGCGGTGCGGCCGTCTCCGGTGACATCGCCGGTGAGCAGGCGGCCGATGAGGTACCCGACGCCGAGCGCGATCACCACGGCGGGTACCACGGGGACCAGCACCTGCCACACGATCGAGGTGCCGATGGTGGCCCGCGGCACGCCGGTCGCCACGAGCGCGGCGTACGCCCGGCGGCGGGAGACGATCCCTTCCACCAGCGTGACGAGCAGGCCGGTGGCGGCGATGACCACCGCCACGGACACCGCCAGGTCGATCAGATCCATGGTGTCGAGGTAGAAGGAGTCGTGGGGCATGTCACCGTAGCCGGCCTGCCGGTTCTGCTCCTGTTCGAGTTCGGCCTGGAGGCGGAAGGCGGCTCGGAAGGCCGCCGCGCCGCCTCCGATGATCAGGGCGGCCAGCAGGGCGGAGAAGGTGCGGCTGCTGGCCCACGGGTCGTCGGTCAGCCGTCGCGCGGCCAGCAGGGCGGCCGGGCGCCGGGCGAAGCGGTGCAGTGCCCGCCCGGCCAGATGCGAGATCCAACCAGCTCCGAAGATCACTCCCAGCACCGCGCCGAAGATGCCGAGCAGGACGGCGAGGGTGATCCATTGGAGGCTGGCACCCTGGAGGGCCCACTGGATCGGCTCGACCATCACCGCCGCGAGGAGGCCGAGCCCGATCAGCAGCGCCGGCCACGGTCGGGGTGAGCCGGTACGGCCGGCACGTCGGACCACCCCGAGCGGTGTGGCGGCGACCCGGCGGAGCAGGAGGGCGGTGGCCACCGCGGCGAGGACCGGAAGCCCGAGCACCAGCGCGGCCATCGCCGGCACCGGCGGCAGCACGTCCGTGGGCAGGGCCAACTGGCCGTTGGCGTCCGGACGGTGCAGCAACTCCCGACCGACGAGGTACGTGGCCAGCCCGACCGTGGTGCCGACCAGGCTGGCGAACCCGGTCTCCAGCATCGCCACCCGGGTCACCTGGCCGGGAGTGGCGCCGGCCAGCCGCAGCGCGGCGAGCCGGCGATCCCGGGCCGGTGCGCCGAGCCGGGCACTCTGCCCGGCCAGGGCGAGCACCGGAATGGCCAGCAGCGCCAGCGCGAACGCCGTGCCCCCGCGCAGCCCCGGTTCGCGGAGCAGCCCGCTGACGTACTGCTCGGACTGTTGCCACGCGTCGCCCGGCGGTTTCCGGATGGCCAGCACCGTCAGGGCCGCGAGCCCGGCCAGGGTGGCCAGCATCGCGCTCAGCGCGGTCAGGGCCACCCGGGCGGCGTCGGTGCGGTTACCGGCGAGGGCCAGCCTGGTCAGGGTGGCGGGGCTCACCAGGAGCCGCCGGCGAGCGGCGCGTCGAGGCCCAGGCCGGTGTGGTCGATCACGCCGTCGCGCAGCACGACCTCACGATCGGCGTACGCGGCGATCCGTGGCTCGTGGGTGACCAGGACGACGCTGGTGCGCTGCTCCCGGGTGAGCCGGACCAGCTGCGTCAGCACCTGCTCCCCGGTGAGGGTGTCCAGCGCACCGGTCGGCTCGTCGGCGAAGAGCACCCGCGGCTCGGTGACCAGGGCCCGGGCCGTGGCGCAGCGCTGCTGCTGACCGCCGGACATCTCACCGGGGCGCACGTCGGCGCAGTCCGCCACGCCGAGCCGCTCCAGCCAGGTCAGCGCCGCCGTCCGCGCCGCTCGCCGCCCCGTGCCGGCGAGCAACAGCGGAAGGGCGACGTTCTCCGCCGCGGTCAGCTCGGCGACGAGCTGACCGAACTGGAACAGCACCCCGAACTCGGTACGCCGCAAGCGGGACCGGGCCGACTCGGACCAGGTGTCGAGCCGGTGCCCACGCCAGCTCACCTCACCGGCGTCGGGACGCAGGATGCCGGCGATGCAGTGCAGCAGGGTGGACTTGCCGCAGCCGCTCGGCCCGGTCACCGCGACGATCTCCCCCTCGCCGATGTCGAGGGTGATGCCGCGCAGTGCGGGTGTGGATCCGTACGACTTCACCAGACCGCGAGCCTGTAGTTGCGTCACGAGTGCACCTCCCGGTGCCAGTCGGCGACCCGGTCCAGGGTGGTGTGCAACCACCGCAGGTCAGCGTCGAGGTGGGCGATGGCGTAGTCGGCCGCGACGACGTCGTCGACGGTGGCTGACGGGGCCGTCTTCAATGCGGTCAGCTCACGCAGCCGCTCGGTGTGCGCCCGGCGCTGGGCCACGAGGTAGTCACGGGCCCGCTGCGCGTCGGCCACCAGCAGCGCCACCACGACCTTCGCGAACAGCGGGCTGTTCACGTACGGCATCGGCGGCTCGACGCTGCTCAGCCACCGGTCCAGCGTGGCCCGTCCCTGCTCGGTGAGCACGTACGCCGTCCGATCCGGGCCGGCGAGGCGCTCCTGCCCGGTCGACGCCACCAGACCGTCCCGCAGCAGCCGGCCCAGCGTGGCGTAGACCTGCCCGAACGCCAGGGGGCGGGCCTGCGGTAACCGCTCGTCGTGGGCCCGCTTCAGCTCGTACCCGTGCATGGTGCCGGTGGCGAGCAGCCCCAGCAGCAGGTGCGGTGTGGACACCAGGCCACTATTCACTCAGTGAATAGTGGCCGTCAAGGATCCGGCGGAAGTCCCGCTCAGCGCGTGGGCGACCAGCCCGGGTCGCGGCCGGTCACGCCGAGCAGCCGGGACAGGTCCGGCAGGGCGGCGTCGACCGGCACCGCCTCGGCGAACACGCCCATCTGCCGGGCCGTCGGCCCGAGCTGACCGGCCAGCTCGTGCAGCGCGGGCAGCACCTCGGGTGCCGGCTCGTACGCCTGCCCGGTAGCGACCGCCAGGTCCCAGCCGTGCACGGTGAGGTCGAGCAGCGCCATGCCGCCCACCACCGACTGCGGCATCCCCATCCCCGGTGAGACCCCCTGCTCGCTGGCCGGATCCGACCACGCCGCGACCAGCCGGCGGGTCTCGTCCTCGAACCGGTCCCGCCAGCCGTCGGTCAGGTGGTCGGGCTTGTCGGACCAGGTCACCGGCGCGCGCTCGGCGAGGACCTGGAAGTTGACCACCACCTCGTACAGGTGGTTGAGCAGGTCGCGGACGCGAAAGTCCTGGCAGGGGGTCGGCAGGTCGAGCTGGTCGTCGGCGATCTGCCGGACCACCGCCACGGTTCGCGGCGCCGCCGCCGCCAGCAGGTCGCTAGTCTGTGTGGCCATAGGGCCAGCGTATGAGGGTGGTCTTGAAGAAATGCGACAGCCGCGCGGAGACAGCCGGGGCATCCTCGACCCGGCCCGGCTGATGCGGCGGGTGCGGTTCCGACGACACCTGCCGGCGATCGCGCTGCGCCGCTGGGTGGAGCACTACTGGCTGATCGACTGGGACCTCACCGAACCGTTCGAGCAGCGGATCGTCCCGCACCCGGCAGTCAACGTCGTGTTCCAGCGCGACGGCGACGGCCCGGAGCGCGCGGAGCTGGCCGGCGTCGGCCAGGAACTCTTCTCGATCACGCTGAGCGGCACCGGACGGGTCAGCGGCGTGCAGTTCCGGCCTGGCGGTTTCCACCCGTTCTGGCGGCGGTCGGTCGCCGAGCTGACCGGCCGGAGACAGCCGCTCACCGGTGTCACCCCGGACGGCGCGATCTGCGCGGGTACGGACGCCGAACGCTGCCGGGCGCTGAACGCACTGCTGTCCGGTTGGGCACCTCGGCCGGATCCGGTCAACGACGAGGTGATGGCGTTGGTCGAGGCGATCCGGACCGACCGGAACGTACGCCGGGTCGACGCGTTCGCCCGGGAGCAAGGCGTCTCCGTCCGGCGGTTGCAGCGACTCTTCCTCGCCCATGTCGGGGTCGGCCCGAAGTGGGTGATCCGCCGCTACCGGCTGCACGAGGCGATCGAGCGGGCGGCGGGCGGACCCCCCGACTGGGCCGGGCTCGCCGCCGAACTCGGCTACAGCGACCAGGCCCATCTGGTCCGCGACTTCACCACGGTGACCGGCGTCTCCCCCGCCGCGTACGCTCGCCCCGGCCGGCGCTGAGCCGGGTCGCTGTCGTCGCCGGTCAACGACGGCGGAGAGCGACGACGGCGACGTCGTCCTGGATCTCCTCCGGGGCCAGTTCGACCAGCAGTCGCTCGCAGAAGCGATCGAGATTGTCGTCGACCCGGGCGGCGGACGCCGCGAGGGCGGCCAGCCCCTCGTCGATGGAGGCGTCCCGCCGTTCGATCAGACCGTCGGTGTAGAAGATCATCGTCGCCCCGGCCGGCAGCACGAACTCCAGGTCGGCGGGGCGGGGTGCGCGCACCCCGAGCAGTGGCGCGGGATGGTGCACATACTCCGCCTTGCCGTCCTGGCTGATCAACGCGGGCAGATGACCGGCGCTGGCCAGCCGGACCCGTCCGGTGGCCGGCTCCAGCAGCAGGACGCAGACCGTCGCCAGCTCGGTGGGCAGCAGCGTCCGCATCAGCTCGTTGACCCGGTGCAGGATCTCACCCGGCTGGTGCCCCTCCACCGCGTACGCCCGCAGCGCGTGCCGCAGCTCGGCCATCACGGTGGCGGCGTGCAGGGAGTGCCCGGCCACGTCACCGATGGCCAGCAGCAGATGACCGTCGAGCATCACCAGCTCGTAGAAGTCGCCGCCCACCTCGGTACGGGCGCTGGCCGGCTCGTAGCGCACGGCCAGGTCGAGGCCGGCGATCTGCGGGATGCGACGCGGCAGCAGGCTGCGTTGCAGCGTCACCGCGATGCGGTGCTCCTCGTCGAAGGAGCGTTGCGCCTCGACGGCGGAGGCCACCGCCTGGGCCAGTTGGACCAGCACCGGGGTACGAGCGGTCTGGGTGGCGGTGGGCACCACCACGTAGAGCGGCGCGCGGTCCTCGCGCAGCCGGGCGGCGGCGGCGGTGACGGTGTCACCGGCGGGCCAGTCGACCAGCGCCCAACCGGCCGGGTCCTGCACCCGGACGGTCGCGCCGACCGGCACCCCGCTGTCGTCCACGATCCACGGCACGACCCGGGCCTCGGCGCCGGGGCCGGCGCAGACGCCGGCCAGGCAGTCGCCGTCGAAGGTCTCGGCGACCACCGCGGCGGGGCTCTTGAAGATCTCCGCGGCGCCGGCCGCCGCCACCTGGAGCAACCGGGTGAAGCTCGGTGCGGCGTGCACCGCGACGGTGGTGTCCGCCAGGCCGGTGAGCCGCTCGGCGAGCAGCTCGGCCCGTTGCCGGGCCTGGTAGTACCGCAGCACCGACTGGGCGGTGGCGACCAACTCCTCCGGCTCGATCGGCTCGGCCAGGTAGGCGTCCGCCCCCCGGGTCAGGCCCTGGGTCCGGTCGGTCGTGTCGACGGCGTGCGCGGACACGTGGATCACCGGCAGCGCCGGGTGCTCGGACTTGATCCGCTCGCACACCTCGAAGCCGCTCAGGTCCGGTAGTCGGACGTCGAGCACCACGAGGTCGATCGGATCCACCCCGACCCGGTCCAGCGCCTCGGCACCCGTCTCCGCCTCCAACACGGTGAAGCCGGCCCGGGTCAGCCAGCTCACCAGGAGGTAGCGCTTGGTCCGACTGTCGTCGACCACCAGCACTGTCGCCGCACCGTCCACGTCACGTCCCGTCCGCTGGCAACCAGACCGTGAAGGTGCTGCCCCGACCCGGTTCGCTGGCCAGGTCGAGGCTGCCGCCCAGCAGGGACACCAGCCGCCGGGCGTACGGCAGGCCGAGGCCGGTGCCGCCGATCCGGGCTGGACCGGGTGCCTGGTAGAACTCCTCGAACACCCGGCTGTGCAGCTCCGGCGGAATGCCCGGACCGGTGTCGGAGACGGTCAACCGCCACCCGTCGCCGTGCCGCTCGGCCCGCAACCGGACCTCGCCCCGGGTGGTGAACTTGAGCCCGTTGTGCAGCAGGTTGCGCAGCACCTGGGCGAGCAGCACCTCGTCGGAACGGACCGTGGCCGGCGACGCGGGCTCCTCCACCACCAGTTCGACGCCCTCGGCGGCGGGCAGCGCGCGCAGCGTGCCGCGCAACTGGCCGAAGACGGCCCGCAGATCCACCTCGGCCCACTCCGGCTCGATCCGGCCCGACTCGGCCTTGGCCAGGTCGAGCAGTTCGTTGACCAACGTGAGCAGGTCCGACGCCGAGGAGCGGATCAGCCCGACCTGGCGTTCCTGCTCGGTGGTCAGCGGGTCGGAGGCGGAATCGCCCAGCAGCCGGGCCAGCCCGATGATCGCGGTCACCGGCGCCCGCAGCTCGTGACTGACGTTGGCCAGGAAACGGCTCTTCGACTCGCTCGCCGCCCGCAGCTGCGCCGACTTCTCGTCCAGCTCCGCGTAGAGGGCCACCACGCCCTGGTTGGTCGCCTCCAGCTCGTCGGTGAGCTGCTGGTAGAGCGCCATCACACCGCGATTGGTCGCTTCCAGCTCCTCGTTGAGCCGGGCCAGTTCGTCGCGCTGGCTGCGTACCTCGTCCAGGGCGTTGATCAGTTGCAGGTTCTGGGTGGCGAGTTCCTCCTCGGCGGTGCCCGGGGCGCTCTCGCCGAGCTGGGCACGCAGCTCGGCCAGGCGTTCGGTGGTGAACGCCTGGGCGGTGGCCGGGATCCGTCGGGACATCCTGACGACCGTATCCCGCTGCACCGTCAGCACGCTCAATGTGTCCACGAGGCGTGCCACCGCGCCGGACTCCGGCTCGTACCGTCCGCCGGGCAGGGACGTCACCGGGGTGAGATCGATACGCAGGTGGCAACGTCCGTCCGGGGAGTCGACGACGGCGAACACGACGTCGGCCCCACCGACCGCCCGCAGCAGGTCCCGGGCGACCTCGCTCAACGCGGTGGCGAGCCGGACCTGGTCCTGATGCTCCAGTCCGACCGCGACGGCGACCTCCCGCCCGCGCTGGCGGACCACGAAGATGTCCTGCTCCACCCGCAGTGCCATCTTCAGCAGCGGTGTCGTGGTCATGACCAGGACCTTGCCACCAGCACCCCGGCGTCGTCGCGTCGGATCCCGGCGTCCCGCAGCAGGGTGGCGGCCACCACCATGGGAGACCTCCCGGCCAGACCCGGGTAGTCGGCGAGCTGCCACCGGTCGACCACGCCGTCGGTGTGCATGACCAGCAGGCTGCCGGCCTCGAAGGGGTAGTCGTACTGCCGAATCACCGGTCGCTGGTGCCCGGCGATGCCCGGCAGCGAGACCAGGCCCCGCCGCCGGCCGTCGCCGGCGACCACCGCGCCGGCGATGTTGCCCAGCCCGGCGTAGCGCAGCATCCCGGTCGTCGGGTCCGGTTCGGCCACCGCGAGGGCCGCACCGCGGGTGTGTGACATCGAGCGGTGCAGGTACCCGACCACCTCCGCCGGCGACGCCGCCGGGGCGTCCCGGAACGCGCTGAGCGCGGCCTCGGTCGCCGCGGCGGCCAACGGCCCGTGCCCCAGCCCGTCGGTGACCAGCACCTGACGGCGGTCGCCCACGATTCGGGCGGCGTGGCCGTCCCCGCTGACCGTCTCGCCGCTCAACGGCCGGGTCAGCCCACCGACCCAGGAGGCTCCGGTGTTCGGAGCGGCGAAGACCCGGGCGGCGATGACCGTCCCCCGGCCCGGGCGCGAGTACGCGTCGAACCAGCTCGCCTGCCGGACGATCGCGCCGAGACCGATACCGAGGGTGCCGGCGGTGGAGTGCCCGTCGCGGGCGGAGTCGGCGAGGTCGACCATTCCCGGACCGGTGTCGATCGCGATCATCTCCACGCCGGCGTCCACCTCGCGGCGTACCGGCCGGAGCAGCAACAACCCGTCGTCGGCGTGCTTGATCAGGTTGCTGGTCAACTCGGCGGCGACGATGGCCAGGTCCGCGACGCGTCCGTCGGGTAGCCCCAACTGGTTGCCCAGCCGCTCGGCGGCCCGCCGCACGGCGCTGCCGGCGCTGCCGTTCTCCACCCGGAACCAGGTGCCCCGGTCGGTGACCGGCTCGGCGGTCACCGGGACCACTTGGTGATGGTGATCCGGGTGCCCTGACCTGGTGCGGTCTGCACCTCGAACTCGTCGACCAGTCGCCGGGCCCCGCTGAGGCCGAGACCGAGACCACCACCGGTGGTGTACCCGTCGGTCAGTGCGAGGTCCAGATCGGCGATGCCGGGGCCGGAATCGGCGAACACGATCCTGATGCCGGGTCGGCGGCCGTTGTCGACCGCGGTCACCTCGACCGTCCCGCCGCCGCCGTAGACGAGCGTGTTGCGCGCGAGTTCGCTGGCCGCGGTGACCACCTTGGTCTGGTCGACCAGGGAGAGCCTGACCGCCACAGCCACGGTACGCACCAGCTGGCGGACGCGGACGACGTCCTCGTCACTGCCAACCGTCTGCGCCTGGGTGCGGCCCAGGTCGACCCCGCTCGTCACGGTGAGGCCGTCGGCTCTGGGACCGGACCGTCGTCCCGTTCCTCGTCGTGGTCGTCGTACACCCGGTCGATCGCGATGAGTTCCATCCCCCGCTCGACGTTCAGCGCGGTACGGATGCCGTTGAGCGACAACCCCAGCTCGACCAGCGTGATCGCCACCGCCGGACGCATTCCCACGACCACTGTCTCCGCGTCGAGCACGCGGGAGATCGAGGCGATGGTGGAGAGCATCCGCCCGACGAAGGAGTCGACGATGTCCAAGGCCGTGATGTCGATGATCACGCCATGGCAGCCGGTCTCGACGATGCGCTCGGCCAGGTCCTCCTGGAGCGCCACCGCCGTCTGGTCGGACATGTCGACCTGGATGGAAACCAGCAGGATGTCGCCGATCTTGAGGATCGGCACCCGCTCCATCACGCCTCCCGACGCGGCTGGCGACGGGAGGTCTCGACACCGGTGAGCCGCAGGACGTGTCGCAGCGCGTCGGCGAGGCTCGCCTTGGTGGCGATGTCGCCGAACTCGATGCCGAGCGCGACGATGGTCTGCGCGATCTGCGGCCGGATACCGGAGATGATGCAGTCGGCGCCCATCAGTCGGGCGGCCACCACGGTCTTCAGGATGTGCTGGGCGACCTGGGTGTCCACCGCGGGAACGCCGGTGATGTCGATGATCGCGTACGGCGACCCGGTGTCGACCAGGGTCTGCAACAGCCGTTCCATCACCACCTGGGCGCGGGCCGAGTCGAGCGTGCCGACCAGCGGCACCGCCACCACACCCTCCCAGAGCTTGACCACCGGGGTGGAGAGCTCCAGCAGTTGCTCGGCCTGGTCCGCGATCAGGCTCTCGCGGGTGCGGACGAAGGTCTCGAAGGTGTACAGGCCCATCTGGTCGACCAACGTGGAGAAGGAGACGTAGTCACGCAGCGTCGCGGCGCTCTGGTCTGCCTCCAGCGCGGCGAGCAGCACCTCCTTGAGGGCGAACACGCTGGTCGCGGTCTCGGTGGCGGAGAAGCCCTGCCGGGCCTGCCCACGGGACAGCTCGGCGAGCACGGCACGAAGCTCGGTGGCCTCCTCCGCGTTCAGGTCGACCGCGCCCTTGCCGAGCGCGTCGACCAGGGCCCGGTGCAGCTCCTGCACCTGCCGGACCAGCTCCGCCTGGCTGAGCCGGCCACGCAGCTGCCCGGCGATGATCTCGGTCCACCGCTGGGTGACCTGCTCCGCCCGGCTGGTCAGCAGCTCACCCATCCGGCCGCTCTCGTCAGCGCTGAGCGCCATGGCAATACCCCCTAGACCTGGACCGGCCGGACTCTATCACCGGGAACCCGTCAACTACTTGTCGCAGAGCAACGGAATGACGGTGGACACCTGATCCTGCTCCCGTTCTGCGTACCACGGCTCGGGTGGGATACCGTTCCACCGATAAACAGGAGGTCTGGCGAATGTCCTTGACGGTGCACACGGAACAGCGCGGTGACGTGGTCGTCGTGTCGGTCGCTGGCGAGCTGGACATGGCCACCGCACCGCAGTTGCAGGACCAGATCACCGACCTGCTCGACAAGGGGCGTAGTCGCCTCGTGTTCGACCTGTCGGACGTATCGTTCTGCGACTCCACCGGTCTGTCGGTGTTCGTCCGTGCGAAGAACAGCTGCGACGAGGCCGGCGGAGTGGTCCGGCTCGCCGCGCCGCAGCGGGGCGTGCTGCGGATCCTGGAGGTGAGCGGCCTGGTCGAGGTGCTGCACACGTACCCCACCGTCGACCAGGCGGTCGCCGGCGATCCGACGCCGGCCTCGTCCTGACTGCGGCGGCTCACCGCTCGTCCTCGATGTAGCGGGGACGAGCGATCAGCATGCCGGCGCAGGTCTGCACGGCGAGGGCGGCCAGCAGGAAGCCGATCGGTGCCAGCCATCCCCCGGTCGCCTCGTGGAGGATGCCGACCAGTAGCGGACCCAGCGCCGCGATGACGTAACCGGTGCTCTGCGCGAAGGCCGACAGCGCGACCGTACCGTCGGCGGTGCGGGCCCGCAGGCCGATGGTGGTCAGGATGAGCGGAAACGCGCCCTGTCCGAACGCCAGCAGCACCACCCACAGCACCGCACCGCCGCGCGGGGCGAACGCCAGACCCAGGTACGCCAGGCTGGAGGCGGCGGTCAGTGCGAAGATCAGCGGCCGTAGGCTGCCCAGCCGGCCGGCCAGCGCCGGCATCAGTAGCGCGATCGGCACCCCGAGCGCGGTCACCCCGGCCAGCAGCAGCCCGGCGTCCTGCGGGTGGAAACCCGCCTCCCGGAACAACTGGGCCAACCAGCCCATGATCGCGTACCCGCTCAGCGACTGCGCCCCGAAGTAGACCGCCATCGCCCAGCCGAGCCGGGTACGGGCCGGCCGCACGCCCGACCGGGACGCGGCCCCACCCCGGGTGGTCCGCCGTGCGGCGGTGCGGCTGCGCAGTGCCGCCGGCAGCCAGGGGAGTACGGCCACCGCCGCCAGCCCGGCCCAGACGCCCAGCCCGGCCCGCCAGCTGCCGAAGGCGTGCGCGACCGGCACCGCGGACGCGGCGGCCACCGTCGTGCCCACCGTCAGCGCCATCGTGTACGCCCCGGTGACCAGCCCGGTGCGGTGCGGGAAGTGCTGTTTGACCAGCATCGGCAGGAGGATGTTGGCCACCGCGATCCCGGCCAGCGCCAGGGCGCTGGTGAACAGGAACACCACGGCGGATCCGGTGACCGCCCGCAGCACCTGCCCGACGGTGAGGGCCAACATCGCCAGCACCAGCAGCCGGGCCGGAGAGAGCCGGCGGACCAGCCACGGCGTGGCCGCACCGAGCGCGGCGAACGCGATGGTGGGCAGGGTGGTGACGAAGCCGGCCATCGTCCCGGACAGGGCCAGGCCGACGCGTACCTCGTCGAGCAGTGCGCCGAGGCTGGTGACGGCGGCCCGCAGGTTGAGTGCCACCAGCAGCATCCCGGCCAGCACCAGCCACCCGCCGCCGGCACGCGGGACGGATGCGGCGCCGGCCTGACCCGTCACGGTCCCGGCGCTCGGAGTGCGCTGCCCTTCAGCGGCGGAGATCGGGGCGGCGGGGCCGGGGGGTGACGGCGGCATGACCTCGAACCTACAATCATGGGATGAATTTCGGCGAGAGGTTGTAACCAGTGCCACCGTCCGTCGACTCCACCCCGGTCCCGCCGCGCGGCCGACGGGTACGGGAGACGATCGCCCAGCTCCGCCAGCGGATCCTGGCCGGCGAGTGGCCGGTGGGCGGCCGGATCCCGACCGAGCCGCAACTGGTCGAGGCGCTCGGCGTGGGACGCAACACGGTGCGCGAGGCGGTCCGGGCCCTGGCCCACGCCGGAGTGCTGGAGTGCCGCCAGGGCTCCGGCACCTACGTGCTCTCCACCGACGAACTCGCCCCGGTGGTGGCCCGCCGACTCACCGACGACCGGATGAACGAGGTGATCGAGGTACGCCGCGCCTTCGAGGTGGAGGCCGCGCGGCTCGCCGCTCGACGGCGTACCCCCGAGGACCTGGCCGCCCTCGACGAGGCCCTGGCCGCCCGCGAGGCGGCCTGGCGCGGCGGCCGGGTGGCGGAGTTCGTGGCGGCCGACGCCGCGCTGCACACCGCGGTGGTCGCGGCGGCGCACAACGCCATGCTCGCCGAGCTGTACGCCTCGGTCGGCGCCGCGATGCGCAGCACCCTCGCTCAGGCCATGGGTGACGCGCTGACGCCGGACCGGCACGTCGACCACGCCCGGCTGGTGGCCGCGATCCGGGCCGGCGATCCGGAGCTTGCCGCGCGGGAAGCCGGCGCTTTTCTGGAGCCCTCACCCGGGGCATAGGTTGTCCCCGACGGAAAACCGGACACCTCGGGAGTACGGATGCTCAAGGGCTTCAAGGACTTCATCATGCGCGGCAACGTCGTCGACCTCGCGGTCGGCATCGTCATCGGTGCCGCCTTCACCGGCGTGGTCACCCAGCTCACTGACTCGTTCCTCAAGCCGCTGATCGCTCTCGTCTCGGTGACGGTGACCGGCAGCGACCAGGGCCTGGAGGGAACTCCGTGGACGGTGAACAAGGTCCCGTTCGACTGGGTCAGCTTCATCAACGCGTTGATCACGTTTCTGCTCACCGCCGCCGCGCTGTACTTCCTGGTGATCTTCCCGATGAACCGGCTGGCCGAGCGGCGCAAGCGGGGCGAGGAGCCGCCGCCGTCCGCGCCGAGCGAGGAGGTCAAGCTGCTGACCGAGATCCGGGACGCGCTCGTGGCCGCCGGCCGGACCACCTCGGTCCAGCAGCGCGGTGCTCTGGACGACGTGCTCGGTCGCCGGGACGAACCGCCCGCCGCGCGCTGAATCCGGCAGCTGCACATCGGCCCCTGCGGGAATCCCGTGGGGGCCGCTTCCTGTCGAACAAATGTTCGATAGAGTCCCGCCATGGAGCAGCGAAAGCACTGGTGGAACGGGAAATGGGGGCGGCTGGCCCGGCGGGACGTCTTCCTCCGAACGGACGCCGACCGGTGGTTCGTCGAGCAGCGGGCCGGCGGCGCGGAGGGCATTTCCCGGTTCTACGAGTACGACACCGTCGATGAGGCCGAGGACACCATCCGCGCGCTGCTCCACGGCCCCGACACCTGGCGCGAACTCACCCCCCGCCCGCCAACCCCCTGACCACACCCATGTTGATCAAGAAGTTCTGGTCGCCGTACGCGCGAATTCCCGACCAGAACTTCTTGATCGACGATGCTGGCGGGGCGGTGGGGAGGTGTTTAGGGAGAGCGGGGGGCGGGAACCGCGCGAGCATGGAGCAGCAGGGCATCGATCAGCGGGCAACCCTTTCGCGGGTCACCACCGGCATGCGGGTGGTCGACTCGACCGGCGTCGACGTGGGCACCGTGGACCTCGTCCAGCGCGGCGATCCGAACGCGGTGACCGTGCAGGCGCCGACCACCGATCCCGGCAGCAGCCTCGACGAACTGATCGAATCCGCGACCGTGGAGGAACCGGACGTGCCGGCGGACCTGGCCGCGCGACTGCTGCGCACCGGCTACCTGAAGGTCTCCACCGACCTGGTACCCACCGGCGCCGTCTACGTCCTGGCGGACCAGATCTCCACGGTCTCCCCCACCAGCGTCACCCTCAACACCACAGCCACCAACCTCCCCCCCGAAGACTGACCCGCCCCCACCCACCCACTCACCCACCCGTGTTGATCATGAGGTTATTGCTGCGGGGAAGCGCTTGCCGGGGCAACGACTTCATGATCGACGCGCTGGGGCACGGGTTGTTGGCGGACCGCCCAGAGCGCGGCCTCGGTACGCGAAGCGGTGCCGGTCTTGCGGAGCAGGTTGGAGACGTGCACGGTGACGGTCCGCACCGAGATGCCCAGCGCGCGGGCCACCTGCTTGTTGGACATTCCGGCGACCAGGCATTCGAGAACCTCCGCCTCCCGGCCCGTCAGGCAACTCGAAGGCCGGGATTCCGGACCGGCGGCACGGGAGACGGGCACGGCCGGACGGGACGGGGGCAGGGCCGGACGGGACACGGGCGCGGGCACGGGCTGGACGGACGGGCCCGACGGGGCCCACGAACCCGGTGCGGGCGACGCCAGGGTGAGCAGCGCGTCGAGCTCCTGGCCGGCGTGGGCGGCGAGCAGCTCGGTGAGCGCGTACGGGTTGCCGCCGGTGCGCTGCCAGACCTGGTGCACCAGCTCGGGGTGCACGCTCCGGTCCGCGTACACCTGGGTCAGCACCTCGGCGACCTCGGCCGGACGCAGCGGCCCGAGGTGCTGGCGCACCACGCCGCGTACCCCGCAGAGGCGAGCCAGGGTGCGGCCCGCGAGTTCCGGTGAGACCGCGCGCGCGGCGGGCCTGGTCGCCACCACCAACAGGGCCGGCAGCCCGTCGGCGGTGGCCAGTTCACCGACCAGGTTGAGGCTGGCCGGGTCGAGGGCGTGCAGGTCCTCCACCACGAGCACCGCCGGACCGGCACCGACCAGTACCCGGACGGTACGCACGGCCAGCCGGAGCAGGGTCCCGGGGGCGTAGCGCTCGCGGGGCGCGGTGGGTTGCTGGGCGAGCCAGGCCAGTGCGTCGGCCGGCAGGTCGAGCCCGGTGGTGTCGCGTCCGCTCAGCACCGCCGCCAACCAGTCGTACGGGGCGGGGCTGTGCACCCGGGCGGTCCCGCTGAGCACCACCTCCGGTCGCGGGGTGAAGCCGTCCAGCGCGGCGGCGACCAGCAGACTCTTGCCCACCCCGGGCCCTCCGGTGACGACCGCGACGGCCGGCGAGCGGCGGCGGCCCACGACCACGCTGGACCAGGCCCGGTCCAGCTCAGCCAGCTCACCGGCGCGCCCGACCATGGACACCGGCAACATTCCTCAACCCTACGCAGTAGTGCGTAGAGACGCGGGAAGGGTCTTCTTGGCAAGCTTGACCCCATGACGCTGATCCTCCGCTCGGCCATCCTCAACGACATCGGTCTGGTCCGGACCAACAACGAGGACTCCGCCCTCGCCGGCGAGCGCCTCGTCGCGGTGGCCGACGGCATGGGTGGGCTGCCCGCCGGCGAGGTGGCCAGTGAGATCGTCATCCGGATCCTCGACGAGCTGGTCCCGCCGACCACACCGGATGCCGCCGCCGAGGCGCTGCGCGCCGTGGTGAGCACCGCCAACCAGCGCATCCACTCGGCGATCACCGCCGATCCCGCGCGCGACGGCATGGGTACGACGCTGACCGCCGCCCTGCTCGCCGGGGACACGCTGGTGCTGGCCCAGGTTGGTGACTCCCGCTGCTATCTGCTCCGGGACGGCCAACTGCGCCAGCTGACCCGGGACGACACGTTCGTGCAGGCGCTGGTCGACCAGGGCGCCCTCACCCCCGACCAGGCTCGCCACCACCCACAGCGCTCGCTGGTGACCCGGGCGGTGCAGGGCGCCGACGCGCCGCCGACGATGGGCGCGGTGACCGTGGCCGCCGGAGACCGGCTGCTGCTGTGCAGCGACGGGCTCTCCGACTACGTGGCCGACGATGCGATCGCCGCCACTCTGGGGCTGCACGCCGACCGCCACCAGTGCGGCGAGCAGTTGGTGAAGCTCGCCCACCAGGCCGGCGCGCCGGACAACGTGACCGTCGTGATCTCCGACGTCGTCGCCGGCTGAGCCGCACCGGCGTCGATCTGCCGGCCCACCGCCCGTGCTCGGTGCACGGCGCGGTGCGGCCAGGTCGCCGTACTAGGTAGTTGTGCTATCTAGATAGCGACACTAGGGTTCGGCGGGTGGATTCCGACCGTCGGGGGCAGTGGCTGCGCGGGGTGCTCGACCTCTGCGTCCTCGCCCTGCTGCGCGACGGCGAGTCCTACGGCTACCAGCTCGCCCAGTCGCTCGACGCCGCGGGCGTCGGGCCGATCCAGGGCGGCACGCTCTACCCGGTGCTGCTGCGGCTGCAACGCACCGGGCTGGTCACCGCGCGGTGGCGGGAGGGCGGCTCCGGTCCGGCCCGCAAGTACTACCAACTCACCGACGAGGGGCGAGCGGCGCTGCAGCACGGCGGCAACGCCTGGTTGGCGTTCGTGGCCCCGGTGACCGGCATCGTCACGAAGGGGGTCGACGGGTGAATGTCGACGACTGGCTGCGGGCGTTCGCGGCCGAGCTGCACCAGCGCCGGGTGGGCGTCGACACCGCCCGACACGTCGTCGCCGAGGCGGCCACCCACCTGCGCGAGGGCGGCGGCGATCCGTGGCTGGTCTTCGGCTCGCCGCAGGCGTACGCCGCCGCGATCGTGGAGAGCGTAGGCATCGCGCCCGGCCCGCGTCCCGGCCCCGTCCGGCTGCACGCCGCGGGCATCACCAAGCGGTACGGCCGGCGCGTCGTGCTGCGTGACGCGTCGCTGACCGTACGGGCCGGACAGATCGCCGCAGTGGTCGGCGCGAACGGCTGTGGCAAGAGCACCTTCCTGCGGATCTGCGCCGGCCTGGTCTCACCGGACGCCGGTGAGGTGACCGTCTCGGGTCGGCTCGGCTACTGTCCGCAGCAGGGCGGCACGGCCGACTTCCTGCTGCCCGACGAGCACTTCGTGCTGGTGGGTGCCGGTCAGGGGCTGACACGGGGACCGGCCCGGCAGGCTGGCCGCGCGGCGGCCCGACACCTCGGCTGGGACGCCGAGAACGGCGTACTCGCCCGGCACCTCTCCGGCGGCACGCGGCAGAAGCTGAACCTCACCATGTCCACCCTGACCGAGCCGGACGTGCTGCTGCTCGACGAGCCGTACCAGGGCTTCGACCAGGGCAGCTACGTCAACCTGTGGGACCAGTTGACCCGGCTGCGCGACGAGGGCCGGGCCATTGTCGTGGTGACCCACCTGCTCAACCAGCTCGACCGGGTCGACATGGTGCTCGACCTGACCCCCGCCCATCAGGGAGGCCGATCGTGAACCGGCTGGTCACCGTCGCCGAGATGACGCTGCGGGAGCTGGCGCGCCGTCGGGGCGTACTCCTGCTGCTGCTGTTGATGCCGTTGACCTTCTGGCTGATCCGGCGCGACTCCTACGTCGGGCAGTCGGTACGCGCGCTGCTGCTCGGCATCAGCTGGGCGGTCAGCACCGCGGCGCTCTTCGCCACCAGCGCGGCCCGCGAACTGGAGCCCCGCCTCCGGCTGGCCGGCTACCGGCCGTACCACCTCTACGTCGGACGGATGCTCGGCCTGTGGGCGCTGGGGCTGGCCATCGCGGTGCCGTTCTTCCTGCTCACCGTCGTGGACGCGAACAATCTGCGGTACGGCGGGATCGCCGTGGCGATGCTCTGCTGTGTGGCCGTGGCCGCGCCGTTCGGCATGCTGATCGGTGCCCTGCTCCCCCGCGAACTGGAGGGCACCCTGCTGCTGCTCACCGTGGTGGCGATGCAGATGCTGCTCGATCCGGCCGACGCGGGCGCGAAGCTGACCCCGTTCTGGTCCAGCCGGGAGATCGGCACCTGGGCGGTGGACCACACCGACGACGGCTACCTCACCCGGGGCATCCTGCACGGGCTGGTGGTCACCGTGCTGCTGATCGTGACGGTGGCGGGTGTCTTCGGGGTCCGACTGCGCCGCCGACGGCACCTGCACCACATACCGATCGCCTGATCCCAAGATTCGCCGCCCACGGCAGGTTGGGATCTTTGACAGAGGACCTAGCATCACGGGGTGCGCCTCAGATCCCTCACCGCCGTGGTCGCAGCCGGCGTCGCCGTCGCCGTCCTGACCGCGTGCAGTCCGTCGGTGCCGCGCGCCGACCCGCGTAGCGGCCAGGCACCCTACAGCGGTACCGATCCGGCCGCCTCGGAACCGGCCGGAGACCCGGCGGCCTCCGCACCGCCGGGTGGGGTCGAGCAGGGACCGGACGGGCAGGCCACCGCCCCGGCCCGCACCGGCCTGGGCAGCAGCCCCGAGGGCGATGGCAGCTCCACCCGGCCCGGCACCTCCCAGGGCGTACCCGACGCCGGCAACCCGACCGGCCAGGTCGCCGTACCGGCGGCGGCGCGGGCGGTCGACACGTCGAAGCCGACCCGTACCGTCGGCAACGGCACCGCCGCCAGCTGCACCTCCGCCGCCGTCGTCCGGGCCGTCGCGGCCGGCGGAATCATCACCTTCGACTGCGGGCCCGACCCGGTGACCATCCGGATGACCGCGACCGCCAAGGTGCGCAACGCCAACGGACCGAAGGTGGTGCTCGACGGCGGCGGCAAGGTCACCCTCAGCGGGCAGGGCAAGCGGCGCATCCTCTACATGAACACCTGCGACGCCCTGCAGGGCTGGACCACCTCGCACTGCGACAACCAGGATCACCCCCAGCTGACCGTGCAGAACCTGACCTTCGCCGACGGCGACGCCACCGGCCAGCGCACCGAGGGCGGCGGCGGTGGCGCGATCTTCGTGCGGGGCGGCCGGTTCAAGGTGGTCAACTCGCGCTTCGTCGGCAACCGCTGCGACCGTACCGGCCCGGACCTGGGCGGGGCCGCGATCCGGGTCCTCGACCAGCACGACGACCAGCCGGTGTACGTCGTCAACAGCACCTTCACCGGCGGCTCCTGCGCGAACGGCGGCGCGCTGAGCAGCATCGGCGTCTCGTGGGTGGTGCTCAACAGCGTGCTGCGCGACAACGCGGCGGTCGGCGAGGGCGCCAACCCGGCCCGTTCCGGCACGCCTGGCGGCGGCAGCGGCGGGGCGATCTACTGCGACGGCAACGAGTTCTCGGTACGCATCGCCGGCACGACCATCGAGGGCAACGACGCGAAGGAGGGCGGTGGCGCGATCTTCTTCGTCAGCAACAACCGCACCGGCACCCTGCGCATCGAGAACTCGACCCTGCGCCGCAACCCCAGCCACGGCTTCCAGACCCACCCCGGCATCTTCTTCCAGGGCTCCGGCAAGCCCACCTTCACCGCCTCCACCATCCGCTGACCCTGTTGCGCACCCTGTCCTGGTTGATCAAGAAGTTTGCGTCATCGTCGGGGGCGGTTTCCCGACCGAGACCTCTTGGTCAACAAGGGTGGGGGTCAGTAGGGGTTGCCCTCGCCGGCCGGGAAGGTGGGTGCGATGGACAGTGGCGGGCTGATGGTACCGGCGCGCTCGGCCATGCCGATGAAGAGTTCCCGCAGCGCGCTGACCGCGTCGACGCTCGGACGCCAACGCAGCTCGGTCTCGGCCCGTTCGCTGGACATCAGCGGCGCGTTGAGCGCCAGCTCCACCCAGCCGGCGTCGACCGGTTGCAGCCGGGCCCGCCAGGTCAGCGCCGCCGCCGCCCGCAGCACCGGGGCGGCCACCGGCACCGTCCAGCCATGGAAGTGCCGGGCCACCAGCTCGGGAGTCAGCACCGGGTCCGCGGCGACGTTGAAGGCGCCGCGGGCGTCACCCATGATCGCCCGGGCGTACGCGTCAGCCACATCGTCGGCGTGCACCACCTGCATCCGTAGCCGCCGGTTCGTCGGCACCAGCGGCAGCCGACCGAACCGCAGCAGCCGCACCGGCGCCAGCGGGCCGAGGAAGTAGCGGCTGATCTCGGTGCCGGCCTCCCGCTGGAAGATCAACCCGGGTCGCATCCGCACCAGTCGCAACTCCGGATGGCTCCGCTCGATGCCGTCGAGCATCTCCTCCACCGTCGCCTTGTCCCGGCTGTACGACGACCCGGGCACCCCGGTGGCCGGCCAGCGCTCGCTGATCGGCGAGTCCTTCGGACCGGGCGCGTAGGTACCGACCGACGAGGCGTACACCAACGCCGGCACCCCGGCCCGCAGCACCGCGTCGATCACCGCCCGACTGCCCCCGACGTTGGTCCGGCGCAACACGTGCTGGTCGTGGCTGGGCTGGATCTGCCAGGCCAGGTGCACCACCACGTCGGCACCGGCGAAGATGCCGGCAAGCTCGTCCGCCGCGCCCGCCAGGCCGATGTCGCAGGAGTGCCACCGCACCGCGTCGTACGGCTCACCCGCCCCCTCCGGCGGCAACCGTCGCGCCACCCCGACGATCTCCACGTCGCGCTCGCGCCGCAACCGGCGCAGCAGCGCCGAACCGACGTTCCCGCTCGCTCCCACGACCACGATCCGCATGCCCGGTCCGTACCCGGTCAGCCGCTTTCCAAGCGCGGCGGCCAGGCCCTCCTCACCGGGCGAGCAGCGCACCGATCAGGCAGGCGAAGGCGGTGACCGAGCTGACCGTCCGGACCATGTTCCAGCGCACCCAGGGCACCTCGAACCACCCCCGTACCGCCGACAGGTCGGTGATCCCGTCGACCGGCCCGGCGGCCTCCAACCGGTTGTTGAGCGGCACGTTGCACCGCCCCGTAACCCCGAGCATGATCAAATGACCGACCAGCGCCGCGAGGAGCCAGCCGAGCACCGCGCCGCCGGTGCCAAAATGCCCGACGACGGCCACCACCACGAGCAGCGGCCCACCGAGAAACGCCGACAGGAACCAGCCGTTGATGATCTTCCGATTGATCGACTGCATCGTGCCGATCAGCGTCCGAGCGTCGGTCGCGGCCAGACCCGGCATCACCGAGCAGGCGTACGCGAAGAACAGCCCCGCCACCAGCCCGGTGGTCAGCGTCGCCCCGGCCAGGACGGCGACGAGGACGGATTCCGGCATGCGAACCTCCAGACGGCATCGGACCCGACCGATCCTGCCAGCCGACGTCCACCCCTGCCCGGACCCGCCGCCCAGGCATCGACGCCGACCCCCGGAAGCCGCGAGGCCGCTCCCGCCGGTGTCCGGTAACCTGAGCGCGCGGGCCGCTAGCTCAATGGCAGAGCTGTGGACTTTTAATCCATAGGTTCAGGGTTCGAGTCCCTGGCGGCCCACTCTCTTGCAGCTCAGCGGCCCTTTATGGGGTCGCTGTCCTTGTCAGCACGGCTCGTACAGCAGCGAAGTACGGCATCAACCAGGAGCAAGGCAGAGACTCTGAGGTACAGTTTTCTGTACTTGCCCTGGAGGTGGTCATGCGGACCGTGAACTTCACCCAGCTACGCCAGAACCTGGCCGCCGAACTCGACAGCGTCATCGACGACGCCGAGGAAGTGGTGGTGACCCGGTCTGGCCACGAGCCGGTGGTGATCGTGTCGCTCGCCGAGTACGAGTCGATGAAGGAAACCGAATACCTCCTGCGCAGCCCGAGCAACGCCGCTGCCCTTCGCCGATCGATCGCGGAGCTTGAGCAGGGCGACACGGCCGAGCGGGAGCTGATCGACCCGGACGCCGGGCGGGACGCTGCGTGAGGCTGGTCTTCACCGCGACAGCATGGAGCCAGTACCTCAGCCACACCGATCGCAAGCTGGTCAAGCGCATCAACGACCTGATCGCGGACGTGATGCGCAACGGGTACGAGGGCATCGGCAAGCCGGAGCCCTTGCGGGGAGAGTTGTCCGGCTTCTGGTCCCGCCGAATCGATCGCGAACACCGGCTCGTCTACCGGATCACCAAGGACGACGTCGAGATCGTCGCCTGCCGATACCACTACGGCGACCGATAGCGGACCGGCTGGAAGCGGGAGCGTCGGCCGTCCGACCGAGTCCGTAGGTCCGTCAGCGCGGCAGCGATCGCCTCGCCGTATGTGGGTGCCAGAGGGTTGGGCGCGACGTGCTTGAGCGCCTGCCAGTCGGCGATCGGCTCGGCCGGCACGTCGAGTTGGGCGCGGTAGTCCAGCTCCACGGCCCCGAAGCCCGCAGCCACCGCCCAGCCGATGAGGTCGCGTTCGTCGAAGTCGACCATCGGCCGCACGGCTTCCTCGGTGCCGGCCCGCTACACGTCGCGAACTTTGGCGAGCAAGTCGTCACCGGCGAGCCGTACCGGCCGAACAGCTCGTTGGGGCGGTGCTGTAGGGGAAAGCGGTTGATGGACTCGAAGATGGAGAGTCGTCCGCCCGGCCGCAGGACCCGGAAGAATTCGGCGAACGCGGCGGCCTTGCGGTCGCTAGCCAGGAGGACCGACGGAAGCGCCGAGCGTTAGTAGCCTGACGTGTTTCGTAGCGAGAGGTGGGGTCTGCCCGGTGAACTGGATGGGGCTGCGTAGGTCGGTTGCGGCGGCGACCGTACTCATGGTGACAGGGTGCGGTTCTTCGACGGCCCGTACAGCCGATCGGTCAGCGGGCGAAACGAAACCCTCCACAACCCAGGCGACGAGCTCGGCCACGCCCGCGGAGCCGGTTTCCCCGGAGGTGCCGGCGACCGGTGGGCCCGGCTACTCGGCCACGCTGTCCGCCCGCCTGCTGTCCACGGACTCGGTGCCGTCCGGCTTCACTGTGGACATCGCGACCGTCATGCCGCCGGAGGCCGGACAGCAACGCCCACGCGTCGACACGTCCTGCTCGGACAGCATGATCCCGCTGCTGTCGGCCACACAGCTGACCGTGACTCCGTCAGCGATGGCCGCCGCAACGGTCAGCTATGACGCGGGCCCCGACGGCCTCTGGGTGGGGAACGAAGTCATCAGGACCTACGCTGGTGACGGTGCGCAACAAGCCCTGGCCGACCTGCGAACCATCATCCGCCGTTGCCCCACCGTCGTCGTGTCGTCCGGCCCTGGTGCCGGCGACAGGTACCGCTTTGGCATGACGCCAGGGCCGCGGCTCGGCGACGACAGCATTCGCCTCGGCTGCCGTAGGACGTCCGGTTCTGGGACGCTGGAATGCGGCAGCATACTTGTCCGGATCGGAACCACTTTGGTGGTCGTTCAGGAGCAGGGCAACAAACCCGGCGGCGACAGACACCTCACCCAGCTCGCCGAAGCCGCGCTCCGCCGATACCAGGAGACCGGCTCCTGAATCACCTTTCCGACCGTTGGCGTTCGCATCGCCGCTACGTGTGGGCCATCAGTGCGCCCCGCCGGGGGCCGGGACGGCATGCTCGGCGGCCCGGCTGACCTGCTCCCAGCCCGCCCAGGTCTCCATCCGCCGGCGCGAGATGTCGAACGCGAGGTCGTAGACCATGCTCCCGAGCAGGAGCCGCAGCGGCGGGTCGTCGCTGTCGACCAGTTTGAGCAGCGCCTCGGCGGCCAGCCGGGGCTCACTGTCGATCGAGCCTTCCGCCCACTGTCGCTCCAGTTCGGCGCGCAACGGCCCGTAGGCGTCGATGGGACTGGTGGAGGTCATGCTGGTGTACAGGTCGGTCCAGTAGCCGCCGGGCTGCACGATGCTGACCTTGACGCCGAAGGCCGCCGCCTCCATCGCCAGGGCCTCGCTCATGCCTTCGAGAGCGAACTTGCTGGCGCTGTACATGCCGGTGCTCGGGAAGCCGCCGAGTGCGGCGATGCTGGAGATCTGCACGATGTGGCCGGCGCGTCGGGCGCGCAGGTGCGGCAGCACGGCCTGGCTGACCCAGAGCGCCCCGAAGACGTTGACCTCGAACTGGCGGCGCGCCTCAGCCTCGGTGAACTCTTCGATCATTCCCATGGACATGGTGCCGGCGTTGTTGACGACGATGTCGAGGTGGCCGAAGTGCTCGACCGCGGTGCTCACGGCGGCGAGGACCGCCGCCCGGTCGGTGACGTCGAGCGGTAGGGCGAGCAGCCGGTCGCCGTACCGCTCATCGAAGTCGTCCCGGGTGACGGTCCGCGCGGCCGCGACCACCTGGTCGCCACGTTCGAGCGCCGCGACAACGAACGCCCGGCCCAGGCCACGGCTGGCGCCGGTGATGAACCAGGTACGCGGAGTGGTGCTGGCGGAGCTACGCATGTATGACCCCTCAATAGCTGCGAGACGGAACGGTCCGTCTCGCTTCGATCCAGAGGCTAGACCTCCTCCACTCACCCGTCAAGACGAGACGGTCCGTCTCACCTTGGTAGGCTGGGCGTATGACGGCACAGCGCGGCGCGACGCCCAGCACGGCACGCCGAAACGAGGCCTCGCGACGGGCGATCCTCACCGCGGCGTTCGATCTGCTCCAGGAGGTCGGGTACGCCAAGCTCAGCATCGAGGGCATCGCCGCGCGTGCCGGCGTCGGCAAGCAGACCATCTACCGCTGGTGGCCGTCCAAGGGGGCGGTCATCTTCGACGCCTTCCTCATGCTCAGTGAGGGTGCGGAGGGTGCGCCCCCGGCGCTGCCCGACACCGGCGACCTGGCCGCCGACCTGACGGCGGTGCTGCGCGCCACGGTCGACGAGTTGAACGATCCCCGGTACGACCAGCCGATGCGCGCGCTGGCCACCGAGATCGCGCACGACCCCGAGCTGGCGGCCGCCTACGCCGAACGGCTCGACGGGCCATTGAAGGAGGCCAAGCGGCAACGGCTGCGCAGCGCACAACGGGCCGGGCAGCTCGCCGAGGATCTCGACCTCGACGTGGCCGTGGAGATGATCTGGGGACCGGTGCTCAACCGGTGGCTGCACCGTGCGGGGCCGCTCACCGTCGAGTACACCGACCGCGTCGTCACCACCGCCCTCGACGGCCTACGCCCACGCCCGTCCGGCCACTGAGCCGGCGTCGGTGTTGAGCGGCGCTCAGCCGGCCAGGTTGGCGTAGCGGCCGTTGCGGTCCAGCAGGCTGTGGTGGTCGCCGGCCTCGACGACCCGGCCGTGGTCGAGCACCGCGATCTGGTCCGCGTCGCGGACGGTGGAGAGCCGGTGCGCGATGGTGACCGTGGTACGCCCCTCGGCGAGCACGTCGAACGCCCGCTGCACGGCCCGTTCGGTCTCGGTGTCCAGCGCGCTGGTGGCCTCGTCGAGGACCAGGATGCGCGGGTCGCGCAGCAGCGTACGCGCGATGGCCAGCCGCTGCTTCTCGCCGCCGGAGAACCGGTGGCCGCGCGAGCCGACCATGGTGTCGTACCCGTCGGGGAGCCCGGCGATCAGGTCGTGGATCTGCGCGGCGCGGGCGGCGTCCTCGATCTCCGCGTCGGTCGCGTCCGGGCGGGCGTAGCGGAGGTTCTCCCGGACGGTGGTGTGCAGCAGGTACGTCTCCTGGCTGACCACGCCGACGATCGTGGCCAGGTCGGCCAGGCGCAGGTCCCGCAGGTCGACGCCGTCGATGGTGACGCGGCCCGCGGTCGGGTCGTACAGCCGGCTGACCAGCCCGGCGAGGGTGCTCTTGCCGGAGCCGGTCTCGCCGACCAGAGCGAGGCTGGTGCCGGCGGGCACGTCGAGGGTGATCCCGGCGAGCGCGGCGGTGTCGTTGCCCGGGTAGGTGAAGGTCACGTCGTCCAGGCGCAGGTGTCCGCGTACCCGGGCGGGGTCGAGCCGGACCGGTTCGGCGGGGTCGGCCACGTCGACCGGCAGATCGAGGTATTCGAAGATCCGGGCGAACAGCGCCAGCGACGCGGCGAGTGAGACACCCACGTTGAGCAGCCCCATCAGCGGCCGGAACAGGCCACTCTGGAGGGCGGTGAACGCGACCAGGGTGCCGATGCTCAGCGTGCCGGCGGTGCCGGGCAGGCCGGCGGCGAGGTAGATGACCGCCGGTACGGCGGCGAAGATGATGCTCATCGAGGCCATCCGCCAGCGGCCGGCCAGTTCGCTGCGCAGCTCCAGGTCGACCAGCCGGGCCGACGAGGCGGTGAACCGGTCGACCAGTGCCGGTCCGGTGCCCAGCGTCTTGGCGAGCTGCACGCCACTGATCGACAGCCCCTCCTCGACGGTGACGTTGAGGTCGGCGAGTTCGCGCTGGCGTTGGGCGGTGATCTCGCGCCGCATCCGGGCGACGCGGCGGGTCAGCCAGATCGCCGGCGGCAGCACGACCAACGAGACCAGCGAGAGTTGCCAGGAGAGGGCCAGCATGGCGACCGCGGTCGCGACCACGGTGGTGAGGTTGGACGCGACGGCGGTGGCGGTGGAGGTGACCACCGTCTGCATGCCACCGATGTCGTTGGTGATGCGGGACTGCACCTCGCCGGTGCGGGTACGGGTGAAGAAGCCGAGTGACTGCCGCTGGAGATGGCGGAAGACGTCGGTACGCAGCCGGTGCATGACCCGCTGCCCGACCTGGGTGGAGATCCAGGTCTGCACGACGCCGAGGGCGGCGGTCACGGCGGCCACGGCGACCATGCCGAGGACCAGCCAGACCAGCAGGGTCACGTCGCCCTGCGGCAGGGCACGGTCGATCACCGTGCGCAGCAGGAACGGGTTGGCCATCGCGATGACCGAGGAGACCACGATGATCGCGGTGACGGCGGCCAGGGCGGGCCGGTGGGGCGTGAAGAGGCGACCGATGCGGCGCAGCGACACCTGGCGGGCCTGCGTCTTCTCTTCGGCGGTGAGGGTGCGGTGGCCGCGCTCGCGGCCCAACGGGATGGGTTCCAAGTGGCACTGCCTTTCGGTCGGGGATCGGAGACATGCTGAGGTTACCTCATCATGAGGTAACAACCGCACTGACTGGTACGGTATTCCCGTGACCGAACACATCGCCGACGGCGCTGGCGACGAGAGCCTGGCGGAGACGTTCTGGGCGGTGGAGTCCCGACTGCGGCGGCAGATCCGGGAGTCGCTCGCGCCATGGGACGTCACCCCGAGCCAGTCCCGGGCGCTCGGGGTGCTGGCGAGGCACGGCGAGGTACGCCCGGGCACGCTGGCCGAGCACCTGCGCATCGCACCCCGCTCGGCCACCGAGGTCGTCGACGACCTTCAGGCCCGTGGGCTGGTCAGCCGCCGACCCGACCCGGCCGACCGGCGGGCCACCCTGGTCGCGCTCACCGAGGAGGGCCGCCAGGTCAGCGCCGCCATCCGGACGGCCCGCCGGGACGAGGCGGACCGCTTCTTCGGCCATCTCGATGCCGCCGACCGGGCCGAGCTGGCCCGCATCCTGCGTACGCTCATCGTCTGAGCCGAGCGCAGCCGGGCGTGCCGCTCGCGGTCGGAGCCCGGCCGGTCAGCGGCCCGATGACGCCACGCTGAGGCCACGTTCGAAGACCGCCCGCCGGGCGAGGATGTACGCAGCGTCGTTGAGGTACTGGATGTGGTGTCCGTCGGCGAGGTGGCCGGCGAAGGCGGCGCTGCCGGCGGCCGCCTGGGCGTGCATGAAGTCGACCAGCGCGTGCAGCCGCGCGACGGTGACGTCGACCAACGCCGCCCGTGCCCGGTCGTCCAGCCCGTAGCGGTCGCAGAACGTCCGCAACCGCGCGGCCTGCTCCTCGGTGCTGCCGAAACCGTCGGCGTTTCCCGGCGCGGTCATCGGCACCCACCGGTACGCCGCGTAGGCGACATCCCAGATCCGGGGGCCGGGTTGGGCGTGGTCGAAGTCGATGATGCCGACGACCCGGTCACCGTCGAGCACGCAGTTGTGCGGTGCGTAGTCGCCGTGGCAGATGACCTCGACGGGCTCGGTCGGCGCGACCTGCCAACCGGCGCGTGGCGCCCGCCGGGCGTACTCGACCGTCGCGTCGTGGTACGCCCTGAGCAGCGCAGCCGCGCTCTCCAGCGCCTCGGCCGAGCGCGCCGCTGCGGTGGGCGGATAGTTCGACACCTCGCCGGGCAGGAAGTCGAGGATCTCGAAGCCCGGCTCACTGGTGTCGCGTACCCGTGGCGTCGCCGCGAAGCCCTGCGCGGCCAGGTGCCGCAGCAGTTCGTGGACGCGGATCGACCAGGGACCGGTGGGGCGGCGGACCGTGTCACCGATCCGGACGACCTCGTTGACGCCCCCGCCCGTCAGCGTCTCCCGCTCGACCATCCACCCACCCCCGCCGCATCCACGTCCGACCACTGGCCGGGACCGGACCATGACCGTACGACGCACGCTTTCGGTGGGCCAGGCACTATACGACGCAGAACTCGTTGCCCTCCGGATCCTGCAACACCACCGCGTAGAACGCCATGTCCGGCTCATCCTTGACGCGAAGCACGTCGGCCCCGGCCCTCGTCAACCGCTCGACTGTCGCGTTGACCCGCTGGGTGCGAAGCGCCAGCGGCACGTCGCGCCCGCCGCCGACCTTCAAGTCGAGATGCAGGCGGTTCTTGCCGGCCTTCGGCTCCGGCACCTGCTGGAACCAGATCCGCGGACCGCGTCCAGCGGGATCGACGATAGACTCCGGCACGTCCCCGGCACCCGGTGGCAACTCGTCCTCGGGCACGCCCATGTCGAACCAGTAGTCGCGCCACGTCTCGTGGCCGCCCGGTGGCGCCTCAGGCACGTATCCCAACGCTTCCGCCCAGAAGGGGACCAGTCGGCGAGGATCGGCGCAGTCGATCACCAGCTGCCATGCCATCTCCATGTATGGACCCTCTCAGGCGGCTACGACAGAAGTCCGGACACCGCACCGCAACGCACAGCCGGTCGGTGAGCAGGGCCTGTCCGTGGACCGCTTCCGCTGCCGACAGACGACCGGCACCTTCACCATCAAGTTCACGTCGGACGCCGAGGCGGGCGGAGCCGCACTGGTTCCCGCCCGGCCCCGGCGCGATGCGCCGCCCAGGAATCCGGCTTGGCGCCGCTAGCCGGCGGTCAGGTGCAGGTCGTCCAGTGCGGGAAGTAGCTCCAGCCAGCCAAGGTGGCCGTCGGCGACGGCGATGGTCCGGCTGCCGGTCGCGTCGGTGGCGGTGAGGCCACAGCCGGGCCGGCCCGAGGGCGCGACGAGCTGCTCGTCCTCCAGGGCGAGGTGCAGCAGCGGGCCGTCCGCTCCGAAGGCGGCGACGGCGGCGTCGAAGGCGGGACGTCGGTCGGCGGGTACGTGGATCCGGGTCGCGGTGTGCACGACGAGTCGGGGCAGCCCCGGCGGAAGCACGGCCGCGACCTCGGGGCCTACCTCGATGACGTCGCCGGCCAGGATGCGCGGCGGATCGGCGGCCACCACGGCGATGGCCGCCCGCAACTGTTCGGCCTGGTGCGAATTCTCCGGCCACACGAGCGCGCGCAACCATGCCCGGTCGTCGGGGTCGGTGAGGTCGGGTGGCGCCAGGTCGATCCCGACCGCTTCGGCGATCTCCGGCAGGTGATTTAGGTCGGGCAGCAGGCCAGCGTCCGGCACCTGGACGTCGATGTGGACCTTCGAGCTGCGGTCGCCGAAGGTCGTACCACCAGCGCTGTAGGCGTAGCGGTCGGCACGGAGGTTCAGCCCCGCGCTGCAACCCACCTCGACGACGCAGACCGGTGCCGATGTCGCGCGGCGCAGTAGCGCCAGGCCGAGTCGGAGCACCACCGCTCGCTGCACGTGATTGGTCTGTACCAGGCGCGAACCGAGGATCGACGTGATCTCACGGGCGTGCGCCAGACAGAAGCGGGTGAAGGCGGCACCGGTCCCGGCGTCGACCGGGCGGGCGCGGTCGCCGACGACCGAGGGGTAGTACTCCGCCAGCGGGTCGGGTACGCCGGCCAGCAGCAGGTGGTGGACGGCGCCGAAGAGCGCGAACGTGGGTTGCTGCCCGTGACGGGTGAACGCGGCCAGGCCGAGCAACGCCTCGTCTTCCGCGACGACGGTGAGCAGCCGGCGGTACAGCGGCGAGCTGTCGAATCCGCGCGCGGTGCGGAACGCGTCCGCCACGTCGTCGATGTCACGCATCATCTGACGGTAGGAGCGCCCTCCCGGCCGGACGAGTGCCGGCGCAGGAGACGGTGCACACAGCTACCGCCCGAGCAGCGAAGCCGCGCTCTCCAGCGCCTCGGCCGAGCGCGCCGGGGCGGTGGGCGGATAATTCGACACCTCGCCGGGCAGGAAGTCGAGGATCTCGAACCCGGGCTCACTGGTGTCGCGTACCCGAGGGGCTGCCGCGAAGCCCTGCGTGGCCAGGTGCCGCAGCAGTTCGTGGACGCGGATCGACCAGGGCCGGTGGGGCGGCGGACCGTGTCACCGATCCGGACGACCTCGTTGACGCCCCCCGCCCGTCAGCGTCTCCCGCTCGACCATCCGTCCTCCCGGCGACCCACCTGTTGGACCAGTTCGGCGAGCCGGGCGAAGTTGAGGCTCCAGCCGACTCCGAAGGCGTGCGGCACAAGAACCCGGGGGTCGTCCGGATCCCAGGCCGTCCTACGCAGCTTTTGGACGGTGGGCGGGCGGAAGTCGTAGGGCACGCCGGTCACGTCGCCGTGCCACGTGCGCCGCTCCGACGGCTTCTTCAGCTCCTTGACGACCGCCGCGCCCGCGAGGGCACCCGCCGCCGCAGCGATGAGCTTGGCTGTAAGGGTCATGGCCCCAGGTTACGGCCAGTCGGGTTGACCGATGTGCGGGTAGCAGCCGGGCCCTCCGCTCCGAAGGCGGCGACGGCGGCGCGACCTCGGGACCGATCTCGATGGCGTCGCCGGCCAGGAGGCGCGGCGGATCGGTGCCGGTCGCGCCGTGGGAAACGCCCCGCTGGCGGGTGCCGGCCGAGTGGCACCCGCCAGCGGGGCCGGCGCGTCACCCGATGGTGGCGAGCCAGTCCTGCACCACGGGGATGTCGACCCGCTGGTAGCCGCCCAGGTAGCGGCAGTTGCTGGTGTAGCCGTAGCTGGTGACCGCCACCAGGTGCCCGTTCAGGAAGGTCGGGCCGCCCGAGTCACCGAAGCAGGTGCCGCCACCGGCACGGACGTCGTTCGGGTTGCCGTTCAATTGCAGTACCTGCGGGGTGAGCTTCTGTCCGGGGGAGGTCGTGTAGCGACGCAGCAGGGGGTAGCTCATCGGCTGCGGCTTCTGCGCACCCGACTCCGGCTTACGGACCTCGGTGCCGTACCCGACCAGGTCGAAGACGGTCTTGTTGAGCCTGGGCTGGGCGAACTGGTCGAGGTAGTTGGCGGGCGCCACCGTCGCCGGGGCGATCCCGGTGACCGGCTCGTCCAGCACCACGACGCCGACGTCGTTCCAGTTGTCCAGGTCGGTGAAGTCCGAGTACTGCGGGTGGGTGAGCGCCGTGCCGGCGAGGTGACCGGCCGCCGCCAGCTCCTCGGCCGTGTAGCCGACGCTCGGGTCGGCGGCCACCGGAAGCGGGTTCGGCGGCGCTTCGGCGATGACCGAGTCGAAGGTGACCAGGGTCTTGCCGAGCGTGCCGAGGGTGCAGTGCGCGGCCGTGAGGAGAATGGTCGGCGAGATCAGCGTCGCCGAGCAGCGGTAGCGGCCGGTCTCGTCGTAGAAAAGGATCAGGCCGACGTTGGGGTGGCGGTCACCGTCGGGTTCGCCGCCGGTGATGGCGGCCGCGGGTGTGGCCGTGGCGATCAACGCGAACGTCGACACGACGATCGCGGCGAGGGTGCGGCGCAGTAGTCTCATACCGGTCTCAGCGCCTTGAGCTGCCCTTTCGTCACATGCCTGCGACGCCTGGACACGCGACGCCGGGACGCGTCAGGCCCGTGCCTTTTCCAGGCCGTCGAAGAGCAGGTCGAGGGTGAACTCGAACTCGGTCTGGCTGTCGCACCAGCCGAGAGTGGGATCGGCGGCGTCGTGCATCTCGGCCGCGACCATCGCCCCCAGGTGGGGCAGTTGCTCGGCCAGCGCGGCCAGCTCCGCCGCTGCGGCGTCGGCGTCGATCTCCTCGTCCGGGGCGGGCCGGAAGACCTCCTGGGCGAATCCGAGCGCCAGGCTGCCGAAGGCGTGCAACGCCCGGTGGGCGATCCGGTACGAGAAACCGCCGTCGATCAGGATCGCGAGGGTGCCCTCGTAGTAGCCGTACACGCCGGCCGGGATGGTTTGTCGGGAGCTGAGCAGCGCGGGTGCCCAGGGGTGCCGCAGCATGACCGCGCGGGCGGCGAGGAAACGCAGACGCAGCCGGGTGCGCCAGTCACCACCCGCCGCGTCGGCCTCGGCCCGGTCGGCGGCCGCGGCGATCTCGGCGATGACGGCGTCGACGAGGCCGGCCAGCAGTCCCTCCTTGCCGGGCAGGTGATGGTAGAGCGACATCGCCTCGACACCGAGTTCGGCGGCGAGTCGGCGCATCGTCAGCGCCGCCATGCCCTCGGTGTCCACCAGCGCGATGGCGGTGGTCAGTGCCCGCTCACGGCTCAGCGGCTCCCGAGGTTTCTTCGCTCCCATTCGGCTCTCCATCTTCCTTGACCTTACAACGTATGGTTGCCTTACGACGTAAGGCTGGCCCGACACCGAACCGCCGCGACCGAAGGAGTCACCATGCATCCGCTGATCCGCACCGCCCGTACGACCGGACTGTTCTATCTCGGGCTCGGCATCGCCGGCGTACTGGGATTCCTCACCATCCGCCCGATGCTCTTCGACGCCGGTGACGCCGACGCGACCCTCGCCAACCTGGTGGCCCACGAGTCGCTGGCCCGACTCGGGGTGGCTCTCGAACTGCTCATCGCCCTCACCCAGACGCTCGCCGCCGTCTGGTTCCACCGCCTGTTCCGCGCCGTCGACAGCACCGCGGCGGGCAGCATCGCCGCCTTCGGCCTGGTCAACGCCGTCGTGATCCTCGGCAGTGCCGCCATGCTCGGTACGGCCGTCGCGGTGGCCACCGGCGGGACCGGCGGAGCCGGCGACACCGTCCAGCTGCTCTACCTGATCAGCGAGAACCTGTGGTCGGTGGGCGGCATCTTCTTCGGCCTCTGGCTGGTCCCGATGGGGTGGTGCGTGCTGCGTTCGGGTTGGCTGCCCCAGGCCCTCGGCTGGATCCTCGTCGCCGGTGGTGTCGGCTACGTACTCATGACGTTCGTCGGATACCTCGCACCCGGCGCCGGGGTCGTCGGTGACCTGCTGGTGGTCCCCGCCACCGTGGGTGAGTTCTGGATCCTCGGCTACCTGATCATCTTCGGCGTCCGGAGGCGGGCGCTCACCGAGACCCCGCCCGCGACGCCCACCCCGCCGCTCACCGCCGGGTCACCCGCTTGACGACCGCGCCGGCCCCGGATCGGGTCGCCCTCCCACCCGGAGGGTACGCCCGGACCGGGGCCGGTCGCCGCCTCGTGTCGTTGATCCGGTTGCACCCGTCACCCGCCGGTGACCACGGTTGGGACGCCGAGAAGTCCGGGAAGGACGCCGATGACCAGCGAACGCGAGACCGTCGAGGTCGAACCCGCTCTGTTCCAAGCCGTCTACGACTCGCCCGCCTCGCTGCCGGGCCGGCACCGCTGGACCACCCCGGAGGCCGACGTGCGGCGGATCGAGAAGCTGCTCAACATGCCGCCACGCACCATCGGCGCGCCCCTGTGGGTCAGCGGTGACCAGCCGGACTGTCCGAAGTGTGGGCGCCGGATCAGCTGGTACGACATCGTCTCCTCGGCGCTCAAGGGCGTGCACAACCCGATGACGATCGCGACCGTGATCCTGGGCGACCGCCGCTACGTCAACACCGGCCTGCCGGCCGCCATCCCCGGCGTACGCTGCGCCGACTGCCGGTCGCCGATCGACGGGCTACGCAGCTTCAAGTGCCACAACTGGGCGTACGCGTTCGAGGAGCTGGAGGCGGTGCGGCAGCGGATGTCCGGCGGCTCAGTCCTCGGCGACCAGGGTGAGCACGTGCCGCAGCCCGGGGCGGCCGTCCAGTGACACCTCGCCGACGGGCGTGAACCCGACGCGCCGCAGTACCGCCAGCGAGGCGGCGTTGTCCAGGGTGGTGGCGGCGGTCAGCCGGCGCAGACCGTACGCCTCACGGGCGAGCGTGACCACCCGCCGTACGCCGTCGGTGGCGAGCCCGCGCCCGGCGGCCCGCCGCGCCACCCGGTAGCCCAGCTCGGCCTCGCCGCCCGCGACGTCGACCAGATTGAACCGGCCCAGCACCTCCCCGTCGTCGACCAGCAGATGGAAGTGACACCGGCCGACGGCCTGCTCGGCGAGGAGCGCGGCGTGCCGCTCGGCGAACGCGGCGAAGTAGTCGTCGCCCCGGTCCGGCACTGAGCGCGCGAACCACTCACGGTTCTGCCGCTCGAACGCCAGCAGCGCGTCGGCGTGCTCGGCGGCGAGCCGTTCCAGTTCGGGCATCCGCGCAGCCTACGCCGTGTCCTGTCGATCATCGTCGGACTGCGGCGGTCCCGGCCCCGACGACCGGCCCGTCCGCAGACCTCAGCGGCGGGCGGGGCGGCGGCCGGGCGGGGAGGGCGGCTCGGGGCCGGGGTCGGGTAGCGCAGGCATCGGACGGACCGTCGGCCGGCCGGCGGTCACCCGTAGCCGCTCACCGTGGTGCCACAGCTCGATGGTGATGTCGGCGTCGGCGTCCGGCAGCTCGTAGCGGGCCTCGTCGGCGGTCAGCGTGACGTGCAGCCGGTGCCCGTGCCAGAGCAGGCTGAACGCGAGCCGGTCGACCCGGTCGGGCAGCCGTGGGTCGAACGACAGCAGCTCCCGGTCGTCACGCAGGCCGCCGAAGCCCTGCACCAGCGCCAGCCACGCCCCGCCCAACGAGGCCAGGTGCAGCCCGTCGCCGGTCTTGTCGCCGAGATCCTCCAGGTCCTGGAGCACCGACTCGGCGAAGAGGTCGTACGCCAGATCGAGGTGTCCGAGCTCGGCGGCAAGCACCCCCTGCGGGGCGGCGGAGAGCGACGAGTCGCGGACGGTCCGCGCCTCGTAGTAGGCGAAATTGGCGGTCTTCTCCTCGGCGGTGAACTCGCCGGGACAGCGCAGCATGGCCAGCACCAGGTCGGCCTGCTTGACCACCTGGTGCCGGTACAGCTCCAGGTAGGGGAAGTGCAGCAACAGCGGATAGTCGTCGTCACCGGTGTTGGCGAAGTCCCACTCCGGCCGGTCGGTGAACCCGGCGGCCTGCTGGTGCACCCCGCGCTTGGGGTCGTACGGCACGGTCATCGCCTCGGCGGCGGCCCGCCAGCCGGCCACCTCGGTCGGGTCCACGCCCAGCCGGCCGGCCGCCTCCGGGTACGCCTCGGCGGCGTCGGCCGCACCACGCAGATTCCGCCGTGCCATCAGGTTGGTGAAGAGGTTGTCGTCGACCAGCGCGGCGTACTCGTCCGGGCCCGTGACACCGACGATGTGGAAGCTGCCGTCGTCGGTGAAGTGCCCGAAGCCGTGCCACAAGCGGGCGGTGGCCACCAGCAGGTCCAGCCCTGGGCCGGACCGGAAGTCCTCGTCGCCGGTGGCCGCGACGTAGCGCAGGACCGCGTCGGCGATGTCGGCGTTGACGTGCAGGCCGGCGGTGCCGGCCGGCCAGTAGCCGGAGCACTCGCGGCCGCTGATGGTCCGCCACGGGAAGGTCGCGCCGGTGAGCCGCAGCTCCTTCGCGCGGTCGAACGCCTCCGGCAGGTGCGCGTGCCGCCAGCGCAGCGCCGACCGGGCCACCTCCGGCGCGATGTAGGTGAGCACCGGCAGCACATACCCCTCGGTGTCCCAGAGCACGTGCCCGTCGTAACCGTTGCCGGTCAACCCCTTGGCGGGGATGGCCCGGTCGCCGTCCGGCCGCCCCGCCTGGATGAGGTGGAACATCGCGAACCGGATCGCCAGCTGCAACTCCTCGTCGCCGTCGAGCAGCACGTCGGCGGTGCGCCAGGCGTTGTCGAAGGTGGTCCGCTGCTCGGCGAGCAGAGCGTCGAAGCCTTCGGTACGTGCGGCGTCGGCATCGGCCGTCACCCGTGCGGCCAGTTCCTCGACGGCGGCGTCGGCGACGGACGCCCACTCGTACGCCGCGAACTTGGTCAGCCGGACCCGCTCGCCGGGGCGTAGCGCTCCGACGAGGCTGAGCCGGATCCGGTCCGGGGCGGCGTCGGCGTCGGCGTCGATCGCGACGTGCTCCGGTACCGCCGGCCGGTGCGCCACGGCGACCGCGACCCGCTGCCCGCTGTGCTCGGTGCGGTGCACCAGCAGCGCGTCGACACCGTCGACGCGGTGCAGTTCGGCGTTCAGCGGCTCGTGGATCAGCGAGGCGGCGCGGGGGTCGTCGGCGCGTTCCGGTACCCGCTCGTTGGCCAGCAGGTCCGCGCAGACCCGCACCTCCACCGACCCGTCCAACGGCTCCACGGTCCAGTCGACGGCGGCGACCCGGCGGCGGGACAGCGACACCAGCCGGGTGCTGCGTACCCGCACCCCGTGCCCGGCCGGCGAGATCCACTCGGTGCGTCGTTCGACCACGCCGGTCCGCAGGTCGAGCACCTGCTCGTGAGTGAGCACCGTGCCGGTCCGCAGGTCGAGCGGCTCGTCGCCGACCCATAGCCGCACGAGCGTGGCGTTCGGCGGGCTGATGACCGTGTCGCTGAGCTGCGGGAAGGCGTAGCCGTCCTCGGGGTAGGTCAGCGCTCGGCGTTCGTGCAACCCGTTGAGGTAGCTGCCGGGCATGTCGACCGGCTCGCCCTCGTCGAGCGTGCCGCGCCAGCCCAGCCAGCCGTTGCTCAACGCGAAGACCGACTCGGTCTCGCCGAGCCGGTCCAGGTCGTCCTGGGTTCGCCGAATACGCCAACACTCGTCGGGCTGCGGCTCGTCGGTCTCCGGGAACGACCGATCGGGGTCGGGGTGCACAGCGCCTCCAGGCGGTCAGACGATCCCTGCCGGCTGACAATTCCCCGTGGGTCGGTTCACCACACCAGCAGCAGGGCACCGAGGGTGCCGAGCACCAGATAGGGACCGAACGGCAGGTGACTCGACCAGCGTGCCCGGCCGCTTACCAGCAGGCCCAGGGCGACCAGGCCGGAGAGCGTCAGCGCGAGCAGCAGCCCGAGTACGGGCATGCTCCAGCCGTACCAACCCAGCAGTGCCCCCGCGCTCAGCGCCAGCTTGGCGTCGCCGATACCGAAGCCCCGCGCACCCAGCAGCAGGGTGGTGGCGGCGAAGAAGCACGCCAGCCCGAGCCCGGCGGCGGTGGCGCGCAGCCACGGTGTCACGCCGGCACCGGTCAGTGCGGCCAGCCCGAGCAGCAGCCAGGTGCCCGCGGCAGCCGGCCAGGTCAGCCGGTCGGGCAACCGGTGCACGGCGACGTCGATGAAGAGCAGCGGCAGCGCGAAGGCCAGCCACCATCCGGCGGCGAGCAGTTCGATCACGGGCGGGCGGGTCAGCAGCACCGCGACCACGGCGGCCACGGCGGCCAGTTCGACGGTGGCCGGCGGGGCACCGACCCGCGTACCGCAGCCGCCGCAGCGGGCGGTCGGGCCGAGCGCCGGCCACGGGTGGTGCGGGCCGACCGGCGCGCCGCAGGCATCGCAGCCGGTCCGGCGGTCGGTTCCCGGGGGTACGGCGTGCCGGGCGACGGCGTACCTCAGCAACGGGGTGACCGCGAGCACCGCCGATGCCCTCGGCCACGCCCGAGGCGCGCGGCGCACGCTTGCCGACGGTGGTTCGCCCGGCGCGGGGGTCCGGTCCGCTGGCGCCTGCGGGACGGCTGGCCGGTTCACGCCGACCACCCCGTCACGGACGGTAGTGTGCCCGGTCGGTTCGGGTGGCGATACGAACGTCCGGCCGGTGCGGCCGGGTCGCGGCCCGGGCGTCGGTCGGAATGCCCGGAACGATCAGATGGAATTCCCACCGAAGGCAATTGACGGCCAATTAGCGGCCGATTTGCCGGGGACGGATCGGACCGATTGCCATTTCCCGTCCCATTGCGACCGCCTGGTTGTCGACCCACCGGACGACGCAATCGCCCGCCCGGCCGTCCGCGCCCGACCGACCCCCACACCCGGCGGACCGACGTTCGCAACCTTCCGGTAACCATGCCACGCCACCACCCTTCATGACTCAGAGTGTTCGAATGAATTGCCTCTGTTGCATTGGCTAGCGTCAGCCTATGCTCGCCCCTTGGATGTGACGCAACCCACGTCCACAACCCACGACCAGCCAGGGCAGTGCATTTGTAGGTATCCACAGCGGTAAATGCGGCTGCGTTTGGAGCAGGGCCGGAGGCAACCCTTCCGGTCGCGCCGCCGCACGCCCGGAGACGCCGGCGAGGGCGCTCGTCGGGTCGGCACCGAGGAGGGCACGAGGGTGCGAGCACGGCAGTTGGGCCGCTGGACGGCCGGCCTGGTCGCGGTGGCCACGGTCGGCACGACCACCGCCTGCGGCGGCCCCCAGGACGGGTCCACCACCACCGCATCCGAACGGCAGCGACCCGCCGGCACCGAGCGGGCGGCCGAGGAGGCGGCAGCGGAGAAGGCGGCCCTGGCGGCCTACTCCGGATATCTCACCGCGTCCCGTACGGCGAGCCGGCGCAGCGATCCCCAGGAGCCGGAGCTGAGCCGGTACCTCGCCGATCCGCTGCTGACCCGGGTCCGGTTCAGCCTGCGCCAGGCCCGCGACAACGGCGCGGTCAGCGCCGGCACGTTGCGTTCCGAAGGCCCCACCGTCATCTCGATGGATCTCGACGCCAAACCGCCCACGGTCGAGATCCAGGACTGCGTCGACGCCAGCAACTACCGGCTGATCTACCTCGCCGACGACAAGGTCGTCCCCGGTACTCGCGGCTCCCGCCACCTGGCCACCGCCACCGCCACCCGTTATCCCGACGGCCGCTGGCGGATCAGCGCTGGTGCGGCCCACCAGGACCAGCCGTGCTGACCGGGCGGCACGACGGTCGCGGCAGGCCGGCCGCCGTCGTCCGGCGGGCGCTGCTCGGCGCAGCGCTGGCGGTGCTGCTGGCGACCGGCGGAGCGGTTCCGGCGACCGCGGCCGACCCCGGAGCCTCATGCCCACCGGCGCAGCCGAACTGCAACGTCTGGGACGACGACCCGGGCACCCCCGGTGGCGGCGGCAACGGCGGCGACAACGGCAGCGGCGGCAACAACGGTGGCGGCGGTGGCGGCGTCTGCCAGTGGCAGGGCCGCACCATTCCCTGCTACGACGACGTGCTGGGCTGGTTCAACAGCGGCGACGGCTGCTACTACAAGCTCGCCGAGTCGCCGCCCACGGAGCCCCCGCCGGGCCGGCAGTGGTATCTGCGCACCTGCTACGGCGGCGCACTCGGCGACCAGAGCCTCGTACCGCTGGACTCGCCGCCGCCGGGCTTCGGCGCGCCGCCGGACCCGGAGGAACTGGCCCGCCGGGCGTTCGCCTCGATCACCCTGCTCGCGCCCCGGGCGTCGGTCGCGCCGCGCAAGTCCGTCGGGCCCGGGCTGGTCGGTCTGCCGGTCTGGATGTGGGCCGAATCGGGTCCCAACCAGTTCGGCCCGCTGAGCGCCTCCGCCGAGGACCGGGGCCTGAGGGTGACGATCCAGGCCGAGGTGAACCGGGTGGTCTGGGACATGGGCAACGGCGACACCGTCACCTGCACCGGCCCCGGCACCGCGTACGAGCGTCGGGGCCCGCACGCCGGGCGGCGCTCCCCCGACTGCGGCTACCACGACGGCTACGCCGAGGCCCGGACGTACACGGTCCAGGCGACCACGCACTGGTCGGTGACGTGGACCAGCAACCGCAGCGACAGCGGGAGCATCGGCGGTGTCACCCGCACCACCGGCCCGGTCGTCATCCAGATCAACGAGCTACAGGTGGTGGCGCGGTGAGTGAGCCGGTCCCGCGAGCCACGCAGTCGCGAACGGAAGGTTGGACCCGATGAGCGTGGCGACCCGCAACGGAACCTCCCCGGTGGACGCGCCGGTCGCCCCTCCCCGGGTGGTCCGCCAACGCCGGGTCCGGCCCGGCCTGCTCGGCCTCGCCGTCCTGCTGATCGCGCTCGGCGGACTCGGCTCGGCGTTCGCGGTCACCTCGGTCCGGGCGACCGGCAGCTACCTGGCGGTGGCCCGGGCGGTCGAGGTGGGCGGCGTGGTGAGCGCCGACGACCTGGTGTCGGTGCAGGTGGCCGGCGGTCAGGGGCTCGAACCGGTGCCCGCCTCCCGGCTCGCCGACGTGATCGGAATGCGCGCCGCCGTCTCCCTCGCCCCGGGCACGCTGCTGACCATGGCCCAGCTCACCGACGACCCGCTGCTCGGCCCCGGGCAGCAGCAACTCGCCCTCGGGCTGCGCGCGGCCCAGGTGCCCGCGCCGAAGCTGCGCCCCGGCGACCAGGTGCTGCTGGTCAGCACCCCGAGCAACGACAGCGGTGGCGGTTCGTCCTCCGGTGCCACCCGGTTCACCGCGACCGTCACCGACGCCGTCTCCACCGACGGGCGGGACGAGGTCGTCGTCTACCTGGCGCTCGCCGTCCGGGACGTGCCGGCCGTGGTGGCGCTGGCCGCCCAGGACCGGATCGCGGTCGTGCTGACCAAGGCGGCCTGAGCATGGCGATCATCGCGCTGGTCTCGGCCAAGGGCTCGCCGGGGGTCACCACCACGGCACTGGCCTGCGCGTTGAGCTGGCACCGGCGACTGATCCTCGCCGAGTGCGACCCGGCCGGCGGCTCCATCCTCGCCGGCTACCTCGGTGGCACGCTCGACGGGCCACGCGGCCTCGGCGAACTGGCCGTCGGGGAGCTGCGGGACGGCAACCTGGAGACCGCGTTCTGGTCGCAACTGGTCGACCTCGACGCGCCCCGCCGCGAGCGGCTGCTGCTGCCGGGAGTGGTCGACCCCGCCCAGGCGGGCAGCGTCACCCCGCTCTGGCAGCGCTTCGCCGACTTCTTCACCGGCCTGGAGCGCGGCGACCCGCCGTACGACGTGATCGTCGACTGTGGCCGCCTGCACGTCCTCGGCCCGCCCTGGCCGCTGCTGCGCGCCGCGTCGGTGGTGCTGGTGGTGACCCGGGCGCAACTGCCCGACCTCTCCGGTACCCGGGCCATGCTCCAGGCCATCGAGCGGGACTTCGCCGAGCACCGGGTGCCGCCGGGCACCCTGCGCCTGCTGCTGGTCGGCGGCGGTCACAGCCGGAGCGAGGTCAGCAAGGCCCTCCAGTTGCCGGTGATCGCCCGGCTGCCGCACGACCCGCGTACCGCCGAGGTGTTGACCCTCGGCGGGACCGTGCGGGCCACCCGGCCGCTGCTGCGCGCGGCCCGTGGGCTGGAGGTACCGATCGGCGGGCTGCTGGAACGGCGGCGGGCCCGGTTGGCGTGGCCCGTCTCCCAGGGGGTGCCGGATGCGATTTGAGCCGGTCTCGTCCGACCCGCGCCGGCAACCACCGGGCGCCACCTCCACCGCACCGCCCCTGTCCCCCGTCAACGGTTGGCACCACCAGCCGCCACCGGTGCCGGTCCCGGTCTCCGCGCCGCCGCCCGCGCCGCCCCGGCCCCGGGTGGACTTCCAGGTGGTACGCGAGTTGCGCCGACAGCTGAGCGAGCGGCTCACCAGGTGGCAGCGTGGCCGGGAGTTCACCGTCGCCGAGGAGGACACCGAGCGGGCCCGGCTCGCGGTCGAACTGGTCGCCGAGTACGCCGACGCGGTACGCCGCGCCGGCACGCCGATGGCCGCCGGTGAGGAACGGCTGCTGCTCGACCAGGTGACCGCCGAGCTGGCCGGCCTTGGTCGACTCCAGACGCTGCTGGTCGACGAGACCATCGAGGAGGTGCACATCCTCGGCTGCGACCAGGTGCGCATCACCCGGCACGGTGGCGGGGTCGACTGGGCCGACCCGATCGCCGACAGCGACGACGAGCTGGTGGAGATCCTCCAGGCGGCGGCCCGGCGGGCCGGCGCGACGGAACGCTCCCTGTCCACCTCGAAGCCCACCCTCGACCTGCAACTGCCCGACGGCAGCCGGTTGGCGGCGGTGTTCCTGGTCAGCCACCGCCCGTACGCGGTGATCCGCAAGCACAACACCCTCGACGTCACCCTGGACGACCTGGCCGGCAGCCGGGGCGACCTGGACGAGATGATCGACCCGCTGCTGCGGGATTTCCTCCGGGCGTCGATGCGGGCCGGGCTGAACATCATGGTCGCCGGGCTGGCCGGCGCCGGCAAGACCACCGTGATCCGGGCGCTGATGAGCGAGATCCCGCCCGACGAGCCGTACGTGCTGCTGGAGGAGAGCCGCGAGCTGCTCCCCGCCCGACGGGGCGAACGGCACCGGGCGGTGATGAGCTTCGAGGCCCGGGAGGGGCACGGCGAGCGCGGGCCGGACGGCCGCCCCGCCGGCGAGGTGAGCATCGCCGACCTGATCCCGGTCTCGCTGCGGATGGGCGTGCTGCGGATCATCGTCGGCGAGGTGCGGTCCCGGGAGATCGTGCCGATGCTCCAGGCGATGACCACGAGCCGGGGGTCGATGTGCACGATCCACGCGCGTACCCCGGCGGGGGTGAGCGAGCGGATCATCGAGTTGGCGCTGGCGCACGGCCGCGAGATGACCGTCGACCAGGCCCGCCGGATGGCCGGCAACGCGCTCGATCTGATCGTCTACGTCACCGTCGACGACGAGACCGGCATCGGCGGGCGCAAGCACCGTTTCGTCTCGCACGTCGAGGAGGTGCTCGGCGTCGGTGAGGGCAGCCGGATCACCACCACGCAGGTGTTCGGTCCCGGCCCGGACGGTCGGGCGGTGCCCCGGCATCTGCCGGAGCGGGTCCGGGACCAGCTGTTGCGGGTGGGCTACGACGCCCGGCTGCTGAGTCGCTGGATCGAGGCGGGCCAGGGCGCCTGGCGTCGACCCCGGCAGACCCGACTCGGCCGGCGGTGACCCGGTGCGTACGAACATCGAGCTGATCGCCCTGGTCTCCGGGGCGGCCTGCGTGGCCGGCCTGGTACTGGCGGTCGTCGCGCTCGTCGGCACCCGCCGCCCGCCCGGCCCGGCACCCGGGGCGGGTCCGGGGCTCGGGCGGCTCTGGCACGGCTCCGGCACCACGGCACGCGAACGACGCGCCCACCAGACGCTGCTGGTCGGCGCGGTGGTCGCCGGGGCGCTGGCCTTCCTGCTCACCGGCCTGCCCGTGGTGGGCCTGCTGGTCGCGGTGGCGGTGCCCGGCACCCCGTGGCTCTTCTCGGTCGGTCGGGCCGAGCAGCGGGCCATCGCCCGGATCGAGGCGGTCGGCGAGTGGACCCGCCGACTCAAGGACGTCTCCGCCACCGGGCAGGGGCTCCAGCAGGCGATCATCGGTACGGTCACCACCGCGCCGGAGGAGATCCAGGAGGAGGTACGCCTGCTCGCCGCCCGGCTCCAGGCCGGTTGGCTGGCCCGCTCCGCCCTGCTGGCCTTCGCCGACGAGATCGGCGACCCGGTCTGCGACCAGGTGGTCGCGGCGCTCATCCTGCACCTGACCGACCGGGGCGAGCGCCTCGGCGACGTGCTCGGCTCCATCGCCTCGGCCGCCGCGGCGGAGGTCGCGACCCGGCGCGAGATCGAGGCCAAGCGCACCCAGCCCCGGTTCGCGGTCCGCTTCCTCACCGGGATGACGTTGGCCACCATCGCGTACGGGTTGCTCAACCGCGAGTACGTCCAGCCGTACGACACGCCGTTCGGGCAGGTCGTGATGGCGGTGCTCGGTGCCGCCTTCGTGGCCCTGCTGGCCTGGGTGCGATCGATGAGCCAACCACCCCGACCGGCCCGTTTCCTGCCGGCACCGGATCCGAGCGAGGTGGTGGCGTGAACCTGCAGCTCACGCTCGCGGTGGCCGCCGGTGCCAGTGTCGGACTGGGCGTGTTCCTGGTCGTCCGCGAACTTGTGCCGGCGACGCCCGCGCTCGGCCCGGCGCTGCGCCGGCTGCACCAGCCGCCGGGGACCGCCCGCACCGGTCCCGCCGACCGACGCCTGGACTGGCTCACCGGGTTGGCCCGCTGGCTGCGCCCACCGCACCGGCAACTGGCCCTGCTCGACCGCACACCCGAGCAGTACGCGCTCTCGCTGCTGCTGTCGGCGCTGATCGGGTTGTCCGCGCCGGCCCTGCTCAGCGTCACGCTGTTCACCGTCGGCGTCTCGTTGCCGCTGGCCGTGCCGGTCCTGGGCAGCCTCGGCCTGGCGTTGCTCTGCGCCCTGGTGGCGCACCGCTCGGTGCTGGCCAAGGCGGACGCCGCGCGGGACGAGTTCCGTCAGGCCGTCTGCACCTACCTCGACCTGGTCGCGTTGCAGCTCTCCGCGGCGCACGGGCCGGTGCAGTCGCTGGAGCGGGCCGCCGCCATCTGCGAGGGCTGGGTCTTCGAGCGGATCTCCGAGGCCCTGCGGATGGCCCAGATGCAGATGCACTCGCCCTGGGACGAGCTGCGGGATCTTGCCGAGCGGATCGGCATTCCGGAGCTGGGCGACGTCGGGGCCATCATGCGGTCCTCCGGCAGCGAGGGCGCGCAGGTGCACGAGACCCTGCGCAGCCGGGCCGACTCGCTACGCGACCAGATCCGCACCGACAACCTGGCCCGCGCCGAGGGGGTGACCAGCCGCCTCGACATCCCCGGTGCGCTGCTGGTCTTCGTCCTGCTCGGCTTCGCCATCTACCCGTTTCTGGCCCGCCTCTAGGCCGACCCCGAGTGAAGGAGCCCCCGATGTCCGTGTTCACCTACCTGCACGTCGCGCTACGTGCGCGGTTGGCCGAGCTGTCCGGCGACCGTGGCGACAGCCCGGTGCCCACCGCAGTGATCATCTTTGGCCTGGTGGCGGTGGCCCTGGCCGTGACCGCCGCCGCCCTCGCCGCAGCCAACAACTGGATGAGCGCCATCCCTGGACCGTCGGCGCCGTGACCATGCGCCGGTTCCTGTCCGACCGGTGGTGCCGGAGGTCCCTGACCTCTGGGCACCACCGGCCGCCAGGTGACGGCGAACGGGGTGGTAACCCGGTCGAGTTGGCGGTGGCGATGCCGGCCGTCCTGCTGATGTTGTTCGCCTCGATCCAGGTCGCCGCCGTCTTCGTGGCCCGCTCGACCGCGTTGAACGCGGCGCAGAGCGGGGTCAACGCGGCGCGGCTCCTCGACGCCCCGGCGGGTGCCGGTGAGGACCGCGCCGCCAGGTTCCTCCGGGCCGCCGGGGACTGGCTGGTCGACTGGGACGAACCCGGGCCGAGCTGCGCCGTCACCGCCACCGATGTGACCTGCACGGTGAGCGGAAAGGCGCTGTCGGTGGTGCCGGGGGTCAGCTTCTCCGTCCGGCAGACGGCACACGGGACGGTCGAACGATGGACCGAGCCGTGATGAGCCGGGGCTCCGTGTCGATCGAGGTGGCGGTGCTGGCGCCGGCCTTCGTGGCGATGATGGTGCTCGGCGGGGTCGCCGGGCGTACCGCGGTGGCCAGCGCGGCGCTGGAGGCCGCCGCGCACGACGCGGCCCGGGCCGCCTCGATCTCCCGCAACGCCTCCACCGCCCGCGCCGAGGCCCGGGAGGCGGTCCGCCAGCAGCTCGACTGGCGGGGTGTGGCCTGCACCGCTGCCCCCCAGGTGACCTTCCGCGGCTCGGTCGGGGGGCGCTCCACCACCTTCAACCAGGCGTTCAACAGCGCCGTCGGGCAGGAGGCGACGGTCACCGTCGAGATCGCCTGCACCGTCTCCTACTCCGACATCAGGCTGCCGGCGATGACGATGCCGAACGGGCAACGGCTCACCGCCTCGTTCACCTCGCCATTGGACCGCTACCGGAGCCGGGGATGACGGCCGGGCGGGGCGACGCCGGGCGGGTGAGCATCTTCCTCGCCGTGGCCCTGATCGGGGTACTCGCCATCATCGGCATGGCCTTCGACGGCGCCGGTCAGCTACGCACGCTGCAACGCGCCGAGAACCTGGCCGCCGAGGCGGCCCGCGCCGGTGGCCAGGCCATCGACCGGGCGACCGCCATCGAGGGCGGACCCAAGCGGATCAACCAACCGCAGGCCCGCCGCGCCGTCCGGGACTATCTGGCCGCCGCCGGGGCCAGCGGTCACACCGTGACCTTCCCCGTGGTCAACGGCGAGACCCTGATCCGGGTACGCGTCCAGGTGACCTACGACCGGGCGATGCTCGGCCTGTTCGGCTTCTCCAACACCGTCACCGTCTCCGGTGAGGCGACCGCGCGGGCGCTGACCGGGGCTCCCTAGGGAAGGAAGGTAGCCATGGCCGCATCGGGTGGCACCGCCGTACGGCGGGTCGGTCGGATGCTGACCGGGTTCGGTGCGCTGGTCGTGCTGGTCGGCCTGCTGGTCGGCGGACCGATCGCGCTGCTGGCCTTCGCCGGCAACCCACTCCCCGACCACGTGCCCACACTCTCGGAGATCGGCACCACGCTGACCAGCCGCGACGACGGGCAACTCTTCCTGCGGGCGTTGGCGATCGTCGGCTGGTTCGGCTGGGCCACCTTCGCCCTGTCGGTGCTCGTGGAGCTGGGCGCGCAGACGCTGGACCGGCCGGCACCCCGGCTGCCCGGCATGGGCCGGCAGCAGCGGGCCGCCGCCGCGCTGGTCGGGTCGGTCGCGCTGATCCTCGCCGCCAGCCCCGCCGCCACGGCCGCCACCACGACGGCCGGACCAGCGACGATGGCGGCGGCTCCAGCGGCGTCTTCGGCGGCAGCCGCGCGGGCGGACGGGGCGGCCCCCTCCGCCGACGCACCGGTGTACCGGGTCGCCAAGGGCGATTACCTGGGCGGGGTCGCCGATCGCTACCTCGACGACTTCGACGACTACCGCCGGTTGGCGGCACTGAACAAGCTGCGGGACCCCGACCGGATCCGTCCCGGCCAGCTGATCAAGCTGCCCGCGGAGGCACGCGACCAGGGCTCCCGACCGCACGCCACCGGGCGGTTGGTGGCCGCGAAGCCCCGCCCCGCCCCCGAGCCGGCCGCGCCGGAGCGCACCGAGGACACGCGTCCGGCACCAGCCAAGCCAGGGGGCTCGACGGAACGGCCCGGCGAAGCGGTGGAGTTCCCTGGTGGCGGAGCGGAGCGGCCGGGTTCGGCCACGCCCGCTCCGGCCGCGACCGATGAACGGCAACCGGATCCGCCGCGCGGCGAGGCGCCGGACACCCACCCACCGGTGGTGACTGTGGGTGCGGCCCGGGCCGGCGAGCCCGACCGGGTGAACCGTCCGCTCGCTGTCTCCGCCGTACTGGCCGTGGCCAGCATCATCGGCGCGCAGATCGGTGCGGTGCTGGGTCTGCGCCGCCGGCCGGCAACCTCCCGCGCCGGCACCCGCCACCACCCGCCCGTCAGCATTCCTCGCGAGCTGCCCGTGGGCCGGCACCGCAAGGACTGACCCGGCACAAACGAATCAGGCTGTCGAGTGAGAGCACAAACGGTTGAGCTCGACAGCAAGCTCAGCGCACCCCGGCCTGCCGACCGGCCCGGACGTGCGACGGCACGAAGCCGGGAACGCCGCAATGCCGAGAGACGTCCGCCCTGGATCCGTGATCAGGGCAACCGGGCCTCGAGGCGGCCGTCGACGATCCGGGTCGGTAGCACCTGCTGGTCGTTCGGGGACGGGCCGTGCACCACCTCGCCGCCGTTGAGTCGGAAGGTGCTGCCGTGCCACGGGCACACCACGCACGCGTGCCCGTCGATCTCGCGTACCTCGCCCTCGCCGAGCGGGCCGCTCTGGTGCGGGCAGCGCTCCAGCATGACGGTCACGTCGTCGCCGTGCCGGTAGAGGATCACCGACACGTCGTCGACCTTCCGGGTGACCAGTTCCCGCTGCGGCAGGCTGGTCATCTCCGCCACCGGGTGCCAGCCCTCGCTGATCAGGTGCAGGTCGGAGACGCTCACGTTGACCTGAGCACCCTGCTTGTACGCCAGGTGCCCGCCGAGGTAGGCACCGGCACCGGCGGCGCTCAGCCCGAGCCAGCCGAGGGTACGCCCGAGCCCGTGCCGGCCGGACAGCCGCGCGGCGAGCGAGGCGCCGTACAGCGCCAGCCCGACGGAGTTCGACGCGGCGTGCACCAGGCCGATCCGACGCTGGTCACGGGAGAGCCCGGCCCAGTCGTTGAGCCCGGCGACCGCCGCCGGCAGGGCACTCAGCGTGCCGATCGCCGTCAGGGTGGTGGCCGCTCTCCGCTGGCCGGGCATCACGTCCAGCACGGCCGCGCTGATCCACGCGCCGACCGGCACCTGCACCATCGCCGGGTGCAGCGGGTGGCCCAGCCACACCCCGTGCAGCAGGTCACGGACCCGCTGCGGGCGCAGTACACCCTGCACCACCTGCTGCAACCGGTCACCGAACCGGTCGAGACCGGAGGCTTGCTCGATCTTCGTCAACAACGCTCGCACGGGTAACGACTTCCCGCCGTACGTCGCCGCAAACCGGTCGTCGGGGACGAATAGCCAGCCGGGCGACGGCAGGGCATGCTGACGGAATGACGGTACGGGTGGAGCGGGCCGGACCGGTGACGACCGTGATCCTGGACCGGCCGGCGGTCCGCAACGCGGTCGACGGGCCGACCGCCCGGGCGCTCGCCGACGCGTTCCGGGCCTTCGAGGCGGACCCGACGGCGGCGGTGGCGGTGCTCTGGGGTGCCGGGGGCACGTTCTGCGCGGGTGCCGACCTGAAGGCCATCGGTACGCCGAGCGGCAACCGGGTCGAGGCGGACGGCGACGGTCCGATGGGTTCCACCCGGATGATCCTCGGCAAACCGGTGATCGCCGCGATCTCCGGGTACGCGGTGGCCGGCGGGCTGGAACTGGCGCTCTGGTGCGATCTGCGGGTCGCCGAGTCGGACGCGGTGCTCGGGGTCTTCTGCCGGCGGTGGGGGGTGCCGCTGATCGACGGTGGGACCGTTCGACTGCCCCGGCTGATCGGCGAGAGCCGGGCGATGGACCTGATCCTCACCGGGCGTGCGGTGCCGGCCGAGGAGGCGTACGCGATGGGGTTGGTCAACCGGCTGGTCGACCCGGGCGAGTCCCGGGCGGCGGCCGAGCAACTGGCCGCCGAGATCGCCAGACTTCCGCAGACCTGCCTGCGCAACGACCGCGCCTCGGTGCTGGCCACCGCCACCCAACCGGAACCTGAGGCCCTGGCCACCGAACTCACCTACGGCCTGCACTCCCTCGCCACCGACGCGACCGCTGGCGCCGCCCGCTTCACCGCCGGCGCCGGCCGTCACGGCACCCCCGCCCCCTGACCCCACCCTCCCCGCGATCTTGCACTTTTGGTCGCCGAGATGCGGCTTATGTCCCGTAATGGGGGGACGGAAAGTGCAAGAGCGCGGGGGTGAAGGGCGGTGGGTGGGTTAGTTGCGGGTGATGGTGAAGGTGGGGGTCGTGTTGCGGATGTCCTGGTGGTTGTTGGTCAGGCGGAGGTTGGTGAAGGTGACGGAGCCCACGGCGGGGCCCTGGCCTGGCTCGGGCATCTCGTTGGCCCAGATGGCGAAGCCGGACTTGGCGTCGAAGGCGTCGCCGCTCCGCTGCGCCCCGGAGATGGACACGTTGGTGAAGACCGTGTCGGTGATCGGGTTCTCCGGCTGACCGCCGGTGTACTTGGTCTGGAACATGATGCCCGAGTACGTCGGGTCCACGATGTCCACGTCACTGACGCGGATGCCGCGGAACTCCTTGGACGCGGAGAACACCCAGATCGCCGGGAAGGTCTGCGCGCCCCAGAAGTGGCCGCCGGACCGGATCAGCGAGATGTTCTCGAACCGGGTCGGTGGGCTGGCTCCGAACCCGACGAACGGGTAACCGAAGTCGAGCGAACTGATCGTGATGCCGGAGTACGTCAACTGGTCCGCGATGTAGAGGTTGCGGAACACGTTGTCGTAGCCGCCGTACACCGCGACCCCGGCCGCCCGCCAGGTCAGCGTGGCGGTCAGGTTCTCGAAGACGTTGCCGTGGTTGCCGGTGGACGCGCCCTGGTCGGTGGCGGAGAAGAGGGCGAACGCGTCGTCGCCGTTGGACCGGCCCTCCGAGTTGCTGACCAGGTTGTTGGTGCTGCCGTTGGTCAGGTTCACCGCGTCGGCGAAGGTGTTCCGGAACCGGCTGTTGGTGATCTTCAGTCCACTGACGCTCACCCCCCAGTACGCGCAGACGGTGTGCTCGACCCAGACGTTGTCGAGGGTCAGGTTGTCGACGTCCTTCAGCTCACCCCAGACCTTGCCCGGCCCGTCCTGACGGACGGTGTAGTTGCCGAAGAAGGCGAGGTGTTCGAAGGACGAACCGCTGGCGCTGGGCTCGACCCGGAACCCGGCGTCGGTGTTCTGCTGCGACGGTGGCGTCTGGAACCGGGTGAACCACATTCCGGCGCCGACCACCTTCACCGGCTTGCCGTACACCTGGAACTTCTGGGCGGTCTCGTAGCTGCCGGCGGGCAGGTACACGCCGACCAGGTTTCCGGTGGTGTCCATCCGCACCGCGTCGAGCGCGCTCTGCACGTCGGCGTGACTGAACCCGTTGGGGACCCGGTACCGCGCCGGGTCCGGGTTGGCCCGGGGCGTCACCTGCTCCAGGTTGATGAAGTCGATGGCGTACGTGGTGGAGTTGGCCGGGTCCTTCTGCAACCGGATTCGGCTACCCGCCGGGATGGTCGAGTTGAGCAGCACGTTCGCCTCGTCGTAGATGTGCCGGGGCGGCCCGGCGCTCGGTGAGTCGCTCGGGCTGGCCTCCGCGCCGTACAGCCAGATGTGCTTCGAGGTGAGGCTGACGGGCTTGTGCAGTGCGCCGTTTACGTAGATGTTCAACGTCGAGTTGATTCCGCCGCCGTTCGGGGCGTCGGGAATGGAGAAGCGGGTGACCAGGGCGTTGGCGGGTGCCCTGGTGGTCCACTCGACGTACGCGCCGGTGGTGTTCAGGGTCACCGCTCGCCGGCCGGACGCCTCGCCGGCGAGGTCGCCGATGGTCCGGTTCGGCCCGACGACCTGCGCCCCGCCGCCGATCGAGCCCTCCTCGGCCTCGTACATGTCGTACGGCAGGTTGGCGCCGCGACCCACGAACAGCGGCCGCTCGCTGGTGTTGTTGGCCCGCTTCACCGGCAGTTCGTTGGCGTCGGCGGCGATGACGACCCGGACGGTGTACCGACCGTTGGCCGCCGTCCAGGTGCCCAGGCTGACCGGGCCCGCCGTGGCGCCGGCCCCGATGGTGCCGGTGTACGAGCCGGTGAGCGTACGCACGGTGGTGCCGGAGTCGTTGAGCACGGTGAGCGTGACGCCGTGCGCCCCGCTCGCCGAGGCGATCGTGCCCTGGTTGCGCAGGGTCACCGAGAACCCGACGGTGGCACCCGCGGTCGGTGTGCCCGGTGACCAGGTGATCGCCGAGGCGACCAGGTCGGAACTGGCCACCGGGCTGACCACCAGCGGGGCGGGGTTGGTCCGGCCGTTGTTGGACTCGTCCTGTTCGATGACCGCGTTCGCCGGGTCGACCGTGGCGCTGAGCTGATAGCTGCCGGCGTTGCGGGCGGCGATGGTCGTCGACACGGTGGTCGAGGCGCCGGCGGCGAGGGCACCCACCGGAGCCTGGCCCACCTTCGTACCGTCGAGGGCGAAGTCGACGGTGGTCGCGCCGGAGCCCAGGGTGCCGGCGTTACGCACGGTGGCGGTGAGGGTGAGCTGGTCGGTCTCCACCGGTGCGGCGGGGGCGAAGGCCAGGTTGGTGACGGTGAGGTCCGGGTTCGGCGCCGGGGTGCCGATCACCTGGAACTCGGCGACCTGCCCGTTGGGCGACCCGGTGTTGGCGGTGAACTGGAGCCGCACGTCGGCGACGGTCGCCGAGACCGGAATGGTCACCGTGTTGCTGCTCGCCGGGCTGAACGAGTGGTTCGTCGAGCCGACCAGCGTGCTGAACCCGGAGGCGGACTGCGCCCGCCCGAGGATCGAGAAGGTCTGGGTACGCGGACCCCAGGCCGGGTCCGGGTTCAGCTTCACCACGACCGCGCTGACGCTCGCGTTGGCACCCAGCGCCACGGTCAGCGTGCTCGGGTACGCGCCCGGCGCGCCCTCCCAGTAGGTGGTGACGTCGTCGTCGACGGCGTTCGCCGCGGTGAAGACGTGCACCGTCGAGGAGGCGGTGGCCGGCTTGCCGGCGGCGAGGTTGGTCCCGCTCGGGGTGCTGCCGGTACGGGTGACGGTGTTGCTGTTCGCCGAGACGTTCCCGGCCGCGTCGCGCGCCCGCACGTGGTACGACACGGTGGCGCTCGCCGGTTGCGTGTCCGTGTACGTCAGCGTCGTACCCGAAACGCTCGCCCGCAACGAACCGTTGGCGTACACGTCGTAACCGGCCACCCCGACGTTGTCCGTCGACGCCGACCAGGTCAACCGGATCTGCCCGCTACCCGGCTCGGTGAACGCCAAGTTCGTCGGGGCGCTCGGTGCCTGGGTGTCGCCGGTGGCCGGGCCGCCGTACACCTCCAGTTCGGAGAGCTGCCCGGCGGGCCAGGCGGTGTTCGCGGTGATCAGCAGCCGGACGTGGCGGGTGGACACCGAGCCGACGGCGATGGTCACCGTGTTGTTGGCGGTCGGGTTGAAGGCGTACCCGGCGGAGGCGACCAGGGTGCTGAAGGTCGATCCGTTGGTGCTGCCCTGCACGGTGAGCGTCTGGGTGCGCGCGCCCCACCCGCCGGGCAGCTTGAGCACCAGCCGGTCAACGGTGACCGTGGCACCGAGGTCCACCTGGATCCACTGCGGGAAGGTGTTGTTCGGGCTTTCCCAGTAACTGCCCTGGTTGCCGTCGTTGGCGTTGGCGGCGACGTGGACGTCGGCGTGGCCGCTGGCGGACATGCTCCGACCGGCCGCCAGATTGGTCGACGAACTCGCCACGCCGTACGCCTCCAACTCGGCTAGTTGAGCGGCGGGCCAGCCGGTGTTGGCGCTGATCGAGATCCGGACGTACCGGGTCGTGGTGGCCGGAAAGTCGAGGGTGACGGTGTTGCCCCCGGCCGGGCTGAACGTGCGACCCGCCGAGCCGACGATGGTGCTGAAGGCGCTGCCGTTCGTGCTGCCCTGCACCGAGAGCGTCTGGGTGCGGGCCTCCCAGCCGGCCGGCAACCTGAGCTTGATCTGGTCGATGGAGTGGCTGGTGCCCAGGTCGACCTGGACCCACTGCGGGAGGGCACCGCTGCTCTCCCAGTAGCTGCCGGCGTTGCCGTCGGTGACGTTGGTCGCGGCGTAGGGACCGTTGACGCTGCTGGCGGTGGCGGTACGACCGGCCGCGAGGTTAGGGCCGCCGGCCGCGGCGGCCGGCGGTGCGGGTGCCGCGGTGAGGGCGAGGCCGACCGCGGCGAGCACGGCGGTCAACCGGGTACGCATTCTGGACATGGAGGATCGACACCTTCTTCCGGGACGTGGAGAGGCGTTGCGGGGGTGGTGCTCTTGCGACGCGGGTGGGCCCCGGTCGACGTCCGGGACCCACCCACGGGTCAGGAGGCGTGCACCTCGAACTCGGCGAGCTGAGCCGCCGGCCAGCCGGTGTTGCCGGTGACGTTGAGCCGCAGGAAGCGGCGCTCACCGACGGGCAGGCTGATCGACACGCTGTTGCCGGTGCCCGGGTCGAAGGTGCGTCCGGCCGGTCCGGCGAGGGTGCTCCAGGAGTTGCCGTCGGCGGAACCGAGCACCGACAGCGTCTGGGTACGGGTCTGCCAGGCCGACGACGGTGGCAGCTTCAACACGACCCGACCCACCTGCCGGGCGGTGCCCAAGTCGACGGTGAGGGTCTGGGGGAAGGCGTTGCTGGCGCTCTCCCAGTAGGTGTTCGGGTTGCCGTCGACCGCGTTGCCGGCCACGTACACGTCGGCGTGGCTGGTCGCCACCACCGGCCGGCCGAGCGCCAGGTTCCCGGCCGGCGGGGTGGTCGGCGGCGGGGTGCTGCCGCCGCCGTATACCTCGAACTCGGCGACCTGGGCCGCTGGCCAACCGGTGTTGCCGGCGACGCTGAGCCGGACGAACCGGCGCTCACCGGCCGGCAGGTCGATCGACACGCTGTTGCCGGCGGCCGGGTCGAAGACGCGTCCCGCGGCCCCGGCGAGCGTGCTCCACGAGCTGCCGTCGGTCGAGCCGAGCACCGACAGCGTCTGCGTGCGCCGCTCCCACCCGGCCGGCAGCTTGAGCACCACCCGGTCGACCGGTCGCGCGCTGCCCAGGTCGACGGTGAGGGTCTGCGGGAAGACGTTGTTGGCGCTCTCCCAGTAGCTGCCCGGGTTGCCGTCCACCGCGTTGCCCGCGACATAGCTCTGGTTGTGGCTGGTGGCGACGACCGGCCGGCCCTGGGCCAGGTTCCCGCCCGGTGGCGGGCTGGTCGGCGGCGGAGTGGTGGGGGGCGGGGTGGTCGGCGGCGGGGTGCTGGGCGGGGGTGAGGTGGGCGGCGGGGTGGTCGGTCCGCCGTCCCACCGCGGCTCCGGCCACGGACCGCAGTACGGCGTCGAGGTGTACCAGCCCGAGTTGCCGGCCCCCTGGGTGATCTGGAAACCGCCACCGACGCAGTTGTGGATCGGGTTGGCCTGGGCGATGCCGGTGGCCCGCACGTTGGTGAAGGAGACCTGGCTGGGTGCCTGCACCTGGAGGGCGTAGGTGCCGGCGCCGTCGATGCGTACGTTGCTGAAGCTGATCCCGCTGGTCGCGCCCTCGATCCAGTGCAGCGCGGCGTAGGAGCTGTCCAGGATGTCGGTGTCGCTGACCACGATCGTGGCGTTCCGGATCGGCTCGTTCAACGCGGAGAACCAGATCGCGCCGACGCCGAACCGCCAGTTGTAGTCGGAGTTGCCGTTGCGGATCAACGTGTTGCGGGCGACGGTGATGGTGCCGGCGACGGCGGTCGGGCCCTGCACTCCGGTGTACCGGTTGGCCACGTGGATGCCGCCGCCGTTGGTGACCGAGTCGGCGGTCACGTTGTCGGTGATCCGGATGTCCCGCCCGCCGTAGGTGACCAGGTGGTTGGCGAGGATGGTCACGCCGATCGTGTTGCGGGTGAACGAGTTGCCCACGTTCGGCACCGTGTCCGCCCACATGGCGAGGGCGTCGTCGCCGGTGTTGCGGAGGAAGGTGTTGGTCACCGTGGAGTTGGTGACTCCCCAGTGAAAGTTCACCCCGTCGGCGGTCTGGTCGAGGATCCGGCTGTTGCGGATGGTGAAGTTGTTCATCGGGCCGTCCATCCAGGCACCGACCTTGGTGTGCTGCATCCAGACGTTGTCCACCACCGAGTCGGACATCGCCCCGCCGATGGCGTTGACCTGGTCGGAGTCGACCCGCTCCCGGATGTCGCCGATGATGGCGAAGTCGCGCAGCAGCACGTTACGGCTCGGTCCGCCGGCCTCGTGGGGGCGGATCTCGCCGTGGTAGCCGCCACCGTTGACGTACTTCCCGTAGATGCCGGCGGCCCGTTTGCGGTCGGTGGGGTGCCGTCCGCCGAGCACCGAGTACCAGGGCCCGGCACCGCGCAGGGTGACCCCGTCCACCACCACGTGATCCCAGAGGGTGAAGGTGCCCTGCGGGATCCAGACCGTACGTCCCTGGGCCCGGCCGGCGTCGACGGCGGCCTGGAAGCGGGCGGTGGAGTCGGTGGCGCCGGTCGGATCGGCGCCGAAGTCGCCGACCACGTCGAGGACGTTGGCCGGCTTGGTGATCGGTGCGGCGACCAGCTCGAAGTCGGCCAGGTCGATGGTGAAGGTCGGCGACTGGGCGGTCGAGGAGACCTGGAGTCGGATCTTGGTGCCCGCCGGATAGGTGGTGCCGAAGAGCGTCCGCGTCTCGTCGTAGAAATGGTGCGGGTTGATGTCGCCCGGGTTGTTGTTGAACGGGTATCCGCCGTAGTACCAGCCGTACTTCGAGGTCACCGGCACCGCCTTGACCAGGGTGCCGTTGGCCCGCAGGTCGATGGTGGCGTCCCGGCCGGTGCCGGCGGCGTTGTCCGGGATGCTGTAGCGGAAGGTGACCGCGTTCGCCGGTGCGGTGAGGGTGAACTCGACGTACTCCCCGACCGCGTCGAGGGTGACCGCCTCCCGGCCGCTCGCCTCCGACGGCAGCGTGCCGTAGCGCCGGTCCGGGCCGATCCGGGTGCCGTTGTGCGCGGCGTTCTCCGCCTCGTGCTCGATGAACGGGACGGTGGCCCCCCGGCCGGCGATGTCGAACGGGGAGAGCCCGGCGGCACGGGCCGGGGTCGCGGTGCCGGCGAGGGTGAGGACCGAGATCGAGGCGGCGGTGAGCGCGGCGCAGGTGAGTACGGCGAGCGCCGTACGGATCCGGTCTCCGGGCGGGTGGCGGTGGTGCGGGGCGGTGTGGTCGGCCATGAGCGGTGCTCTCCCTTTCCTCAGGTGGCCAGGTCCCCCGTGGATGCGGTGCCGGGTGTTGCGGTCACCTCCCTCATCCAGTCGTCGGATGGCGGTGCGGCGGCGGGACGGGAGCCGTCGGCACCGGGTGCGGGACTACTCGGGCGCGGCTGCGGTACGCAGCCAGACGGCGGTGTCCGGCGGCAGCAGGTCGTCGTCGAGTGGCCCGCTGGCGAGCAGGCGATCGGTGTGCGGCGGCAGCGGTACCGCCGTGCCGGAGAGGTTGACCACGCAGGTGAACCCGGGGTCACGCTGGAACGCCAGCACCCCGTCCGGGCTGGGCAGCCAGGTCATCCCACCGTCGCCGAGGCCCGGTTCGGCCCGTCGGATGGCGATCGCGGCCCGGTACAGCTCCAGCATCGAATGCGGGTCACCGGCCTGGACCCGGGCCGTACGGTCCTTCCAGTCGGCGGGTTGGGGCAGCCACGGCAGGCCGGTCGCGTCGTCCGGACTGAAACCGAACGGTGGCGTGTCGCCCGACCACGGCAGCGGGACCCGGCAACCGTCGCGGCCCGGGTCGACCCCGCCGGACCGGAAGAACATCGGGTCCTGGCGCAGCTCGTACGGGATGTCCTCGACCTCCCAGAGGCCCAGCTCCTCGCCCTGGTAGACGTAGGTGGCGCCGGGCAGGGACAGCGACAGCAGCGCGGCCGCCCGAGCCCGCCGGGTGCCCAGTTCCAGGTCGGTGGGGATGCCCTCGCGTTTGGCCGCGAAGCTGAACGTGGTGTCCGTCCGTCCGTACCGGGTGACGTGGCGGGTGACGTCGTGGTTGGAGAGCACCCAGGTGGCGGGTGCCCCGACCGGGGCGTGCGCGCGCAGGGTGCCGTCGACGCTCTCGCGCAGCGCTTCCGCGTCCCAGGCGCAGCCGAGGAAGTCGAAGTTGAACGCGGCGTGCAGCTCGTCCGGGCGCAGGTAGTTGGCGAACCGCTGCCGGTCGGGTAGCCACACCTCACCGATCAGCGCCCGGTCGCCGGGGTACCCGTCGGCGATCCGCCGCCAGGCCCGGTAGATCTCGTGCACCCCGTCGAGGTCGTGGAACGGGTGCGGCCGCTCGTCCAGGACCTCGGGCAGCGTCGAGTCCTTGACCAGCAGGCCGGCCGAGTCGATCCGGATGCCGTCCACCCCACGGTCGAACCAGAACCGCAGGATGTCCTCGAACTCGGCGCGTACCCGGGGATGGTCCCAGTTGAGGTCCGGCTGTTCCGGGGCGAAGAGGTGCAGGTACCAGTCACCGGGGGTGCCGTCCGGGTTGGTGGTCCGGGTCCAGGTCGGTCCGCCGAACTCACCGACCCAGTCGGTGGGACGCTGGTCACCGGTCGGGCCGCGGCCGGGACGGAACCAGAACAGATCCCGCTCCGGAGCCTCCGGGCCGCCGGCCAGGGCCGCCTGGAACCAGGGGTGCGCGTCGGAGCAGTGGTTCGGCACTACGTCAACGATCGTGCGGATGCCGAGCGCGTGCGCCTCCGTGATCAACTCTTCCACCTCGGCGAGGCTGCCGAAGACCGGGTCGATGTCGCGGTGATCGGCCACGTCGTAGCCGGCGTCGGCCATCGGGGACGGGTACCAGGGGCTGAACCAGATCGCGTCGATGCCGAGGGCGGCCAGGTAGCCCAACCGCGAGCGGATGCCGGCGACGTCGCCGATGCCGTCACCGTCGCCGTCGGCGAAACTGCGCGGGTACACCTGGTAGATCACCGCTCCACGCCACCACGGACCGCTGTCTGCTGAGGACACGGGCACCTGCTTTCTGGGTCGGGTCATCCCTTGAGACCGCCGGTGGTCAGACCGGCCATGATGTTCCGTTGGAAGATCAGGAAGATGATGACGGTCGGTATCGCGGCGATCACCGAGGCGGCGATCACCACGTTCATCGGGGTACCGCCGGCAAAGGCGTAGATGCCGACGCTGACCGTCCGGGTCTCCGGCGACGGCATGACCAGCTTCGGCCAGAGGAAGTCCTTCCACACCGCGGTCACGGCGAAGATCGAGACCACGCCGAGGATCGGGCGCGACATCGGGAGGATGATCGACCAGAGGGTGCGCAGCGGCGACGCCCCGTCCATCAGGGCCGCCGCCATCAGATCCTCCGGAATTGAGTCGAAGAACCGCTTCAGCAGGAAGATGTTGAACGCGTTGGCGACCAGCGGCAGCCAGATCGCGAACGGGGAGTCGAGCAGGCTGATGTGCACGATCGGCAGGTCGATCACGGTCACGTACTGCGGGACGATGAGGACCATCGCCGGGATCATCAGCGTGGCCAGCATCAGGCCGAGAATCGCGTTGCCGAAGACCGGTCGGAGCTTCGACAGGGAGTACGCCGCGGCGGTGTCGAAGACGAGCTGGAACAGCACCGCGCCGGTCGCGTAGTAGAACGTGTTGAAGAGCAGCTTCGCCAGCGCCAGGTTGTGCCAGGCGTCGGCGTAGTTCTGCCACTGCGGGTCCTGCGGGAACAGCGACGGCGGGGTCTGCGCGATCTCCTGGCCGGACTTGAGGGCGCCGGTGACCATCCAGTAGAGCGGTCCGAGGAAGACCAGCGTGAACCCGACGACCACGACGGCGAGCAGTGTCCAGTAGATCGTCCGGCCGGGGCCCCGCCGGAGCTGGGCCTGGGAGATGAGCGTACGGGTGCCGGAGTCCTGTGCCATGTCGTCGGTTTCCTAGTCCTGTTTCGCGGTCAACCGCAGGTAGACGGCGGAGAATCCGGCCAGCACCACGAGCATGATCACGCCGAGCGCGGCAGCGCCGTTGAGATCGTTCTGGAAGAAGCCGTGCTGGTAGATGAGGTACGCGACCGAGGTCGCCGAGTCTTCGGCGCCGGCACCGTTGGCGAGGATCAGCGGCTCGATGAAGAGCTGCATGGTGGCGACGATCTGAAGCATCGCCAGCAGCAGAAGGATCAGCCGGGTCTGCGGAACGGTCACGTGCCGGATCCGCCGCCAGATGCCGGCACCGTCGAGTTCGGCCGCCTCGTACAGCTCACCGGGAATGTTCTGCAGCGCCGCCAGGTAGATCAGCACCGCGCCGCCCATGTTCATCCAGGTCGATGCGATCACCATGGCCGGCATGGTCATCTCCGGTGACTGCATCCACTGCGACGTGGGCAGGCCCAGGGCCTTGAGGATCGCGTTGAAGAGCCCGGCGTCACTGGGGTCGTACGCGTAGAACTTGAAGAGGAACAGTGCCGAGGCCGGCGGCAGCATCACCGGCAGGTAGACCAGGACCCGCAGGTACCCCCTGGCGTGCCGGAACTCGTTGAGCAGAATCGCCACGAAGAACGGCACGGCGTACCCGAGCACGAGGGCGAGAACCGTGAAGTAGAAGGTGTTCTTCCAGGCGGTCCAGAAGCTGGGGTCGTCGAGGATCCGCAGGTAGTTGTCCCAACCGACCCAGATGGTCTCGCCTCGTCGAGTCCGCTGGAAGCTCATCACGATGCCGCGGACCATCGGGTACCAGGAGAAAACCACGAAGCAGAACACCGCGCCGATCAGGAACGCGTGTCCGGTGAGGTTGTCCCGGACCTTGCGGCCGAGGCTGGCCCGCCGCGACCCGGCCGGGGGTGACGGTGCGGGGCGGTGCGCTGCTCTGACAGCACCGGGGGCGGTGGTGAGCGTCAAGGCAACTCCTGTGTCAGTGGGTGACCGGACGACGGGCGCGGTTGGTGGCGGGGGCCGGCGCGCCGGCCCCCGCCGGTTCGCTCAGCTCTCGGCGGCGAGGAGCTTGTTGACCTTCTCCTCGGCGGTCTTGAGCAGCGCGTCGATGTTGGCGTTCGGGTTCGTCAGCACCCCGGACATCACCGCGTCGAGCACCGCGTAGATCGCCTGCGCGTTGCGCGGCTCGCCCTTGATCGGAACCGGGTTCGCCTCGAACACCGCGAAGTTCGTCGTGTCGACGTTCGCGTTCGCCTTGCGCAGCTCCAGTTCCTGCTTCTGCGCCTCGCTGCCGTTGACGAACAGCAGCGGCTGCGGCAGACCGACCGGGTAGTTCTGCGGCTTGGCGCGAGCATGGTCGAGCTGACCCTTGCCAGGAGTCAGCTTCTGGTACGCGATCCACTTGAGACCGGCCCTGACCTGCTCCGGGTTGAGGTCCTTCTTGAGGAAGTAGCCCTCACCACCACCGAGCGTCCCCTTGGCGGGGCCGTCCTGACCGGGCAGCGGACCCATCGCCCAGTCCTCGAATCTGCCCTGGAACTGGCTGACGATCGCCTGGGTGGTGTCCGGCGCGCCGATGAACATGCCGACCTTGCCGGCACCGGCGTTGGTCAACAGGTCGCCCCACTGGAGCAACTGGCGGTCGCCCATGCTGTTGTCGCCGTAGCGCATGTCCTTGAGGTTCTGCAGTACCTGCCGACCCAGGGCGTTGTTGAAGTCGGCCTTCCTGCCGTCGGCCGTCAGCACCTGGCCACCCTGGGAGTAGAGCAGGGCGGTGAAGTGCCATCCGCCGGTGTTGCCGGCGCTGTACTCGGCGTAGCCGGCGACGCCGTTGCCGAGCGCGGAGATCTTCTTGGCGGCTTCCCGGACCTCGGGCCACGTCCTGGGTGGGTTGTTCACGTCGAGCCCGGCCTGCTGGAACAGCACCTTGTTGTACACCAGGCCCATCGAGTAGTTCTTCACCGGAACGGCGTACAGCCTGCCGGCGTCGGTGAAGACCTCCTTGAGCGCGGGGTCGACGCTGTCCCAGGTGGGGATCGTCTCCGTGGTGGCGTAGTCGGTGATGTCCATCGCCTGGCCGGAGTCGAGAACCTGCTGGAGATCGGTCATGTACCCGTAGAACACGTCGGTCACGGTGCCCCCGGCGAGGCGGGCGGTGAAGTCGGGCGGGTTGTTGCACTGTTCGCCGACGCTGACGCTCTTGATGACGATGTCGGGGTTCTGCCGCTGGAACTCGGCGACATCCTCGTTCCAGTTCTGCAGCAGCTCTTTCTGGGCCCCGACCGGCTGGCAGTCGACGGTGATGGTGACCTTGCCGCTCGCGTCGCCGCCGGTGTCGTCGCTCTTGGTGGAGCAGGCCGTGAGGGCGAGCCCCATACCGGCCGCGAGCGCCAACGCCGCAGCCTTCCGGTACTGCGGTACGGACATCTGTCCATCCCTTCGGGAACGGGGTGTCTGGGTGAAGTCGGTGATCGGCGGCGGGCGTCACCGCCCCGCTGCCCTGCTATTGATCGGTGTCCGCAGTGCGCCCTGACCCTCCGTGATCCCCCGGAGGCCAGGTGTGAGTGGAGTCACTGTAACGGCCGCGACCTTTCCCAGCAAGGTCTGGATGAATCTTTGAAAAGAAGCGACATTCAAGCGGTAGATCGCGGTGAAGGTGCATCGAGGGGCCCGTCGGTCCCGAGACCGGTCCTCACCTCGACCCCGACAACGACGAAACGGCCGCCGACCGCATGCAGCGGTCGGCGGCCGAAGCCCTCGAAGTTCAGGTACGCGGCGTCGGCGCGGTCGAGCCGCGCACCACCAGCTCCGGCTCGAAGAGCAGCTCGTCGGCGAGCACCCCGCCGCCCTCGATCTGGGTCACCAGCAGGTCCACCGCCGCCTGCCCCATCGTCTCGATCGGCTGCCGTACGGTGGTCAGCGGCGGGTCGGTGCAGGTCATGAACGCGGAGTCGTCGTAGCCGACCACCGAGACGTCGTCGGGCACGGAGCGGCCGAGTCGCCGTACCGCACGGATCGCGCCGAGGGCGAGCACGTCGCTGGCGCAGATGATCCCGGTGACCCCCCGGTCGACCAACTTGGCCGCCGCGACCCGGGCACCCTCCATCGAGAAGCTGGAGCGCGCCACCCACTCGGTCCCCTCGGCCCAACCCGCGACCCGACCCATCGCACTCAACTTCCGTCGCGACGGCACATGATCCTCAGGCCCGAGCACCAGGCCGATCCGCTCGTGGCCCAGCGAGCGCAGGTGCCCGTACGCCTGCTCCACCGCGACCGCGTCGTCGGTGGAGACCCGGGGGAAGCCGAGCTCGTCCACACCGGCGTTGACCAGCACCACCGGCAGGCCGCGGTCGGTCAACCGACGGTAGTGCTCGTGCGACGCGTCGGCCAGCGCGTACGACCCGCCGGCGAAGATGACGCCGGAGACCTGGTGGTCCAGCAGCATCTCGACGTACGCGGCCTCGGAGACGCCGCCGATGGTGCGGGCACACAGCGCCGGGGTGAAGCCACGCTGGGCCAGCGAGCCGGTGACCACCTCGGCGAGCGCCGGGAAGATCGGGTTCTGGAGTTCGGGCAGCACCAGTCCCACCAGCCGGGCGCGTTCCCCACGCAGCTTGCTCGGCCGCTCGTAGCCGAGCACGTCCAAGGCGGTGAGCACCGCCGTCCGGGTCGCCTCGGCCACGCCACCGCGGCCGTTGAGCACCCGGCTCACGGTGGCTTCGCTGACGCCCGCTTTGCGAGCGACCTCGGTCAGTCGTTTCGTCACCGCGCAATCTTACGTCTGAACGCTGCAAAATTTGAACAGCTGTCTGACGCCAATTGCTGTCACGTGTCAGTGGCCGAGGTTGCGCAGCGCGTCGGAGATCGCCCGGTGGAAGGTCGGGTACGCGTAGATCATGTGCCGGAGCTGGGCCAGCGGAACCGCCGCGTGCACGGCGACGACCAGACCTGCCAGCACCTCGCCTCCGGCCGGGCCGGCCGACGTGGCCCCGATCAGCACCCCCTGGTCGGCGTCGGCGACCAGCTTGATGAAGCCCAACTCGTCGGTCCGGTGGATCCACCCTCTCGCCGACGACGACAGCCGGGTGAAGCCGACCTGCACGTTGATCCCGCGCTCGCGGGCCTGCTGCTCGGTGAGGCCGACCGCGCCGATCTCCGGATCAGTGAAGGTGACCCGGGGCAGCGCCCGGTAGTCGGCGCGGGGCACCGACCCGGCCGAGCCGCTCGACCCGGTGGCGGCCAGCGAACTGGCCGCGCCGACCGCGCCGCCGACCACGCTGGCGGTGCCGCTCGGGTCCGCGCCACCCTCGGCCCGCCGCACGTGGTCGAGGACGTCGGCGACCACGATGGACGCCTGGTACATGGCGACATGGGTGAAGGCACCCTCGCCGGTCACGTCACCGACCGCCCAGATCCCGTCGGTGACGTGCAGCCGGTCGTCCACCGGCAGGTACCGCCCACCCGCCTGGACGCCGACCGTGTCCAGCCCCAGCTCGTCGAGGTGGGCACGGCGACCGGTCACCACCAGCAGTCGCTCGGCGGTGAACTGCTCACCGTCGGTGCCGTGCAGGGTGAAGCCCTCGGCACCGTGCTCGACCCGGGCGGCCTTGACCCCGGTGTGGATCTCCACCCCGTCGGCCCGCAATGCGGCCGCGGCCGCCTCGGACGCCTCCGGCTCCTCGACGGCGAGTACCCGGTCGAGCGCCTCGACCACGGTGACCCGTACGCCGAACCGGGCGAACACCTGGGAGAGCTCCAGCCCGATCGCCCCACCGCCGAGCACCAGCAGCGATCCGGGCAGCTCCTCGACCTCGACGGCTTCCCGGTTGGTCCAGTACGGGGTGTCGGCCAGCCCGTCGACCGGCGGTATCGACGGGCGGGTGCCGGTGCCCAGCACGACGCCGTGGCGGGCCTGGAAGACCTGGTCGCCCACCCTCACCCGGCCGGGACCGTCGAGCCGGCCGCTGCCGCGCACGAGGCGTCCGCCCTTGTCGGTGAAGCGCTGCGCCGCGACGCGGTCGTCCCAGTCGTCGGTGGCTTCCGCGCGGATCCGCTTCGCCACCGGCGCCCAGTCCGGCGTGACCTGCGCGGTGCCGCCGAGACCGTCGACCCGGCGGGCCTCGGCGACCGCGTTCGCGGCCCGGATCATCATCTTGCTCGGCACGCACCCCCAGTACGGGCACTCCCCGCCGACCAGGTTGCGCTCGATGCCGACGACGGTCAGTCCGGCCTCCGCGAGCCGCCCGGCCACCTCCTCGCCACCGACGCCGAGACCGAGCACCACCACATCCACGAGTTCCGGCTCCGTCATGCCGCCAGCATCGCGCACGGCGGACCCGTCGGCCACCCGGCCACGCCATCCGTTGACGGAAACCGGACCGGCCACCCGCGCGCTGGACACCGCGATCGGTCGGTGACCGACAGTAAGATGCCTGCCTTGTGGAGCACGAAGCGTCCGAGAACCAGACGGCACCTCACCGCGAACCCGGTGCACCGGGCCGTTTCCGGGACCGTACCGGTCTGGCCGCCGACATCCTCACCGCGGCGGCCGGGCTCGTCGGCGTGGTCCAGGCACTCCGTGCCGACCCGTTCTGGCCACTGTGGGTGCTGGTCGGTGCCCTCGCGCTCGCCGGCCTGCTGGCGTACCGGCTGCGGCGGCGACGCTGGCGAGCAGCGGCGGTGAGCCTCACCGTGCTGCTGCTCCTCGGCGGAGGCGGCGGGCTGCTGGCCCTGGGCGGCGACGAGGAACCGCCACCGGCGGGCGCCGCGCTACCCGGTGACGCCGCGACCGCCGGAGCAGCGGGGGACCGCACGCCCGCGACCACCGAGGCACCTCCGACCACCGCCACCACGCCGGACGTGGGCGGCCCGTCGTCTGGCCCGCTGCCCGGCGGTACCGCCGCCGACGAGGAGGGAAGTGTCGTCTTCAGCGACGTGGTGCAGTTGGACAAGCAGACCGGGGTCGACCTGGACGGCGGCCGAGCCGAGCTCAGGTACGTCCAGGACGCCGCCGTCGACCTCTATCTGGACTGGGGGTACATCCTCTACGGCAGTGCCCGGCACAGTCGGCTGCACGACGACAACAACGCCGGGCCGGAGCAGGGTGCCCGCAACCGCTGCCGCACCTACCGGGACGCTGCCCGGGAAGGCTCCACGAGCGCCTACATCGGCGGCGGCAATCAGCAGAAGTGCTTCACCACCTCGGACGGCCGCCCCGGTTGGGTGCAGGCGGTCAACGTCGTCGGCGACGGCGGTCTGCTGCTGAAGGTCACCGTCTGGGTCGACTAGCGTAGCCAGACGGGCGGCGGTCCGGGCGGCTCCAGCGGCGGCGGGTAGTCGAGGGTGCGGCGCAGCCCGTCCGGCAGCCGCCACGGCTGGTGCACCGCGCCGCCGGCCACCGACGCCAGCTCGGGCACCCACCGCCGCACGTACGCGCCGTCCGGGTCGTACCGCTCGGCCTGGCGGATCGGATTGAAACTCCGGTACGGCCTGGTGTCGTTGCCGGTGCCGGCCACCCACTGCCAGTTGCCCGAGTTGTCGGCGATGTCGCCGTCGAGCAACCACCGGAAGTAGATCGCCTGCCCGTCCCGCCAGTCCAGCCCGAGCGTCTTGGTCAGGTAGCCGGCGGTGATCAGCCGGGCCCGGTTGTGCAGCCACCCCTGAGCCCGCAGCTGGCGCATCCCGGCGTCCACGACGGGCACGCCCGTGCGCCCCTCGGACCAGGCGGTGAGGGCCTGCTCGTCATAGCGCCAGTGTTCGGTCGCGCGACGCCGGTACGCCTTGCGGGGCAGGTCGGGAAAGGCGTCGGTCACCTGGTGGTAGAAGTCCCGCCAGCAGAGTTGCCGGACGAACGGGGACGCCCGATCGTCGACCCGGTTGGCCGCCGTCAGCGGCGACAGGCAGCCGAAGCGCAGATACGGGCTGAGCCGTGAGGTGGCGTCGCCGGCCATGTCGTCGTGACGGTCGCCGTAGCGCGCGACCTCGGGCAGCCACCGGGCCAACCGATGCCGCGCCTCGTCCTCCCCGCCGGTCACCACATCCGGCGATTCGCCCTCCGGCGGTGCCGGGAGACGCCCGACCGACACACCCGCCGGCAGCACCACGGCCGTCGGTGCCGCGAGTTCCTCCCGCCACCGCTGCCCGCTCCAGGCCCGGTGGTACGGGCTGAACACCCGATAATGATCACCACTGCCCGGGGTCAGCGCACCCGGCTCGACCACGGTCAGGCCGGGAAAGAACCGCAGGTGCAGCCGGTGCCGGTCGCACTCGGCGCGCAGCCGTTGCGCCCGACGGGCCGCGTACCGGGAGACGTCGGCGGAGAGCGCGACGCCTTCGGCGCCCACCTCGCCGGCCAGCCGGATCGCCTCCGCCACCGGGTCGCCGTGCCGGAGCACCAGGTCGCCGCCGAGCCCGCGCAGCGCGACGCGAAGGGCGGTGAGGCTCTGGTACAGGAAGCGGGTGCGGTTCGGCGACAGCCGCGCCAGTGCCGGGTCCAGCACGTACAGCGGCACCACCCGGTCGAAGGCGGCGCAACTGCCGGCCAGCGCCGGGTGGTCGTGCACCCGCAGGTCGCGGGTGAACAGCACGACCGCGGTACGTCCGCTCACCGCAGCGGCGGTCCGGGCACGGCGATCGGGCTGCCGGCCGCAGTGAGCAGAGCACGGGCGGCCACCCCGAGCCGGCGCCGGCGTGGCACCGTCGCCCGGCGGGCGAACACGTCGTAGTCCTGGGCGGCCACCTCGTCGAGGATTCCCCCGTAGAGCAGGTATGCCGTGCGGATGCAGGCCTGCGAGGCACCGTCGAGCAGGACCACCCCTGGCGCGGCGGCGACGTAGTGCGCCTGGGCGCGGGTCACCTCGTACCGGATCAGTTCGCGTACCGGCGCGCTGGCCCGCCCGGCGGCGTGGCAGGCCGACAGGTCCTCCCGCGTCACGCCGAAGGCGGCCAGGTCCTCGTCGGGCAGGTACGTCCGCCCCCGGGTCAGGTCCTCGGCGACGTCCCGGATGAAGTTGGTCAGCTGGAACGCGAAGCCGAGCTGTCGGGCCGGCTCGCGCGCCGCCACCGGGTCGGAGCTGCCGAGGATGGGCAGCATCATCGTGCCGATGACCGCGGCCGACCCCTCCATGTAGTCCAGCAGGTGCTCGTAGGTGCGGTAGGACGTGACGGTCAGGTCCATCGCCATGCTCTTGAGGAACGAGGCGAAGTCCTCGCGGTCGAGGTCGAAGACGGCGATGGTGTGCAGCACCGCCGGAAGCAACGGGTCGATCACCCGCTCGCCGTGCAGCCCGGCGACGAACCGTCCGCCCCAGTCGTCGAGTCGCGCCGCGCGCTCGGCCGGAGGCAGGGCGTCCGTCTGATCGACGATCTCGTCCGCGTAGCGGGTGAATCCATACAGGGCGTACACATGTCGCCGTTTCCATGCGGGTAGTAACCGGGTGGCGAGATAGTAGGTGCGGCCATGACGTCTGTGCAGCTCGCGGCATCTGTCGTAGGCAGCGGCGAGATCCAGGTCCACCGGCCCCTCCTCTGATTCGACGCACCAATCGACGCAACTTGAGACCTTAGGGTACGCTCGGCGGCATGGCCAGCGACGGACCAACGGGTAACCTCCTCCGCGTGGTGCCTGAGCAGCCGGTCGGTGGAGAGGACCCGATCGCTGCCGTGCTGGCCGCCTACACCCGGGACATCGTCACCGCCGTCGATGAGACCCTGGCCGAGTTCCTGACCGCCGAGGTCGACGCGCTCACCGCGATCGACCCGGCCATGGGTGGCTTCGCCGCCACCGCCCGCGGCTGTGTCCTGTCCGGTGGAAAGCGGGTCCGACCCACGTTCGCGTACTGGGGATGGCGCGGTGCGGTCGGCGGCGACGAGCCGGTCACCCCGGTGCTGCCCGCACTGGCCACCTTGGAGCTGTTGCACACGTTCGCGCTGGTGCACGACGACGTGATGGACGCCTCCGCCACCCGGCGGGGCCGACCGACCGCGCACGTGGCGGTGGCCGCCCAGCACGCCGCGGCCGGCCGCAACGGCGACTCCGAGCGCTTCGGTGAGGCGGTCGCGGTGCTCATCGGCGACCTCTGCATGGTCTGGGCCGACCAACTGCTGGCCCGCACCGACCTGCCGGCGGACCGTTTGTTCGAGGTACGGCACGGCTACGACCGGATGCGGGTGGAGACGGTCGCCGGGCAGTATCTCGACGTCCTGGGCGAGACCGACCCGGAGAGCTGGTCGGTGGACCGGGCACTGCGGGTGGCCCGCTACAAGACCGCCAGCTACACGGTGCAGCGCCCCCTGCTCTTCGGTGCCAGCCTGGCCGGCGTCGGCGGGGACAGCCGGCTGAGCGCCGCGTACACCCGCTACGGTCTCGCCGTCGGCGAGGCGTTCCAGCTCTGCGACGACCTGCTCGGTGTCTTCGGCGACCCGACCACCACCGGCAAACCGGCCGGCGACGACCTGCGCACCGGCAAGCCGACAGCACTGCTCATGCTCGCCCGGGAGCTGGCCACCCCTACCCAGCTGCGGGCGCTGAACGGCGCCGACCGGCGTGCCGACGGACCGGACATCGCCCGGCTCGCCGAGATCGTGGTCGACACCGGCGCGGTCGGGCGGATCGAGCGGATGATCGACGAGCGGGTCGAGGACGCACTCGCCGCCCTCGACCCGGTCACCGTCGACGAGACCGCCCGTACCGCACTGGTCGGCCTCGCGACCGCCGCGACCCACCGGAGGGCATGATGGGCTCCCGACACAGAGCCTGTCGGGGCACCCCGGGGCGAGGCACCCGACAGGCTTCCAGAGAGGTGGTCACCGGTGCGGACCGTTGACGGACGTACGGATCGGGTGGTGGTCGTCGGGGCCGGCCTCGGCGGGCTGGCTTGCGCGCTGCACCTGGCGGGCAGCGGACGCCAGGTGACCGTGCTGGAGCGAGAGGCGGTGCCGGGCGGGCGGGCCGGTCGGCTCAGCGTCGACGGCTACGAGTTCGACACCGGCCCCACGGTGCTCACCATGCCCGATCTCATTGCCGAGGCGTTCGCCGCGGTCGGTGAGGAGCTGACCGACTGGCTCGACCTGATGCCGCTCGACCCGGCCTACCGTGCCTACTACCCGGACGGGTCCACGCTCGATGTGATCACCGACACCGCCGCGATGGCGGCGGAGATCTCCCGCGTCTGCGGCCCCCGGGAGGCCGACGGCTACCTGCGGTTCGTCGACTTCGCCCGGCACCTGTGGCGGCTGGAACGGGCCGACTTCATCGAGCGCAATCTCGACGCGCCGACCGACCTGCTCACCGGCAACCTGCTCAAGCTCGTCGCGGCTGGGGCCTTCCGGCGACTGCAAACCAAGATCGACCAGTTCTTCCGCGACCCGCGCACCCGGCGGATCTTCTCCTTCCAGGCGATGTACGCCGGCCTCGCCCCGCACGATGCGCTGGCCATCTACGCGGTGATCGCGTACCTCGACTCGGTGGCCGGGGTCTACTTCCCGCGTGGCGGCATCCACGCGGTCTCCCGAGGACTGGCCGGCGCCGCCGAGAAGCACGGCGTACGGATCCGCTACGGGGCCACGGTCACCCGGGTGGAGACCGCGAACGGCCGGGCCACCGGAGTGGTGACCGCCGACGGGGAGTTCGTCCCGGCCGACGCCGTGGTGCTCAATCCCGACCTGCCGGTGGCCTACCGCGACCTGTTGCCGCCGGCCCGGCAGCGGCGGCTCACCTACTCGCCCTCCTGTGTCGTGCTGCACGTCGGCTCGACCCAGGGATATCGCCGCATCGCCCATCACAACATCCACTTCGGGCGGGCCTGGCGGGGCACCTTCGACGAGGTCATCCGGCGCGGACACCTGATGTCCGACCCGTCCCTGCTGGTCACCAACCCGAGCCGGACGGATCCCGCGGTGGCGCCCGCCGGCCGGCACACCTACTACGTGCTGGCTCCGGTGCCCAACCTCGAACGGGCACCGTTCGACTGGCGCGGTGACCTCACCGCCCGCTACACCGACCAGCTCGTCGCCACCCTCGAGGAACGCGGCTATGTGGGCTTCGGCGCGGGTGTGGAGGTCCTGCGGGCGATCACCCCGGCGGAGTGGGCCGACCAGGGCATGGCCGCCGGCACGCCGTTCGCCTCCGCGCACACCCTGTTCCAGACGGGACCGTTCCGCCCCTCGAATCTGCACCCTGCACTGCCCAACGTGGTGTTCGTCGGCTCGGGCACCCAGCCGGGTGTCGGGGTGCCGATGGTGCTGATCTCCGGGAAGCTCGCCGCCGGCCGGATCACCGGGGAGGGCCGGTGAGCGTGCGGAGCGCGGCAGCGCTCACGAACGGAGGATGGCGCTGATGCCGCAGTCCCGGGAGAGCCACCTGGTCGAACTCGTCGACGACACCGGCCGGCCCGTCGGGGAGGCCACGGTGGCCGCCGCCCACCAACCGCCCGGTCAGCTGCACCGGGCGTTCTCCGTGATGCTGGTGGCGCCCGACGGGCGGGTGCTGCTGCAACGTCGCGCCGCGGCCAAGACCCGATTCCCGCTGCGCTGGGCGAACGCCTGCTGCGGCCATCCCCAACCGGGTGAGGCCCTGACCGAGGCCGCCAACCGGCGGCTGTCGGAGGAGTTGGGCGCCGGCCCGGTGCCGCTGAGCGAGATCGGCGTCTACGTCTACCGTGCCGAGGACCCGGTCACCGGGCGGGTCGAGGTCGAGTACGACCACGTCCTGCTCGGCGAGTTCCCCACCGATGGGTCACTGCACCCGGAGCCGGCCGAGGTCGCGGAGCTGCGCTGGGTCGAGCCGGCCCAGCTTGCCGACGCACTCCACCGCGACCCCGACGCCTACGCGCCGTGGCTGGGTGGGGTACTGGACCGGCTGCTGCACCCGCCGGGGCAGCCGGCCGACGACGCGCCGGAGCGGTCGGGTGGCCGATGAGGCGCTGAGCGCGGGCGCGGTCGCCCAGCGCCTGGGGGTCGCGGTGACCACGCTCCGCACCTGGCACCAGCGGTACGGCCTCGGGCCCAGTCAGCACATTCCGGGCCACCACCGGCGCTACACCCCGGCGGACCTGGCCCGGCTGGAGGTGATGCGGCGGCTCACGGCCGAGGGGGTCAGCCCCGCCGAGGCGGCCCGCTGGGCCCGTCAGGCGCCTGACACCCTGGCCGCCGTCGGCGCTTCCGGCAGCGGACGCAAGAGACGGGACGGCGGCGGTACGACCATCCCGGTCGGCCGGGCCGGGCCGGCGGCCCGAGGGCTGGCCCGCGCCGCGATGCGACTGGACGCGGCGGCCGTCAGCGAGACGATCTCCCGCGCCATCGCCGCCGACGGTGTGGTCACCACCTGGGACCGGCTGCTGCGCCCGCTGCTCGCCGGTATCGGCGAGCGGCACGCCGCCACCGGCATGCTGATCGAGGTCGAGCACCTGGTGTCCCGCTGCGTCTCGGCGGCGTTGGGTGCGGTAGCCACCGCCGGTCCCGCTTCCGGTCCACCCCGGGTCCTGCTCGCCTGCGCCGACGAGGAACAGCACAGCCTGCCGTTGGAGGCGCTGGCCGCAGCGCTGGCCGAGGCCGGCGTCGGATACCGGATGCTGGGTGCCCGGGTGCCGGTGACCGCTCTGCTCGCCGCGGTCGACCGGGTCGGCCCGGCCGCCGTGGTGCTCTGGTCGCACACCCGGTCCACCGCCGACCCGGCTCAGCTCACCGCCCTGCTCAGCGCACCGAGCCGGCCGCTGCTGGTGCTCGCGGCCGGGCCGGGCTGGCCGGCCGCGACGCTTCCCGCCGGGGTGGTCCACCCGACCGACCTGTCCGAGGCGGTCTCGCTGACCGTCACCGTGCACGACTCGCTGAACCGCCCGGCCGCCTCCTGAGGCCTCCGCTCGTTGGCGAACCAGCGTCCACCGCCCCGTGAGACGAGTCATCGACGCTGGTCATCGTGCCCGTACGGAGAGCGCTTGCACTCTGACCCGCCGTCGGTTCACCCAAATCGGGTGAACTACGGTCGGTGGGTCCGCGTACCCCGAACCCTTCTCGGGAGCGAACGATGCGTCACCGTGCCCTGCTGGCATCCCTCACCGGGCTGGTCCTCCTGCTCGGCGCCGGTTGCGGCGGCAGCAACCCTCCGGAGGCCGCCGCACCGTCCAGCCCGCCACCCTCGGCCGCCCTACCGCCGGAGCCGACCCCGTCGCCGACCCGCACCGTGCCACCGAAGCCACCGCTGCGGCCGCTGCCGGCGAAGCTGCCGGCCGGACTGATCCGCACCACGGGTACCGAGAAGGTGGCGCTCACCTTCGACGACGGCCCGGACCCGGCCTGGACTCCGAAGGTGCTCGACCAGCTCAAGGCGGCCAAGGTGAAGGCCACCTTCTGCGTGGTGGGCACCCAGGTCCGCAAGCATCCGGGCCTGCTGCGGCGGATCGTCCGGGAGGGGCACCAGCTCTGCAACCACAGCTGGAACCACGATCTCGACCTGGCCCGGCGACCGGCCGCCGAGATCCGCGCCGACCTGGTACGCACGAACCGGGAGATCCGGCGGGCGGTCCCCGACGCGGAGGTGCCCTTCTACCGGCAGCCCGGTGGTCGGTGGACCGCCGAGGTGGTGAAGGTCGCCAAGCAGCTCGACATGCGCTCGTTGCACTGGACGGTCGACCCGAAGGACTGGGCCCGGCCGACCGCGGCCACCATCGAGAAGCGGGTGCAGCGGGCCGCCCGTCCCGGTGCGGTGGTCCTGCTGCATGACGGGGGCGGGAACCGGGCGGCGACCCTGGCAGCCTGCCCCAAGTTGATCACCAGCCTGAAGCGTGACCACGGCGTCGCCAAGCTGGCCTAGACCGGCCCGGAGCTGGCGTTTTCCGGTGCGTTGTGGTTGCCGCCATACCGGTTTGGCCGACCGGTACGCCATCACGTATGCTTTCGAAGCCTCCGGCGGGGCCGGATGGGAGCAAGTCCGCTCAACGTTGCGAGTGTGCAATGATGGCGGGGCCGCCCTCATCGTCTAGCGGCCCAGGACGCCGCCCTTTCAAGGCGGTAGCACGGGTTCGAATCCCGTTGGGGGCACGGTCCGGCTCAGGCCGGAGGCAACACCAGCAAGGTCCTGTGGAGCAGTTGGAGTGCTCGCCGCCCTGTCAAGGCGGAGGTCGCGGGTTCAAGTCCCGTCAGGACCGCAAGCGCTGACGCCGCGCCTCGCGCGGCGTTCTGCGTATCGGGGCATGTGACCCGTCCCAGCGGCGATCCCGCGGGTTGGGTAGCATGAGCCGAGCACCACGGCCAGGTAGCTCAGTTGGTACGAGCGTCCGACTGAAAATCGGAAGGTCGGCGGTTCGACCCCGCCCCTGGCCACATAGCCTTTCGCCGGGCTATTGCAACGCCGATCAGCGGAAACGCGGGTCGGCGTTTTGCTTTGTGTCCCCCTACGGCTTGGCCACCAGCAGCTGGGTGGCCCGGGCCGGACGGCCGTTCATGGTCTCCACGGAGACCTCGCGGGTGGCGATCAGGGCGAAATCCGCCAACAGGTCGTTGAGCCAGTCCACGGTGTGGTGTCGGCACACCGCCCCGTCACCGGTCTCGAAGACCCCGTAGGTGCCGTACTTCGCAGCGAACCGCTGATACCGGGCACGGTTGCGTTGATCTTCCTGCAGACACAGGTCACTTACGTAGAGAAGTCCACCGTGCCGCAGAACCCGATGCAGCTCCGTCACCAGTTCCCGCTGGCCGGCGTCACCGGGCATGCACGTCAACACCGCGAACAGCAGCACCACGTCGACACTGCCGTCGTGGTGGTTCAGCCGAGGAGGACTGTCAAGAACCGTGAACCGCGCGCCCGGCTGCTGCTCACGCGCGCGGGCGATGAGACCGGGGGCGACATCCACGCCCTCAACGTCCTCGAAACCCCACTTGACGAGCAGCCCGGCCAGCCGGCCGTAACCGCATCCGTAGTCGAGGATGCGTGCCCGACGATCGATGCCTTCCAGCCATGAAGGCTCAACTGGATGGCCAAAGGTCTTCGACGTCCCCGTGGAGTTCCAGTACCCCAACTGGTTGCTCAGATCCGTCACGACAACGAGGATTCCACGGCGACCAATCGAGGGCGGTCCCCATCGAGGGCAGATCTTGCCTGCTGCGGCGCTGGTTGATCTCAGCGGCGGAGCAGGACGAACCATCCCAGCGCGCCCATGAGCAGCAGCAGGGCCAGTGCGAACAGGGCCAGTCCGACAATGACGGGTACGGGGACGAGCAGCGGCACCTGCTGGACGAGCAGGCTCGTTCCGAGCAGTGCGAGGAAGCCACCGCGACGGAGGGGCTGGGACCGCTGGCTCTCGGTCAGCCGGGCGGCCCGCACCCAGACTGCGGGAAACCGTCGGGTCACCGCGACCCGTACGCCGAGTACGACCACGACCAGGCTGAGGACCACGCTGACGGCACGCAGGGCGGCCAATACCGGGTCCGGGTCATCCACGTTCATGTGACCAATCATTCAAGCGCGGTCAATGCGCGACTCCGCAGCTTGCATCCGGTACCCGGGTACAGGCTTACCGTCGAGGCATGAGTGACCAGGACATCACCACCGGAGAGGCCGGAGCGGCGTGGGTGCCGGACGCGTGCACCCTGCCGACGGCGGAACGGCCGCTGCGGCTGGCCGAGTTCGACCGGTTCTTCGGCGCGGCCGTGCGAGGGGTGGAGCGGGTGTCGGCCCGGCAGCTGCGGCTGCGGCTCGACAGCGCGCCGCAGGTGGAGGAGACGGCCCGCGACCTGACGGCCCGCGAGTCGTCGTGCTGCTCGTTCTTCGCCTTCGACCTGTCCCGACCCGATCCGGCGACCCTGACCCTCGACGTGCGCGTCCCCGCCCGGCACGTCGACGTGCTGGACGCCCTGGCCGACCGGGTCGCCTCCGTACGGCGGCCGGGGTGACGCCTCCGTACGGGCTGCGTAGTGGGGAGGTGGCCGATGCGGCCGGGGTCAATCGACAGACCCTGCGCTACTACGAGCGCCGGGGTCTGCTCGCCTCCCCGCAGCGGTCACCGGGTGGGCATCGGATCTACCCGGCCGAGACGGTCACCCTGCTACGGGTCATCAAGACGGCGCAGCGTCTCGGCTTCACTCTCGACGAGGTCACCGAGTTGCTCGACGCCGGCCGCCACCGGCACGGCCGTCGACCGGACAGCGGCCTGCAGGCCCGGGCCAGAAACAAGCTCGCCGAGGTCGAGCGGAAGTTGGCGGACCTGACCGTCATCCGCGACACCCTGCGGGCCGCCATCTCCGCCGGCTGCGACGACCTGGTCGCCTGCGCCGGCAGCTCCTGCTGCCCCCTGCCCTTCGCCGACCTCGCCGGGAGCAACGAGCACACGGAACACTGACCCATCGTCGATCCGGGTCACTCGGCGGCGCGGGCACACCACCATTCATCACGCTGCTCGGTTATCATCACGCTGTGACGATTGATTGCACGCCGGGGCTCACCCCGGCGGTGGCGCTGTTCCGCTCCCTCGGCGACCCGACCCGGCTGGCCATCCTGCGCCGACTCACGGTCAGCGAGGCTCGCGTGGTGGACCTGACCGGCGAGTTGGGCATGGCCCAGTCGACCGTCTCGAAGCATCTCGCCTGCCTGCGCGACTGCGGCCTCGTCGACTACCGGGTCGAGGGCCGCCAGTCGTTCTACGCGCTGACCCGGCCGGAACTGCTGGACCTGTTGCGCTCGGCGGAGCTGCTGCTGGCCGCCACGGGCGAGGCGGTCGCTCTCTGCCCGGTGTACGGCACCCCGGCGCCCGGCCGTGCGCCGAAGCGACCGCCGGCCGAGGCGCGGGCGTGAGCATGTCGGCACTTGCCCCTCAGCGGCGGGCGGTGTTGTCCCGACGCAGCCTGTGGCTCGCCTACGCCACCGCCGGTTACAACCTCCTGGAGGGTCTGGTCGCCATCGCCGCCGGAGCGGCGGCCTCCTCCACCGCGCTGATCGGCTTCGGCCTGGACTCGTTCGTCGAGGTCTCCAGCGCGGCGGTGCTGATCTGGCAGTTCCGCTCCCGGGTGCCCGAGGATCGGGAACGACTCGCCCTACGGCTGATCGGCCTCTCCTTCTTCGCCCTGGCCGCCTGGGTGAGCGTCGACGCCCTCCGCGCGCTGCTGGGGGGCGGTGAAGCGGACCCCAGCCCGGTCGGGATCGGCCTGGCCGTCGCCTCGCTGATCGTCATGCCGCTGCTCGTCGCCGCCAAGCGACGCACCGGCCGCGAACTCGGCTCCGCCACGGTCATGGCCGACTCCACCCAGACGCTGCTGTGCACGTACCTGTCCGCGGTGCTGCTCGTCGGCCTGCTCCTCAACGCACTGTGGGGCTGGTCCTGGGCGGACCCGATCGCCGCGCTCGTCATCGCCGGGGTCGCGGTCAGGGAAGGCGTGCAGGCCTGGCGTGGCGAGCACTGCGCCGACTGCGCACCCGCGCCGGTCACCGACACCACCGCCGCCCGGACCTCGGGCTGCGCCGACCGCTGCGGTACCGGTCCGGAGGCATGACGACATGGCCTGGCTCGCACTGCTGCTCTACCTGCTCGGACTGCTGCTCGCGTTCGGCTGGCGCACACTCACCCAGTGGCGCCGCACCGGAGACACCGGTCTGCGTCTCGACGCCGGCCCACCCGGCACGCTGCGGTGGTGGGCCAAGCTGCTGTTCGTCGCCGCCCTCGTGCTCGGTCTCACCGGCCCGGCCGCCGCTCTCGCCGGCCTGCCCCCGCTACCCGGTCTGAATCACCAACCGCTGCACGTCGCCGGCTTCGTCGTCGCCGTGGCCGGCATCGGCGCGACCCTCGCCGCCCAACTCGCCATGGGCGCCTCGTGGCGCATCGGAGTCGACCCGTCCGAACGCACCGAACTGGTGACCGGTGGGGTGTTCGGGTACGCCCGCAATCCCATCTTCACCGCCATGGCGGTGACCATGCTCGGCCTGACCCTCATGGTGCCCAACGTTGCGGCGCTGGTCGCCCTGGGCGTCCTGATCGTGGCGCTACAGGTGCAGGTCCGCGCGGTGGAGGAGCCCTATCTGATCGCCACCCACGGCGACGCCTACCGTCGCTACGCGGGACGAGTCGGGCGCTTCCTGCCCGGCCTCGGTCGACTGGCCGGCTGAGTCACCCTGGCTCGTACGCCTAACCGGCGGACCGGCGGTCGTGCTCGGCGATCCACGCCCGACGCTCGGCGCGCCACCGGGTCAGCACGGGCTGCGCCCAGGCGAGTTGGGTGCAGCCCTCCGCCCCGCACTGCTGACAGGTGCCCCCGTCCTGGTGCCGCTCGACGATCACCGACGCGATGCCGGCGACCAGGGACGGGCTCACCGGGTCGTACATCGACGTCATCGGAGGACCCCGACCAGGACGCCGAGCACGACCACCACCAGGCAGGCGATCAGCCGTACGCGCTCGGCACGGTCGGCCCGCGGCGGCAGCGGCACGGGCACCCGGTCACCGTCCGGGAGAGGCGCCCGACCGTACGCGACCGAACGTGCGGCTGGGAGTTGCTCATCGTCACCAGGCTTGACCATCGGGCCTCCCGCTCGTAGGAGCGTCGGAAGAGCCGGGGCGGGAGCGACACGGGGGAACCGCTCCCGCCCCGACCGGGCCACCGCTGCTGACGAGAGGCCCTACACGCAACATAGGATTCTAAGTGCCCAGCGTCAACATAGGGTCCTCAGTGTGTCGGGTCGAGTGGCAGTCTTGAGGGGCTGACGAGAGGTGCCCCCATGCCACGTACACCCGTCTACAAGCAGATAGTCGATGACGTCGTGTCGTCGATCCGCGCCGGATCACTCAAACCCGGCGACAAGCTGCCGTCCATCGCCGAGCTGTGTCAGCAGTACGGAGCCTCAGACACTCCGGTGAAGCGGGCGCTGTGGCTCCTTGACGAACGTGGCTGGATCGAGGTTCACCAGGGGAAGGGGTCGTTCGTGGCGGCGTCGCCGCCGCTCTGAGCCAGGCCGCCGGCCCGTCATCGATCCTGCTGTCGGTGCTGCGCCACACCGCTCTGGATCGCCTCCCACACGCTACGACCGGCCTGTAGCAGGGTCTCCCCCGCCTGCTCGGCGAACTGCCGCGTGCCGGACGTCTCGCCGTGACCGGGCGGGCCGTCTTCCGGTGGCGCGGTCTCATCGTCGCCCCGGTCACCCGCGCCGGCCGGTCGACCGTCCTCCCGAGCCTGGCCCCGGTCCCGACCCTGAGCCGGCGCACGGTCCCGGTCCTGACTCTGATCTCCGTCTTCCAGCTCACGTCGGGGAGTCCGGTCGGCGACCGCCCCGATGGCGCCCACCTGCTGACCGAGGTCGTCGGTGGCTCCGCCCGGATGTCCGCTGGTCGGGTCCGGCCGTTCGGCTGTCGGACCCGACGGACCGGCGACGGCTCCCGGTGCGGTGGGCCGGCCCGGTCGAGCGGGCGGTTGACTCGCCGGAGCGGCGGGCGGTTGACTCGCCGGAGTGGCGGGCGGGGAGGTGGCCGGAGGCATCGGCCCGGTCCGCCGCAGCGCGGGATCGGGCTGGCCCACGGCCTGCCCGGAGGCGGGCCCGACCGCGGCAGCCAACTCCTCGCTCAACCGGGCAGCCTTTCCGGTCGCGCGGTCCACGTCCTTGAGCGCCACGTCGGCGGTACCGGCGAGCGCGTCGATGACCTGCGGGTTCCGGTCGATGGTGGTAAGTGCGCGGTCGAGGATCGTCACCAGCTTCTCCAGGCGCACCTTGAGCAGGGCCTGCGCCTCCACGCCGTCGATGTCGAGTTCAACCCCCTCGACATGTACGCGGACGCCGGCGTCGAGCTGGAGCAGACCGGCCAGCCGGGCGCGCAGGGACAGGTCGGCCTCCAGCCGGTCCACGGAGAGCTGAAGCGAATTGACCGAGACCTGCGGGACGTCGAGCAGCACGTCGGGCTCCGGCTCGGCACCGCGGCCCTGCCCGACCGTCCGCCCGAACCCGCGCACCGGGGCCTCTTCGCTGTCTGCCATGTCCCGCTCCGCCTCCACCGTCGCGGACCACCCGGCGACGTTCCCGCCGCGCATACCCGCTCTGCGGGCGGCCATCCCGGCGACGACGCGTATCGACAGCACATGATCGATTCGAGGCCGTCGGCACGACGATCATCAGGCGGGACAGGCATCGGGGAAAGCTGCACACCCGGGCATGAGCCGGTATGGTCCGGGCCTATGGGACAGGGGATGGCCGATCCTGCCGACATCCAGCAGGATCATGAGCGGTTCGCGCTCCGGAGCACCCTCTTCGTCCCCGCCTCCGCCGAGCGGGCGTACGAGGTGTTCACCGGCCGGCTCGCCGACTGGTGGGTGATGGAGTACACCTGGTCCGGCCCCACCCTCCTGGCCGAGCTGGGCATGGAGCCCCGGCCCGGTGGCATGCTCTACGAGATCGGCCCCTACGGCTTCCGAACCGACTGGGGGCGGGTGCTGACCTGGGATCCGCCCCGCCGCCTGGTGTTCGCCTGGCAGATCGGTGCGGATCGGGTGCCCGTGCCCGACCCGGCACGGGCCAGCGAGGTCGAGGTGCTCTTCACGCCCACCGACTCCGGCACCCTGGTCGAGGTGGCGCACCGGCACTTCGACCGGCACGGCACGGCCGCCGACGGCTACCGGCGGGCGCTGACCGCCGGCTGGCACGAGTTGCTCTCCCGCTACGCCGCGGCGTTGATCCACTCACCCGCATGAGTGCCGCGACGACCGCCGGGACCGGTCAGGCGGCCCGATGCCGCAGCGTCGCCACGGTCGAACCGGCGAGCGTGAGCAGACACTCCGGGAGCAGCCCGTCGGCGGCCGCCGCGCCGAACAGCGCCCGAGCCGTGTCGAGGTCGGCATTGGCGTACGCGCTGACGAAACGCGCCACCCACCGGGCGTCGTACCCGGCCTGGTCGATGCCGGGGAAGTCGAGCGCACAGGCCCCGGGCGGCACCGGATCGCCGACCATCGTCGCGGCCAGGCACCACGCCACGTCGTACGCGCCGGTCAGGCCGGCCCGGTCAACCACCGCGTCGAAGGTCCCCACCACCGCGTCGGAGTCCCCGTCGAGCGCCGAGCTGAGGATGGCGGCGGCGTCCTCGAACGTCTGCTGTGGCGAGTCGGTCACGGACCGCACAGTACGAGTGCCGGTCAAGGCGCCCACCGTGATTACTCTCCGCACATGGTGGAGTCGACCTGCGGATAGACCCGCCTCCACGGTCCCGCCGCCCGTCACGGCACGCTAGTCTGCGCAGCGGACCTTCGCCCGAGGAAGGACGACCATGCACATGTCACGCGGCTCGCGGACGGCCATCCTGGCTGTCTGCGCCACGGTCCTGCTCGCCACCAGCGCCTGCGGGGATGACCAGCCCGAGGAGGCGACCGCCCAACAGGTGCGTCTCTACGGCACGGACGGCAACATGCTCAACTCGTACCCCGAAGAGTTGAAGGATCGTGCCGACCTGGTCGACGGGATGAAGGGCACCACCCCGCTCACGCCGCTGCCGGAGGACTTCAAGAACCGGCTACGGTCCGTGGATCCGAGGCTGACCGACTACCTCTACGCCGCCGAGGCGTACGACGCGGTGGTGATCAGCGCGCTCGCGGCACAGCTCGCCGGGTCGACCGATCCCTCGGCGATCGCCAAGCAGATCGTGGGCGTCACGAACAACGGCACGCGCTGCACCACCGTGAACCAGTGCCTGCGGCTGGCCCGCGAGGGAACCGACATCGAGTACCGCAGCGTGTCGATCACCCGGGCCGGCTTCACCGACGCGGGCGAGCCGGCCACCGCCAGTTACGCCACCCTGCACTTCGACGGCCAGCAGCTCAACGACGCCAAGACGGAGTTCGTCGGAGCCGGTGACGAGTCGACGGCCAGCCGGAAGTCGCCGCCGAAGGGCAAGCGGCAGCTCGGCACCAGCGTTGATCCGGCGAGCGGCGCGCCGCTGGTTCTGGGCGGTCTGCTGCCCAAGACCGGTGACCTGGCGCTGGCCAACCCGCCGTTGGCGGCCGGTGCGGCGCTGGCGATCAAGGAGGTCAACGCTGCCGGCGGGGTGCTCGGCACGGACGTGGTCTGGATCGACGGCGACGACGGCACCAACCCGACCGTGGCCAAGGCCACCGTGGCGAGCCATGTCGACGCCGGCGTGCACGTGATCATCGGTGCCGGTGGTTCGGGTATCTCCGCGGCCGTGCTGCCCGACGTGGTGGACGCCGGCCTGATCCTCTTCTCCCCGTCGAACACGGCGGCCAGCCTGACCGACGCGGACGACAAGGGGCTCTACTTCCGTACCGCCCCGCCGGACAGCCTCCAGGGGCGGGCGCTGGCCGACGTGATCCTCCGGGACGGCCCGCAGAAGATCGCCCTCGTGGCGCGGCAGGACTCCTACGGCGAAGGGCTCCAGGACGTCGTCCGGGCCGAGCTGGAACGGGCCGGTTTCGGCGGCGACAAGGTCAAGCTGCTCGGCTACGAGCCCGGCGAGGACGCCGAGGCCGCCCCGATCAACTTCACCGAGGGCGCGAAGCAGATCAAGGAGTTCGGTGCGGACGCCGTGCTGATCATCGGCTTCAGCGAGTCCGTCGCGGTGATCCAGGCGCTCGCCGACGCCGACGTACCGCTGGCCGCGCTGGCCCGCTGATCCACCGCACACCGACGGCCGCACCGCAGCACGGTGCGGCCGTCGCTGTTTCCGGGCGGCTCAGCGCCCGCGCCGCCGTTCGAGGAACTCGGTCATCCGGCGTTGCTTCTCCTCGTCGGTGAAGAGCACCGCCTGGCTGACCAGATCCAGCTGAGGATGCGCGGCGGCCGGGGCGTCGACGGCGAGCTTGGTCAGTCGCAGGGCGAGCGCCGAGGCTCTGGCCATCTCGTCGATCAGGGCGTGGGCGGTCGGCAGCAGTTCCTCCGGCGTGGCCACCACCCGGTTGACCAGGCCGATCCGCAGCGCCTCCGCGGCGTCCACCCGCCGGCCGGTGAACAGTAGTTCCTTGGCGAGTGCCTCGCCGACCAGCGCCGGCAGCCGGTGGGTCGCACCGGCGCCGGCCAGGATGCCGAGCCGCACCTCGGGCTGACCGAAGACCGCCCGCTCCGAGCAGACCCGAAGATCGCAGGCGTACGCGAGTTCGGCGCCGCCGCCCAGCGCCGGGCCGTCGATCGCCGCCACGGTGGGCATGGGCAGCGCCCGGATCCGGGCGAAGGCCGCCGAGTTGATCGCGGCCAGGGCGTCCAGCCGGCCGCGCTCCCGCAGCTGCGCGATGTCCGCTCCACCGGCGAAGATCCCGTCGGTGCCGCCGGTCAGCAACAGCATCCGGGGGCGGGCCTCCAGTTCGGCGCAGACCTCGTGCAGGGCCGCGATCAGGTCGGTGTCGATGGCGTTGCGCTTCTCCGGCCGGTCCAACGTGACCACCAGCCGGTCCGGGCGTTCCTCGACGCGCAGCCCGCTCATCGCGCCTCCTCCCGTGGCGAGTCGGCACGGCCCGAGGTCGGTCCCGCGGCAGCGCCGCCGGTGGACTCGAACGGCTCGGTGCCGCCCGAGCGCACGCCGTCGGTCCAGCGGTAGAAGCCCTGCCCGGACTTCCTGCCCAGCCGGCCGGCGGCGACCAGCTCCACCAGCAGCGGTGGCGGGGCGAACCGGTCCCCGTACGCGGCCTGCAACGTACGGGCGATGTCCAGACGCACGTCCAGGCCGACCAGGTCGGTCAGCTCCAGCGGCCCGACGGGATGCCGGTAGCCGAGCACCATCGCCTTGTCGATGTCGGCGGGGCTGGCCACTCCGTCGGCGACCATCCGGATCGCCTCCAGCCCGAGGGTCACGCCAAGGCGTGACGTGGCGAAGCCCGGCATGTCGCGTACCACGACGGGGTCCTTGCCCAGCCGGCCGGCGAGCGCGACGGCCGCGTCCGTGGTCTCCGGCGCGGTGGCCGGCCCGACCACGATCTCCAGCAGGGCCATCGCCCAGACCGGGTTGAAGAAGTGCAGCCCGCAGAAGCGCTCCGGAACGGTCAGCCCCGCCGCGAGGTCGGCGATCGGGATGCTGGAGGTGTTGCTGCCCAGCAATGCCGGGCGTAGCGCCTCCGCCTCGGCGAGCACGGCCCGCTTGAGGTCGAGTCGTTCCGGTACCGCCTCCACGAGGACGTCCGGTGCCGGTGCCACCTCGGCCAGCCCCGCCCGCAGGGTGATCCGGGCCCGGTTGGCCCCGGCCTGCTCGGCGGTGAGCTTGCCGCGCCCCACGGCCCGTTCCCAGAGTTCACCGAGCCGCCACACCGCCGCGTCGCCGCGCTCCCGGTCCACCTCGACCAGCTCCACCGCGTGCCCGCTGCCGGCCGCCACGTACGCGATGCCGAGACCCATCGTGCCGGCACCCACCACCACGAACCGTTCCGTCATCGCGACACCACCGCACAGTGAGAATGAGTCCCTCGCTGAAGCCGCCGACGCGCGGGATCACCGCCACGCCGGGCGTCAGCCCGTACGCTCCGCTCAGTCATGCTGCGACCCTATGCAGCGCCGGCCCCGGTCCCATGCGTGGGGGCGGACGGGATCGGGTACAGACCGCCGACAACCGAGGGAAGGACGAGCAGATGAGCCAGGCACCGGAGACCGTGGAGGGCGCGGACGCCGAGGGAATCGTGGAGACGCGCGGCGATGAGCGCGTCGAGCTGCTGCGTGCCGACACCAACAACGACGGCCGCACCGACGTGTGGGTGGTCGACACCGACGGCGACGGGAAGGCCGACCTGTTCCAGTTCGACACCGACGGGGACGGCAAGGTCGACGTCACGATGGTCGACATCGACGAGGACGGCCAGCCCGAGGAGATCGTCGACGGCGACGGCGGGCTCCCCCCGGAGGAGCTTCCGCCGACCGTCCGGGTCTGAACGGCCGCCGCACGGGCCCCCGCCGACGCCCATGGCGGCGCGACGAGGGCCCGTCGTCGTCCGCTCCTCGACGTCGCCGGCTCAGCCGCCGGCCAGCCGCAGGGTGGCCAGATAGTACGGGGCGTCCCGGTCGTCGACGTCGACCAACCGCCACGCGGAGCCGTGCACCAGCGCGGCGAGTTCCTCCGGCGAGCAGACCAGATAGTCGAACCACGGCGTACCCAGCTCGCGGTAGCGCAGTCGCAGCCGCAACTGCCCGCCGAGGCGGCCCCGTCGCCGGTTCAGCTCGTGGTAGGTGGTGTGCACCGGATCGCGGGTGCCGTACGGGTCGGTGCCGTGCGCGATCACCTGCGCCCCGGGGCGGGCCAGTGCGGCCAGCGCGGCCAGGAAGGCCGGTGCCCGCTCCCGCCCCTCGATCAGGCCCAGGTTGTTGCCGAGCAGCAGGAAGGTGTCGTACCGCCGCCCGCTCGCGGCGTGCTCGTCGACCGTGCCGTGCACCAGCTCGCGTACGCCCCGACGGCGGCACACCTGCAACGCGCCGGGTGAGGTGTCCAGCCCGGTGACCGGTACCCCGCGCTCCTGGAGCAGCAGCGCGATCCGCCCGCCGCCGACACCGACGTCCAGCGTCGTCCCGCGCACCCGCTCGACCGCCCGGTGGTCGTGCGGCTGCCAGTCCTGGGGTCCGTCGAGATAGTGCGCGGCGGGTGCGCCGTTGACCAGCCCGTCGTCCCGCTCGATGATCTCGATGACGGGGCGGGGCAGACGCCCACCGGCCAGCGGCCGCGGGCCGATCCCGGTGGCCACGGCCAGCGCGTCGCGCAGCAGTTCCCCGAAGACGTCACCGATCCGTGGCTCGCCCGTCACGTGCTTCACGCTATCCGGCCGCTCAGCCGGCCGCCGCGCCCGTATCCTGTCGGCGTGACCATGTTGGACCGCCTCTCAGCGGAGAAGTACATCCTCCTGACGACCTTCCGCAAGGACGGTCGCGCGGTGCCGACTCCGGTCTGGGCGGTCCGCGACGGCGACGCCCTGGCGGTCTGGTCGGCGGCCGACGCCGGCAAGGTGAAGCGGATCCGCCGCAGCGGAGACGTCACGGTCGCGCCCTGCGACGTACGCGGCCGGCCACACGGCGAGGCGGTGCCGGCCCGGGCGAGCCTCTACGACCCCGGGGCGACCAACCGCATCCGTAGCCTGATCAAGCAGAAGTACCGGGTGATCGGCCGGTTGACCCTGCTCGGTAGCCGGCTGCGCCGGGGCGAGGGCGGCACGGTGGGGATCCGGGTGGAGCTGACCGACTGACGGCGCTGGCCGGCGTCCCGGATCTCGCGGGCCCGGCACGCCGAAGGGCGGCGGAACGCGTCCGCCGCCCTTCGTGAAGCTTGCTATCCGACCGCGTGGGTCAGTCCCCCTGGCGCTGCTGCGGGATCTGCCCCTGCAGCAGTGCCCTGACCTCGGACTCGCGGTAGCGACGGTGGCCGCCGAGGGTCCGGATGGCACTGAGCTTGCCAGCCTTCGCCCAACGGGTCACGGTCTTCGGGTCGACACGGAACATCGACGCCACCTCGGCCGGTGTGAGTAGCGGCTCTGGTTCGTGCGTTCGCGATGCCATCGGTCACTCCTCCACATGTATAGACATCGGCCGGGGTCCCGCCGGCCGACGCGTCTCCCATGGTCCGGCTAGTCCCCGATGTCCGACATGGGCCGAACGGCCGAACGTCCTTAGACGGACGGATGAACCATGCCCGATTTATACGACTTTTACACCACAGAAAGTACCTTATTCGGACTCATGATCACGGTTCGTGATGCGTCAACTACGAAGGAGCCTCGTGTTTTGCCATGAAATTGGGACATCAAGCCCCTAATTGCAGCGCTCCAGGAGTTGCACCGCGCGCCAGCGGGCGACCAGCTTGTCGTACGCCGCCGACGCCTCCTCCGCCTCGCCCTGGGCGAGCCCGGCCAGCCCGGCCGCGACCAACTCCGGCGAGTCGTCCTCGGCCAGCGTCTCGTCCGAGAGCAGCTCGACCAGCCCGCCGTAGTCCAGTTCCACCACGGAACGCGGGTGGAACTCCTCCAGCCAGCGGGCGGCCTCCTCGACCGCCTCGGTGATCGGCGCGTCGCCGACCGACTTGCGGAGCACCGCGAGCGCCCGGGACGACCGACGGCGGGCCTTGGAGATCTCCGTCCGGAAGCGCAGTGAGCGCCGGCCGGGGACGGTCACGTGGTTGCGCTCCTGCGCCTCGAAGAGCACGAACCAGCGCAGTGGCACGCCCCAGGTGGCGATCTGCTCGTGCACCCGGGGGACGCCGTGCTCCAGCACCCGGGCGCCGCTGCGCCAGTCCTCCACCACCGCCTTGGCCTGCCCCGCCAGCACCGGCGGCACGAAGGCGTCGGCCAGCACCGGCGGCACGCCGTCCCGCGCGCTCAACGCCGCCTCAGCGACCCGGATCCGCAGGTTCCACGGGCACACCAGCAGGGTCTCGTCGGTCTCCAGCACGTACGCCTCGTCCGGCAGGTCGGGCAGCCGCGTCCAACCGGCGCCGAGCGCCTCGATCACCGAGGTCCGCTGCCGGCCCGGTCCCTCCACCGGAGCCACCGCCCGCCCCTGCTCGACATAGCGACGCCAGTAGGACTGACGATCCCGGTCGAAGGCGGTCAGCGGCTCGTACACGCGCAGGTATGAAGCGAAGAGCGACGGCACGGCGCGATCCTCCCACGAACGGCAAGCCGAGCGTTGCTCGGCGTCACCGGGTGACGCGGCGCGGCGCGGCGCCAACCCGGGCAAGGCCGGCAACCGGTCCGTGTTCGTGACGACGGCGGGCCGGACGGGACCGCCCGCAGGACGGGACGGCCGCTACTGGGGAGAGCGGCGCGGCGCGTGCCGATACTAGGCTCGCAGCACCGGCAGCATCCCCGCCGGCGTTGACCAGGTCCGCGCCTCACAAGGGCGCCCGCCGACACAGGAGCCAGTCATGGGCGTATTCGCCACCACGGACGACCCGGGGTCCACGGGTCACGAGCAGGTCGTGTTCTGCCAGGACAAGCAGACCGGCCTGAAGGCGATCATCGGCATCTACTCCACCGCGCTGGGTCCCGCTCTCGGCGGCACCCGGTTCTATCCGTACGACAGCGAAGAGGCCGCGCTCGCCGACGTGCTCGACCTCTCCCGCGGCATGGCGTACAAGAACGCCCTCGCCGGCCTGGACCTGGGCGGTGGCAAGGCGGTCATCTGGGGCGACCCCGAGCAGATCAAGAGTGAGGCGCTGCTGCGTGCCTACGGCCGCTTCGTGGAGTCGTTGGGTGGCCGGTACTACACCGCCTGCGACGTCGGCACCTACGTGCCGGACATGGACGTGATCGCCCGCGAGACCCGGTACGTCACCGGCCGCAGCGTCGAGCACGGCGGGGCGGGCGACTCCTCGATCCTCACCGCGTGGGGCGTGTTCCAGGGCATGCGGGCGGCTGCCGAGCACGTCTGGGGCGTGCCGACGCTGCACGGCCGGCGGGTCGGCGTCGCCGGGCTGGGCAAGGTCGGCAAGTACCTCGTCGGTCACCTGCTGGAGGACGGGGCCGAGGTGGTCGCCACCGACGTCAACCCGCGGGCGCTGGACTGGGCGCGCACCACCCACCCCCAGGTCTCCCTGGTCGACGACGTCTCCGCACTGGTCGCCGCCGACATCGACGTGTACGCCCCGTGCGCCCTCGGTGGCGCGTTGGACGACGACACCGTGGCGACACTGCGGGCCAAGGTGGTCGCGGGAGCGGCCAACAACCAACTCGCCCACTCCGGCGTGGAGAAGCTGCTCGCCGAGCGGGGCATCCTCTACGCGCCCGACTACGTGGTGAACGCCGGCGGTGTGATCCAGGTCGCGGACGAGATCGAGGGCTTCGACTTCGAGCGGGCCAAGCTGCGCGCCACCCGGATCTACGACACCACGCGGGAGATCCTCCGCCTCGCCGACACCGACGGCGTTCCGCCGGCCGTCGCGGCGGACCGGCTGGCCGAGCGCCGGATGGCCGAGATCGGTCGGCTGCGCGCGATTCACCTGCGCTGACGACGCGCCGAGGGCGGGCCGGTGGTCCGCCCTCGGCCGGCGGGCCCGGCTAAGCTGAAGATACGACGCGTTCGTGGAGATTTGCCCTATGTCACGACCGTTCCCGGCATCGCTCCTTACCGGGTAGGATGGGTGCCGACCACACGGCCGCAACGCGCGGTCGCGGTCAGCGGTAACCCGAGGTGCCGAACGGTGGCATCCCCATGTACCGTAAGAGCCACGAGAGATGCCTGACGTCATCGGGGCCCGCCTTCGGGCTGCCCCGCATTCTGTGCGAGGGGGTCGAGCCATGGGGCGCGGCCGTGCTAAGGCCAAGCAGACAAAGGTGGCCCGGGAGCTGAAGTACCACTCCCCGAACACCGACCTCGCCGCCTTGCAGCGAGAACTCGGCGGCAGCGGCAAGTCGGACCGCAACTTCGACGACGACTACAAAGAGTACGTCGACGATGACGAGGACCATGCCGACGACGACCCGGACACCTGGGTTCGTCCGACCCGCTGACCCCCGGTCACATCTGAGCACGCGGTAACTCCCCGCGTGCTCACGTATGTGCCCGCTACGCGGCGGTGTGCAGCACCGACGAGTCGAGGGCCCACCACGGGCGGACGATGCTCCAGTGACGTGGCGGGCCCTCCACTCCGATCGGCTCAGCGGGGGCGGTTGTTCCAGTTGTAGAACGTCGGGATGTTCTCGAAGTGGTTCCAGGCGCAGACCGCGCTGGCCCCGTCGCCACCCGCCACCTCCGCCCGTAGCTGGCGCGCGATCTCGGCCTCGTGGAGCAGGGCGTTGAGCCCGTTAGCGGCCTCCCGCACCCGGTCGGCGACCCGGTCGGGGCCGTCTTCCGTCACGGTCTCAGGCTCCCGGTGACTGGTGGTCTCGGGCATGCTCCAACACTCCCTCCAGTAGGCGGATCTTGCTGTTGCGGCAGTGCTCGGTCTCCGTAACGTCAAAACGGCCCAGCTCGAAGTAGCGGTTGGCCGCGTGGCCTCCGCCACAGAAGCCGAAGTACGGACAGGAGGAGCGACACGCCTCCACCCCATCGACGAACTCGCCGACCCAGGGCGTGCGCTCCGCGTCGGCCAGGATGGTGTGCAACGCGGTGGTGAGCACGTTTCCGCTGGAGAAATCGCCGTAACGAGGGTCGGTGAAGCCGGCCAGTTCCGGCGAGAGCACCACGACCGAGCCGTCGTACGCCACGGTCGGTATCGGGTCGAGCCGGCTGGGCAGCAGGTCGTCAGCCGTGCCGTCCAGCACCGCTGCGGCGTACCGCAACGACCACTCCACCTCCCGCAGGTGGATCCGTGGGTCGCGTCGCCAGGCCGAGACCAGCTCGGCCCAGAACCCGGTCACGGCGGGAGCCTCGTGGGCGTTGTTCCGGGTGTTGACTCCCTCGGTCTCCTCGATGTTCACGCCGAGCACCTCGCAACCGAGGTCGAGGAAGAAGTCGTACAGCTCGGTGGCCCGGCCGGGAGACGGGTCGTTGACCACCGCGAGCGCCGAGAACGGCACCCCGTGCCGGCGCAACGTGGCCACCCCGCCGACTATCCGGTCGTACGCCGGCCGGCCCGCCCGGGTCACCCGCTCGCCGTTGCGTTCCCGGGGCCCGTCCACGCTCACACTGACCCGCATCCGGTGGGTGGCGAAGAACTCGCACCAGGCGTCATCGATCAGGGTGGCGTTGGTCTGGACATGGTGCTCCACCTCGGGCCCGAAGGGCGCCATCAGCGCGGCCAGCCGCTCCCGGCCGGCGGCCAGCGGCTCGCCACCGTGCCAGACGACCGAGAACCGGTCGACGGACGCCCACCGGTTCACCGAGGCGGCCACCGCCTCGGCCACCGCGACCGGCATCCGCCGGTCCGCCGCCCGGAACGGCAGATAGCAGTAGGCGCAGTCCAGGTTGCAGAGCGTGGTGGGCTGCATGACGACGTACGACGGGACGGTGGCCAGGCCCCGCATCCCACCCAATGACCGTCCCCGCGCAGCCATCGCCCTCCTCCGTAACGGTCTTGGGCTGCCGGGCGCGACCCGGCACGGGCGCGCCCCACAGCTTTCGAGGGTGCCCTTCAGGCTAGGCCGCGACGGCCACTCGGGTGAAGCCCTGATCAGGTGGTCGGACGATCAGCGCAGGGTGATCATCCTCGGGTGTGCTGACCGACCATCTGCACCGTGCCGGTGCCCTCGATGATCTCGCCGACCTGCCACGCGTCGACGCCACGTCCGGTCAGCGTGGCCAGCGCGCGGTCCGCGTCCTCCGCCGACACGATCGCGAACATGCCGACGCCCATGTTGAAGGTCGCCTCCATCTCCGGGTCCTCGATCCGGCCCTTGGACTGGATCAGGTCGAAGACCGGCTGCGGCTTCCACGTCGACCGGTTGACCACGGCGTCCACGTGCTCCGGCAGAATCCGCACCAGGTTGCCGGGGATGCCACCGCCGGTGACGTGGGCCAGGGCCCGCACGTCCGCCTCCGCGATCAGCTTGAGGCAGTCCTGCGCGTAGATCTTGGTGGGGGTGAGCAGTTCCTCGCCGAGGGTGCGCTGGCGACCGAAGTCGTCGATCACCACGTCCAGCCGCATCCGGCCGGCACCGAGCAGCACGTGCCGGACCAGCGAGTACCCGTTCGAGTGCAGACCCGACGAGCGCATGGCGATCACCACGTCGCCCACCTCGACCCGCTCGGAGCTGAGGATCTCGCTCTCCTCCACCACACCGACACCGGTGGCGGAGATGTCGTACTCGTCGGGGCGCAGCACACCCGGGTGCTCGGCGGTCTCCCCGCCCAACAACGCGCAGCCCGCGTACCGGCAGCCGTCGGCGATGCCGGCGCCGATCTCGGCGACCTTGTCCGGCACGACCTCGCCGGTGGCGATGTAGTCCAGCAGGAACAGCGGCTCCGCCCCGCACGCGACCAAATCGTCGACGACCATCGCGACCAGGTCGATGCCGACGGTGTCGTGGATGTCCATCTGCTGCGCGATCACCAGCTTGGTGCCGACGCCGTCGGTGGAGGAGGCCAGGATCGGGTGTTTGTACTTCGTGGTGTCCAGCCGGAACAGGCCGGCGAAGCCACCGAGGTCGCCCATCACCTCCGGCCGACGGGTCTGCTTCACCTTGGACTTGAGCAGCTCCACGGCACGATCACCCGCCTCGATGGACACGCCGGCGTCCGCGTACGAGACCGCGCGTTTGCGCGCCGGGCGGCCGGAACCGGCCGTCCAGGGCTGACGGTCCCCGCCAGCGCCGCTCGGGCTGCTTCCTGCGCCGCTGCGCTCGGACACGTGCGTCACGGTTCTCCCCTTTGTGGTTCTCGGCTGTGGCGTTCGACGGTGACCGACGCCGCGGCCGGGTGGTGCTACGGGCGGTGTGTGGTCGCCGACGGTTTCAGGTCGCCGAAACTGCCGTCGCCGCCCGGAGTGGCGACGAGTGGCGGAACGAGCTGCTCGGTGGGCTCGACGTCGTCGGTCGCTGTGTTGGCGACCCGACGGCCGATCCCTTCGAGCACGTGCTTGCCGATCATGTTGCCGACGGGCAGCTCGATCGGGTACTCCCCGTCGAAGCAGGCCCGACACAGCCGGGTCTTCGGCTGCTCGGTCGCGGCGATCAGGCCCGGCAGCGAGACGTACCCCAGCGTGTCCGCACCGATGGAGCGCCGGATGTCGTCATTGTCGAGACCGTTGGCGAGCAGCTCCGCCCGGGTGGGAAAGTCGATGCCGTAGAAGCACGGCCAGGCGACCGGCGGTGCCGAGATGCGTACGTGCACCTCCACCGCACCAGCCTCGCGCAGCATGCGTACGATCGCCCGCTGGGTGTTGCCCCGGACGATGGTGTCGTCGACCACGACCAGGCGCTTGCCCCGCACGTTCTCCCGCAGCGGGTTGAGCTTGAGCCGGACGCCGAGCTGACGCAGCGTCTGCGACGGCTGGATGAAGGTGCGCCCGACGTACGGGTTCTTCATCAGGCCGGCACCGTAGGTGATGCCCGACTCCTCGGCGTAACCGATCGCGGCCGGGATGCCCGACTCGGGCACCCCGATGACCAGATCGGCCTCGACCGGATGCTCCTTGGCCAGCTGGCGACCGATCTGCATCCGGGCGGCGTGCACGTTGCGCCCGGCGATGGTGGCGTCCGGACGGGCGATGTACACGTACTCGAAGAGGCAGCCCTTGGGCTCGGGTGCGGCGAACCGGGTGGAGCGCAGCCCATCGGCGTCGATCGCGAGCAGCTCACCGGGCTCGACCTCGCGGACCACGCTGGCACCGACGATGTCCAGCGCGGCCGTCTCGCTGGCCACCACCCAGCCGCGCTCCAGTCGGCCGAGCACCAGCGGGCGCACCCCGTGCGGGTCGCGGGCGGCGTAGAGAGTGGACTCGTCCATGAAGACGAAGCTGAATGCGCCGCGCAGGCGCGGCAGGACCTCCAGCGCGGCGGCCTCCACGGAGAGATCCGGTCGGCTGGCCAGCAACATGGTGACCAGCGAGGTGTCGTTGGTCGAACCGTCCGCGCTCTGCCCCTGCTCGACCGCTTCCCGTTGAAGCTCGGCGGTGTTGACCAGGTTGCCGTTGTGTGCCAGCGCGATGGTGGTGCCAGCGCTGGTGGCCCGGATGGTCGGCTGAGCGTTCTCCCAGGTCGAACCACCCGTCGTCGAATACCGGGTGTGCCCGATCGCGAGGTGTCCGCGCAGGCTGGCCAGGGTCGGCTCGTCGAAGACCTGGGCCACCAGGCCGAGATCCTTGTAGACCACCACGCCGGAGCCGTCGCTGACCGCTATTCCGGCCGCCTCCTGACCCCGGTGCTGCAACGCGTACAGCCCGAAGTAGGTCAGGTTGGCGATCTCCTCCCCGGGGGCCCAGACACCGAAGACACCACATGCGTCCTGGGGGCCGGGTCGCTGGGGATCAAGGTCGTGGCTCAGCCGGCCGTCGCCTCGGGGCACCTGCCGCTCCCTCTTGCTGGTCTGGACTGGCCTGACGGAACCACGGGGGGCTGTTCCGCACTCCTCGGCCGGGACCACACTGTCGTCGCCTGACAGTGTACGCGAATCCATGTCGCCACATACAGTCACAGTGGTACCGCTTTGTGTCATCCAGCCTCACCTGTCACCCCAGTTCGAGCGGCAGATACGGAGAGAGGTCAGCGCGAGCCCCACTCGCCTTTACACGACCCTCAGTGACCGCCCGTGTCCAGTCGAGTCGCCCCGTGGCCAACCTGAGCCAGGTTTCCGAATCCATCTCCACCGTGTTGGGCGGAGTACCGCGGGTGTGTCGTGGCCCGGGAACACACTGAACTGCACCGTAAGGTGGGACACGCACCTCCACCGATCGGCCGGGGGCGCGGTCCGCGAGGAGGGTCAACAAGGCCCTGACCGCCTCGCGGAGCACCGACCGTTCGGGCGCGTGCCCCTCATCGAGCGCCGACAGCGCCGCCGCTACCGGGGCGGACTTAATGTACGGAGAGGACACGACGGGACGATACGGCGTGACGGCGCCGAGCGTCACGCTGGCCCTGGGTCGCGCCGATCCGCCCCGACAAGGCATAGTTGCCGACGGCGTATTCGTACCGTGATGTTCCCCCGCCCGGCACCCGCCGGTCAGGGGAGGTCAGTCCGGAAGGCGGTGGACGTGTCAACACACCGACGAGCCTGGCACAAACGGGCCGGTGTGGTCGTGGCGCTGATGATCGGCGCCCTGCTCGCCGTCCCAGCCACACCCGCCTTGGCCGCCAACCCGGACGTGCAGATCACGAACCTGCCCAATGGTTCCCTCCAGACCGGGCAGCAAACGTCGATGACGTTCACCGTCAAGAACAACAACGAGGCCCCCACCCCGTTCAGCATCTCCGTCGGCACCTTCAACGGTCTGAGCTGCCAGGGTGAGTGCAACATCCCGGCTCGGGTGATCGGAGCGGGGGAAGACGTCTCGATCACCGTCAACCTGGTCGCGGGTGACGTGCCGGCCGGACAGGAACGGTCCGGACGGGTGCGCGTGTCCGCCCGTGCTGGCGGCGACCAGGGCAGCGACGAGCGCGACATGACGGTGCGGGGCCCCAATGCGCCGCCGCCGACGACGCAGGCGCCGCAGACGGTGCGGTCGATCTCCGGCAAGGTCGTCAACCAGGGTGGCGAGGCGGTGTCGGGCGCGTTGGTCCTGCTCAAGGACAGCGCCGGCAAGCAGCGCGAGACCAACACCAACGGGGACGGCAACTTCCGGTTCACCGGCAGCACCGACAACCCGATCGCTCCCGGGCGGATCGACATCGGCGCGAGCGCCAACAACCAGAACGCCGTGACGAGCTTTACCGCCAACGCCGGGCAGAGCATCACCGGTCGCCGGATCACCCTGCCGATCGCGGCCTCGGCCAGCCCGAGCGCCACCCCCTCGGCCAGCGAATCGGCGTTGCCGACCGAGGACCCGTTCGAAGACGAACTCGGCGAGGAGGAGGAGACGCCCGGCGAAAGCGCCGCTGCCCAGGCCCCGGCCTCCAACGAGGACTCCGGTGGCTTCGGCAACTGGCTGCTGATCCTGCTGGGCGGCCTCTTCGTGGCCGTCGGTGTCGGCACGATCGTGTTGCTCTGGATGAAGCGCAAGGAGAACGAGGACGCCGAGCCCGAGGGCGACGCTCCTGCCGGTGCCCCGGCCGGTGCGGTCCCGGCGGCCCGTGGCTCGTTCGCCAGCGCCGACGACCAGACCCGGGTGGTGAACCGGGTCGGCGGCGCACCGGACCCGACCATGGTCGGCGGCCCCGGTCTGGCCAACGCGCCGACGATGATGCACCAGCCGGTCGTGGACGACGTCCCGCCGGACCCCTACGGCGCACCGCCGCAGCCGTACGGTGCGGCGAGCGGCCCGGGTGGCTGGTCCGGCGGCGGTTACGGCGACGAGCCGGGTGGTTACGGCACTCCCGGCTACGGCAACGCCCCCTCGTCCGGCGGCGGCTACGGCAACGCCCCGTCCTCTGGCGGCGGCTACGGCAACGCCCCGTCCTCTGGCGGCGGCTACGGCAACGCCCCGTCGTCCGGTGGTGGCTACGGCAGCCGCGGCTACGGCGAGCGGTACGACGAGCCGACCGGCCGCTACAACGGCGAGGAAACCACGTACCCGGCTCCCGCCGATCCGTACGCGACCGGGGTGTACCAGCCGGAGGCCGGACAGGGCTACGGCCAGTCCGAGCCCGGCGGTTACGGACGGGGTGGCGAGGCCGGGAGCGGTTACGGCCAGGGCGACTCGACGCGCGGCTACGGGCAGGGTGAGCCGGGCGGCGGATACGCGCAGGGCGACTCCACCCGCGGCTACGGTGCGGCACCCTCCGGCGGGTACGGCGCGGAACCCAACGGCGGCTACGACCAGTCGACCGGTGGCTACGGTCAGGAATCCGGGCACCAGCGCGGCGGCTACGACAACACCAGGTACGACGGCGGCTACGACCAGGGCGGTTACGGCGGCGGTCAGGCCAATGGCGGCTACGGCCAGGACTCACCGCCGAGCGGCGGCTACGGCCAGGGCGGCTACGGCGGCGGTCCGGACGGCGGTTACGGCGGTCAGGAACCTCCCCGCCAGAGCGGCGGCTACGACAACGCCTACGACCAGGGTGGCTACGGAGGCGGCCAGGCCGGCGGCTACGGAGGCGGCCAGGGCGGCAGCTACGGCGGCGGTCAAGCCGGCGGCTACGACGGTGGTCAGGGCGGCGGCTACGGCGGTGGTCAGGGCGGCGGCTACGGCGGTAGCCAGGGTGGCGGTCACGGCGACCCGGCGCAGGCCGGCCGCGGTCGCCCCGACGGCGCCCCGCAGGACCGCGGCGGCCGTCGCCTGGACTGGCTGGACGACTAGGGCGATCTCCACGGGTGTAGGGCGGCATCGGCCGTGCCATGGTCCGCCGACGAGCTGCGGTCAGGCTGCGGTGGAGAAGACGCCCTGGCGGAGCAGCGGGACTACGGTGGAGCTGGCGAGGCGTACGGCGATTTCGACGTCCTCGGCGAAGCCGCCCTCGGTCAGTTCACGACCGGAGACGCAGCCACGGACCGCCGCCGGCACGTCCGGAGTGCTGGCCAGCGCGGCCAGCGTCATGGCCGCCTCCACCGAGAGCCCGCCCGGTGCCCCGGAGAGCGCGTCGAGCACGCTCGCCGCACCGAGCTGATCCTCCACCGACGGACGCAGTGATCCGTCCGGCCACCGTTCGCCGGCGGCCACCACGCCGATCGGCGCGGCAGTCGAGCCGTACCCCTGGTTGGTCAGCCAACGCCCGACGGCGCGGGCGTTGCGCAGGTTGGCCGCGACCACCGGTAACCCGGTGGCGCTGGCGGCGGCGCTGATGGCCGACCCGTTCGGCGACGGCAGCACCAGGTCACGTACCACCGGGGCCCGGCTCAGCGCGGCCGGGGACAGCGACCACGGGTGTTCGTGGGTGACCTGCCTGCGGCCGGTCGCGGCGACCGCGCCGATCCGGCGCGCGTAGGCGGCGGCCTGCTCGCCCCAAGGAAACGGGTGCACCCGCATCCCGCGTCCCACCGCCACCTCGACGGTGGTGGTGAACGACAGCACGTCCACCACCACCAGGGCCGCGCAGACGCGACCGAGTTCGGCCGCGCCCGCCAGACCCCAGTCGAACCGGACCCCGGATCCGGGTTGGGCGTATACGGCCGCGGCCAACGCCTCAGCGCTCGTCAGGCGCAGAGCGCTGCTCGGCGGCACCGTGCTGCGGAGCGTCCGCCCCGGATTCCTCCTGGCTGGCGGCAGCCTCGGCCGTCGACGGAGTCGCCTCGACTCGATCGGTACGGACCGGCGGGGTGGCCCGCTCGGCCGGCCGTTCGGCCAGCCCGTCGGTCGGACCCCCCGCAGCGGCCTCGGGCGACGCCGGTGCGGCGTCGTCCGACGCCGACGGCTCCGGGTCGGTGGTCGTCGCGGCGGCCACGTCGGCGTGCGATGCGGCGTCGGCCTCGGAATCCGCGTCGACGTCGACGTCCCCGGCGGGGGATCCGTCGATGACGACCTCGACCTCGGCGGCGCCCGGGGCGGTCACCTCGAACGGCTGCACGCCACCGAAGAGGCCCGGCAGCGTGCCGGTGTGCGCCTCGCGCAACTCGTCCAGGCCGATCCGGAACTGGCCGTGCACCTCCAGCGCGCCGCCGGTGGGATCGGTGACGCCGATCAGCTCCCACGGCACGCCGTGCTCTCCGCAGAGCGCGGTGAACGCCTTCTCGTGGCCGCGCGGCACCGAGACGAGCACCCGGCCGGCGGACTCGCTGAACAGGAAGACGAACGGCATCGAGTTGCCCTCGAAGCGCTCCGGCACCGCGACCCGTGCCCCGACGCCGTGGCGCAGGCAGGACTCCACCAGGCTCTGCGCGAGGCCGCCGTCGGAGAGGTCGTGCGCGGAGCTGAGGTGGCCGACCCGGGCCGCGTCGGCCAGCAGGCCGGCGAGCTGCTTCTCGCGCGCCAGGTCGACGTGCGGGGGTACGCCACCGAGGTGCTCGTGGGTGACCCAGGCCCACTCCGAGCCGGAGAGTTCCACGTGCGTCTCGCCGAGCAGGAAGAGCTGGTCGTGGTCGCCGCCGGGGCGCGGAACGAAGCCGGACGCCACCCGGTCCGCCACGTTCTCCAGCACACCGAGCACGCCGACGACCGGCGTCGGGTGGATGGCTGCCGCACCGGTCTGGTTGTAGAAGCTGACGTTGCCGCCGGTCACCGGGATGCCCAGTTCGGCGCAGCCGTCGGCCAGGCCGCGTACGGCCTCGGCGAACTGCCACATCACGCCCGGATCCTCCGGCGAGCCGAAGTTCAGGCAGTTGGTGACGGCGATCGGCGACGCGCCGGTGACGGCCACGTTCCGGTACGCCTCAGCCAACGCGAGCTTGGCGCCCTGGTACGGGTCGAGACGGGCGTACCGGCCGTTGCCGTCCACCGACAGCGCCACGCCCAGGCCGGTCTGCTCGTCGATCCGGATCACGCCGGAGTCCTCCGGCTGGGCGAGCACCGTGTTGCCCAGCACGTAGCGGTCGTACTGCTCGGTCACCCAGGTCTTGTCGGCGAGGTTCGGCGAGGCGATCATGCGCAGCACGGTGTCGCGCAGCGTGTCCGGGTCGCTCGGTCGCGGCAGCGTCTCGGCCCGGTCGGCCTGGAGCAGGATGAGGTCCGCCGGTTCGCGCATCGGCCGGGCGTAGACCGGTCCGTCGTCCACCAGCGAGCCCGGCGGTACGTCGACCACCAGGTGATCCCGCCAGGTGATCAGCAGCCGGCCGGGCGAACCGTCGGACTCGGGCGCGGTGACCTCGCCGATGGCGGTGGCCAGCACGCCCCACTTCTCGCAGGTCTTGAGCACGGTGTCGAGCTTGGCGGGCTCGACGATCAGGAGCATCCGCTCCTGCGACTCGCTGGCCAGGATCTCGTGCGGCTCCATCGACGGCTCGCGCAGCGGCACCCGCTCCAGCCAGACCCGCATGCCGGTGCCGGCCGCCGCCGCGGTCTCGGTGAGCGCGCAGGTCAGCCCGGCGCCGCCGAGGTCCTGGATACCGGCGATCAGCTGGGCGTCGTACAGCTCCAGGCACGCCTCGATCAGGAGCTTCTCGATGAACGGGTCACCGACCTGCACCGACGGGCGGCGCTGCTCGCTGCCCTCGGTGAAGGTGGCGCTGGCCAGCACCGAGACGCCGCCGATGCCGTCCCGGCCGGTCTTGGCGCCCATCAGCACCACCACGTTGCCCGGACCGACGGCGGCCTTGTTCTGCAGCCGGCTCACCGGCAGTACGCCGAGGCAGAGCGCGTTGACCAGCGGGTTGCCCTGGTAGCAGGGGTCGAAGACCACCTCGCCACCGATGTTGGGCAGGCCGAGGCAGTTGCCGTACCCGCCGACGCCGGCGACCACGCCGGGCAGCACCCGGGCGGTGTCGGGGTGGTCGGCCGCACCGAAGCGCAGCGGGTCCATCACCGCGACCGGGCGGGCGCCCATGGCGAGGATGTCCCGCACGATGCCGCCGACACCGGTCGCCGCACCCTGGTAAGGCTCGACGAAGCTCGGGTGGTTGTGCGACTCGACCTTGAAGGTCACCGCCAGTTCGTCGGAGATCCGCACGACGCCGGCGTTCTCGCCGATGCCGGCGAGCAGCCGGTCACTCGCCGGGGCCTTCTCGGTGAACTGCCGCAGGTGCACCTTGCTGGACTTGTAGGAGCAGTGCTCGCTCCACATGATCGAGTACATCGCCAGCTCGGACTGGGTCGGCCGGCGGCCCAGGATGTGCCGGATGCGGTCGTACTCGTCGTCCCGGAGCCCCAGTTCCGCGTACGGCTGAAGCTCCTCCGGGGTGCCCGCGGCGCGCGGCACGGTGTCCATCCCGCCGGCCCACTCGGTGGCCTCCGGCGCGACGGCGTGCCGGGCCGGGGCGGCCGGCGGCGCGACGGCCGGCTGCGCCGGGACCGCCTCCGGGGTCTCCCGCACCGGGTCCGGATGCGTGGTCATGACGTCTCCTTGTTGCGCTCGCCGCCCGACGGGCGGGTGAGCCGACCGATGATCCCGCCGCGGACGGTCACGCCGGCGCCCCCACCAGGTGCTTCAGCACCGAGGTGAAGAAGCCGAGGCCGTCGAGGGAGGGGCCGGTGAGCGCCTCCACCGCGTGTTCGGGATGCGGCATGATGCCGACCACGTTGCCGGCCGGGTTGGTGATCGCGGCGATGTCCCGCTGAGATCCGTTGGGGTTGCCGCCGACGTAGCGGGCGACGACGCGACCCTCGGCCTCAAGCTCGTCCAGCGTCGCCGGGTCGGCGACGTAGCAGCCCTCGCCGTTCTTGACCGGGATCAGGACCTCCTGGCCGGGCTGGAACGTGTTCGTCCAGGCGGTGCCGGTCGCCTCGATGCGCAGGATCTGGTCGCGGTTGCGGAAGTGCAGGTGCTGGTTGCGGGTAAGCGCGCCGGGCAGCAGGTGAGCCTCGCAGAGGATCTGGAAGCCGTTGCAGATGCCCAGCACCGGCAGGCCGCCGCCGGCCGCGTCGATGATCTTCTCCATCACCGGGGCGAACCGCGCGATGGCACCGCAGCGGAGGTAGTCGCCGTAGGAGAAGCCGCCGGGCAGGACGACGGCGTCCACCCCGTGCAGCTCCGCCTCGCCGTGCCAGAGACGCACCGGTTCCGCGCCGGCGATCCGGACGGCCCGAGCCGCGTCCCCGTCGTCCAGCGAACCGGGGAACGTCACCACGCCGACCCGGGCGGTCACGACCGGGCTTCCGCGGGTTCGTCGGTCTCGACCAGACGGACCGTGAAGTCCTCGATGACCGGGTTGGCGAGCAACTTGTCGGCGATCTCCCGGGCCCGGTCCAGGTCCGGTTCACCGGTAAAGTCGATCTCGATCCGCCTGCCGATCCGTACCGAGGCGACGTCATTGACGCCGAGCCGGGGCAGCGCGTTTGCGACGGCCTGGCCCTGAGGATCGAGGATCTCGGGCTTGAGCATGACGTCGACGACGACGCGAGGCACTGGGCACTCCTGACTGTGTACGCAGTTGGGTGCCGACCCACAACGGGCGAGCGCAGCCAGCGTACCTGGCAGATGCCGCGCCAGACGCACCGGCCGGAGCCCACCGGGCGACGCGCGGCGCTGTCCGCACAGCGTCATCGGTACCGATACGGGTTCGTTGCGATCCCGATACGGCATTGTTGCCGGACTGTCCGGCGGGTCGGTCCCGAGCCGTGTCGCGGAGCAGCCTGGGGCGTCGCCGGCCGGGCGGGGGCCGGCGACGGGAAATCCAACTGTTACATCAGCTTGTTTGAATGAGCCTCTTGTGAAACACCTCACCGGGCCCTACGGTACATCGTCAGACGTCGATTTATCGCCGTCTGACGGTGGCGGATCACCCCCGTCCGCCACCGCAGCCCGTCCCGGTAACCCCGGGTCCTGGAAACCCCGAAGGAGCCCCACCGATGCGCATCCGATCCCTGATCGCGGTCTTCGCCACCGCCATGGCCGGCGTGCTCGGCGCCAGCTCCGGCGCCGTCGCCTCACCCGTCAGCCCGTACATCATCGGCGGCAGCACCGTCTCCTCGGCGCCGTGGGCCGCCGCGGTCTTCAGCAACGGCTCGTTCACCTGCTCCGGCACGATCATCGCGCCGCAGTGGGTCCTCACCGCACGGCACTGCCTCGGCGGCACGATGTCGGTCCGGGTGGGCAGCGTCAACCGCACCTCCGGCGGCGTCACCCGCACGGTCAGCGCCACCTACGGTCAGTACGACGTGGCCCTGATGCGCCTGTCCAGCTCGGTCAGCACCAGCTACGTCAGCCTGGCCTCCAGCAACCCGCCGGTCGGCTCGACCAACTCGATCTACGGCTGGGGCATGACCTGCTACAGCGGCTGCTCGGCCTCGACCCAGCTCAAGACCGCGAACGTCCAGGTCACCAGCACGAACGTGAGTGACGCGTACGGCGGGCAGGCGATCCGGAGCACCCGGATCAACGGCAACGCCTGGCGCGGCGACTCGGGTGGTCCGCAGTTCTACAACGGGCTCCAGGTCGGCGTGGCCTCCACCGCCGACGGCCAGAGCATCCAGAACTACGGCAGCGTCGCGTACAACCGGGCCTGGATCCGGTCCGTTTCGGGCGTCTGACGGTTAGCGCCCCCGGCGGCGCGGATGGTGGGCCCTGCGCCCGCCGTCCGCGCCGCGCTGTTTTTCAGCATCCGAGCAGGTGAACAAGGCTCACGATGCGCCGCAGCCGCGCCTGCCAGCATCGGAAACGTGCTGGTCGTGACGACGGATCAACTACCCGGCTACGAGATCCGCCAGATCCTCGGCGAAGTGGTCTCCTCCATGGCCAGGACCCGCAACCCGTACCGCGAGGGAGTGAAGAACCTGCGCGGTGGCGCGTACGACCCGATGGCGCCGGACAACCTCACCCGTTGGCGTACCGACTCGGTGGCCCGGCTCGGCGAGGAGGCCCGGCGGCTCGGTGCGAACGCCGTGGTGGGGATGCGGTTCGACAGCCGCGACTGCGGCGAGATGTGGATGGAGATCTGCGCCTACGGCACGGCCGTGATCGTGGCGCCCAAGGTCCCCGACGTCATGCCCCCCGACCAGCCCCTGGTGGCGGCGGAAACCGCCCAGGAGCCCGCCTTCGCGGAGTCCCCAGGCAAGCTCGCCGAACCACCCAGCGCACCCACCCTCTCCACCGCCCCCGAAACCCCCACCCGCGAGTGACCCACGACCTCCGCCCAGCCCTCTTCAACTCGTTGATCATGAAGTTGTTGTCGCCCGCACCGCGTGTCGGCGACAACAACTTCATGATCAACCGAACGGGGGGCTGGGGGTTAGAGGATGGGGGGTGGGGAGTAGGCGGCGGCTTGGGGGTGGGTTTCGACGATTTTGGTGATTCTTGCGGTTACTGCCTGGATCTGGGTGGGGGCGGCGCCTACGAAGGCGGCGCGGTCGGCCACCAGGGCGTCGATCTCGGGGCGGGTGAGACCGAGGCGGGGGTCGGCGGCGAGGCGGTCGAAGAGGTCGTTGTCGAGGGCGCCCTTCTCCCGCATGGCCAGCGCGACCGCGACGGCGTGCTCCTTGATCACCTCGTGGGCGACCTCCCGGCCGACGCCCCGGCGGACGGCCGCCACCAGGATCTTGGTGGTGGCCAGGAACGGCAGGAACCGCTCCAGTTCCCGGTTGATCACCGCCGGGTACGCGCCGAACTCGTCGAGCACGGTGAGGAACGTCTGGAACAGGCCGTCGGCGGCGAAGAAGGCGTCCGGCAGGGCGACCCGGCGCACCACCGAGCAGGAGACGTCCCCCTCGTTCCACTGGTCGCCGGCCAACTCGCCAACCATGGACAGGTAGCCGCGGATGATCACCGCGAAGCCGTTGACCCGCTCGGAGGAGCGGGTGTTCATCTTGTGCGGCATCGCGCTGGAACCGACCTGACCCGGCTTGAAGCCCTCGGTGGCCAACTCCTGGCCGACCATCAGCCGGATCGTGGTGGCCAGCGACGAGGGCGCCGCCGCCACCTGCGCCAGCGCGGAGAGCACGTCGAAATCGAGCGAACGCGGGTAGACCTGCCCCACGCTGTCCAGCACCCGGCTGAAGCCGAGGTGCTCGGCGACCCGCCGCTCCAGCTCGGCGACCTTGTCCGCGTCGCCGTCGAAGAGGTCGAGCTGGTCGGCGGCGGTACCCACCGGACCCTTGATCCCCCGCAGCGGGTACCGGTCGATCAGGTCCTCCAGCCGCTCGTACGCAATGAGCAGTTCCTCGGCCGCCGACGCGAAGCGCTTGCCCAGCGTGGTGGCCTGCGCCGCCACGTTGTGCGACCGGCCGGCCATCACCACGTCGGCGTACTCGTGCGCGTGCCAGGCGAGCCGGACCAGCGTCGCCACCACCCGGTCCCGGATCAGCTCCAGCGAGCGGCGCACCTGGAGCTGCTCGACGTTCTCGGTGAGGTCCCGGGAGGTCATCCCCTTGTGCACGTGCTCGTGTCCGGCGAGGTCACTGAACTCCTCGATCCGCGCCTTCACGTCGTGCCGGGTCACCCGCTCCCGCGCCGCGATCGAGGCCAGGTCGACGTCGTCGAGCACCCGCTCGTACGCCTCGACCACCCCGTCCGGGACCGCCACGCCCAGGTCCCGCTGGGCCCGGAGTACGGCCAGCCAGAGCCGGCGTTCCAGGCGGATCTTCTCCTCCGGCGACCAGAGGGTGACCAGCTCGGGTGAGGCGTACCGGTTGGCGAGCACGTTCGGGATCGTCGTCACCCCGCCATTCTCCGGCACCGCCGTCCGGCCTCCCGGCGGGGTACGGCTGGACAGCCGGACGGGACCGGGTCAGCGCAGTTCGTGGATGGTGACCGGACCTGCCGCGTACCGGACCGGCGCGAGGCGGGCCAGCTCGGGCGAGACCGCGCCGGCCCGGCGGTCGGTGAGCAGCCAGCGCACCCCGAGCTCGCGGCGCAGCCGCTCCAGGTCGGCGGCGGTGGGGGCGGTGAACACCCGCGCGTTGAGCGCGAACAGCTCGGCATCGGGCGGGGCCTGCCGGGGGTACGCCAGGTTGTCGCGACCGTGCGCGGCCAGCGCCGCGTCGGTGTAACCCCAGCTCTCCACCACCGCCCGCCGTCCGCCCAGCCCGGTCACCCAGAAGGCGCGGGCGTCGCAGCGGGGGGTGGTGTGCACCGGCCGGCAGTGCACGTTGGTCGCCACCACATCGTCTCGGCCGGTGTTGGCGTCCAGCCAGAGGGCGGCCCGCATCTCCTCGGCGGTGACCGTGAACCGTCGCTCCACCTCGGTGGGCGGCTGCGGGTCGGCCAGGGCGTCGCGTACCGAATGGTCGATCCCGGCGGCGAGACCGGCCCCGAGCAGCGCGGCCACCACCCCGGCCACGGCCGCCGGAGCGAGCCGACCCGGCGGACCGGCGGTGGAACCGCGCCGGCCAGCCACCTCGGCGACCATCGGACCGCTGCCGCCCGGACCGACGAGCGCCAGGCCGCCGGCTGGTCGCCGAGCCCGCAGCGCGGCCACTGCCATGGCGAGCGCGGCGGCCACGGCGACGAGGGCGGCGTACCGGAGCGCAGACCAGCCGAGCACCGACAGCCAGCCGTCGACGGCGGCGTCCAGCGCCGGCCCGCTGGGCACCGTGCGGGGTTCCGGTGCGGTGGGCGGGTCGAGCGGCGGCACGAGCAGTTCCGCCAGCACGCCGAGCACGCCGGCGACGACCACCGCGGGCCCGGGCGCCCGGGTCTGGGCCAGCAGCCAGCCGGCCAGCACCGCACCGAGCGGCATGACCGCCATCCAGAAGTACGCCTGGCTGGCCGACGGGTGGAAGGTGAGCCAGGCGGCGGCGGTGCCGGCGGCTACCGTACCGGCGAGCAGCCAGGTGGCCGGGTCGCCGCGCCCGGTCGGGCTGGCCGGCAGCAGCACGCCGATCAGCCGGGGCCCCTGCCCGAGCAGCCACGCGCCGAACAGGGCCAAGGCCAGCAGCCAGCCGGACCGCCCGGCGGCGTCCAGGTCGGGCGGGAGCAGGCCGCCGAACTGGGCGCCGTCGTCCGAGCCGTACGTCTGCTGGTAGGGCAGCATGAAGCGGATCAGCCCGAGCGCCTGTGCCCGGAGCGTGCCCGCCCCGCCGCCGGCGAACAGCCGGTAGCCGACCGCCATGGCCGCGATGAGCGTGCCGATCAGCGCCAGCCCCCGCCACGGCACCCGCCGGCCCCGCCACCACGCCACCAGCAGGGCCAGCCCGAGGCCGGCGATCAGCGGCGGCAGCACACTGGACTTGGCGCCCGCGCAGGCCAGGCCGAGCGCGGGCACCAGCGCCCAGCCGCCGCCGAGGGATCGGCCGCGCAACACCGGTACGCAGCAGCCGACGAGCAGCACCAGCAGCGGCAGCGCGTACGTCTGCGAAGGGCTGGCGTACGACAGCGGAACGGCCCCGGTCAGCGCCAGCGGTGAGCCGAGCGCGAGTGGCGCGCCTAGGTACCCGGCCCCGGCGGCCAGCGGGCCGGCCCACCAGCGGTCGGCGAGATCCCGGGCCAGCCCGGCGGTGACCAGCACCGCCACCCAGGCCACCGGTACCAGCCACAGCCGCAGCAGCACCACTGCGGGGGACACTCCGGTGATCATGCTGCCGCTGGCCATGTGGGCGTCGGACAGGTAGTGGTACCGCAGCGATTCCCCGGCGACGTGCGGCAGGGCGAATGGCATGTCCCGGGTCAGCTCGTGCACCAGCCCCAGGTGGTAGAGCAGATCCTGGTAGTACGCGTGGTCCGCCGGAGGCAGCGGCACCAGCCGCCAGTTGGCGTACCCCCAGATCAGGACCAGGGCGAGCACCGCGCAGACCGCCCAGTGCCAGGCGACCGGCGGTGGTCGGCCCCAGGCCGGACCCGTCCAGCCGCCGCGCGGCCCGCCGGGTGCGGCGGTGCGCCAGTGCCGCCGCAGCCGGGGCACCGCGAGGAACACCACCACCAGCGGCAACGGCCACCAGCGAAGCACGGACTGGGCCCCGGTGGCGGCGGCCAACGCCCACGCGGCGAGTTCCAGCAGCAGGCCGGTGGCCGCGCCGTGGCCGAGATCCTCGGGCAGGCTGCCCCGGCTACCGCGCAGCGCCCGGTGGATCAGTGTCCCCGGCAGCACCAGGGCCAGCGCCCAGTACGCGCCGAACGCCGCGATGTCGGCGACCGGCACGCCACCACGCCACCAGAGCAGGGGCAGCGCGGCGAGCACGGCCAGCCAGGGCAGCACCACGACCACTCGGCGGGTGACCGGCCGGTGACCATGGCGACGCGGCTCGCCCGGCGCGGCCGGCTCGCCGTCGGTCGGCTCCGCGTCGACCTCCACCGCCGGCCGCGTCACGCCCGGCGGCTCGACGACCGCCGGCGACCCGGGTGCCGACGAGCGCGTCTCAGCCACGGGCGGCGGCGACCGGCCGGGGCGCACCCACCCGCGACGCCGGCTGGGCGTCCCGGGTGGCCTCCGCGGGCTCGGCGGGCACCGGTGATTCGGCGGAGTCCGCGCCGACGTGGAACGTCGGTCGGTTCTGCACGGTGGCGTAGATCCGCCCCACGTACTCGCCGAGCAGGCCCAGGCAGACCAGTTGGACCCCGCCGAGCAGCAGCACGGCGACGAACAGTGAGGTCCAGCCGGGGATGGTCACCCCGCGCAGGTGCCCGATGACACCGAAGGCGATCAGCGCCAGGCAGGCCAGGAAGCTGCCCGCTCCGAGCCAGGTGGCCAGGCGCAGCGGCGCGGCGGAGAAGTTGGCGACGCTGTCCCAGGCCAGCGCGATCATGCGGGGCAGCGGATACTTGGTCTGGCCCGCGTGCCGGGCCTCGCGTACGTAGCGCACCTGTGCGCTGGGAAAGCCGAGCGCGGGCACCAGCAGCCGGTACACCGGGGTTCGCTCGGGCAGCCGGCGCAGCGTCTCCACCACCTCGCGGCTGATCATCCGGAAGTCGCCGGCCTGCGCGGGCACCTCCGCGCCGACGACCCGGCGCATCAGCCGGTAGTACGCCTGCGCGGTGCGCCGCTTGAAGAACGTGTCGGTGCTGCGGTCCGCGCGTACCCCGTACACCACATCGGCTCCGGCTCGGGCCAGGCGCAGCATCTCGGGGATGCTCTCCGGCGGGTCCTGGAGGTCGGCGTCGAGGCTGACCACCCACCGGCCGCGGGCCCGGTGCAGCCCGGCGGTCAGCGCCGCCTGGTGGCCGCTGTTGCGGCGCAGCCGCACGATCCGCAGCTGGGGCCAGGCGACGGCCTGCGCGGTCAGCAGCTCCACAGTGGCGTCCCGGCTACCGTCGTCGACGGCCACCACCTCGTAGGCGGTGTCCAGCCCGTCCAACACGGGCCGCAGCCGCGCGACGAGACCGGGTATCACGTCCTCTTCGTTGAACATGGGGATGACCACGGACAGCGTGATCTCCCCGGCTGCGCTCGTTTCCATCGTCTGCCGGCCCCGTTCCGGACGCGTTGGCCACCTGGCCCGCGCACGGCACGTGCGCGGGCGCTCACCTTCCCGCAACCGGGTGGCGGGCGACTGGCTCCGGCGTGAACGAACGGCGAATGAAGGTCAGCGTTCCAGGATCGCGGTCACACCCTGGCCGCCGGCGGCGCAGATCGAGATCAGGCCGCGGCCGCTGCCCTTTTCCGCGAGCAGCTTGGCCAGGGTGGCGACGATCCGGCCGCCGGTGGCGGCGAACGGGTGACCGGCGGCCAGCGAGGAGCCGTTCACGTTGAGCTTGTCGGTGTCGATGGAACCGAGCGGGGCGTCGAGGCCGAGCCGGTCCTTGCAGAACTCCGGGGACTCCCAGGCGGCCAGGGTCGCCAGCACCTGCGAGGCGAACGCCTCGTGGATCTCGTAGTAGTCGAAGTCCTGCAGGGTGAGTCCGGCTCGGGTGAGCAACCGGGGCACCGCGTACGCGGGCGCCATCAGCAGCCCCTCGTCACCGTGCACGAAGTCCACCGCGCCCGTCTCCGACCAGGAGAACCATGCCTGGACCGGCAGGTTGTGCTCGCGCGCCCACTCCTCGCTGGCCAGCAACACCGTCGAGGCGCCGTCGGTCAGCGGTGAGGAGTTGCCGGCGGTCATGGTGGCCCGCTCGGCGTCGGGACCCTTGGCACCGAAGACCGGTCGCAGCGCGCCCAGCTTCTCCAGGGTGGTGTCGGGGCGGAGGTTCTGGTCGCGGGTCAGCCCCAGGTAGGGGGTCATCAGGTCGTCGAAGAACCCCTTGTCGTACGCGGCGGCGAGTCGCTGGTGCGAGCGGAGCGCCAGCTCGTCCTGCGCCTGCCGGTCGATGTTCCAGCGCAGCGCGGTCTGTGCGGCGTGCTCGCCCATGGACAGGCCGGTGCGCGGCTCGGCGTTGCGCGGGATCTCCGGCTTGAACGGTTGGGCCGGGCGCAGTTTCGCGGCGATCCGCAGCCGCTCGCCGAGGGTGCGGGCCGAGTTCAGCTTGAGCAGGGTGCGGCGCATGTCCTCGTTGACGGCGAGCGGCGCGTCGGAGGTGGTGTCGACGCCACCGGCGATACCGACGTCGAGCTGGCCGAGGGCGATCTTGTTGGCGACCAGGATGGCGGCCTCCAGGCCGGTGCCGCAAGCCTGCTGGATGTCGTACGCGGGGGTGCGCGGGTCGAGCTTCGAGCCGAGCACCACCTCACGGGTCAGGTTGAAGTCCTTCGAGTGCTTGAGCACCGCGCCCGCGACCACCTCGCCGACCTGCTTCCCGGCCAGGCCGAACCGGGCGATCAGCCCGTCCAGGGCGGCGCCCAGCATGTCGGCGTTGGAGGCGCTGGCGTAACGCGAGTTGGAGCGGGCGAAGGGGATCCGGTTGCCACCGATGACCGCGACCCGTCGAACGTTCTGCACGATCCGCCTCCTCGAAAGTGTTGCCCACACCTTACTCACCAGTAGGCTACGCCTATGACCGACAGGTATGCGAGCTTCGTCCAGTCGGGGGCCGGGCGGGCGCTGGTCAAGCGCCTCGGGCTGCCCGATCCGCCGCGACTGCGCCGGCACGCACCCGGCGAGCCGATCCTGCCCGGGCTGGTCCTGCTCGGTGCCGCCGCCGGTGGGCGGCTCACCGAACCGGTCGGCAAGGCCCTGGCCGCCGCCGGGCTCGCCCTGCGCGATCCGGCCACCGCCGTGCCGGACCCGGACACCGGTCGTACGCCGGAAAGCGCCGCTCTCGTCTACGACGCTACCGGGATCACCGACTCGTCCCAACTGCGCCAGCTCTACGACTTCTTCCACCCGCAGGCCCGGGCGGTGCAGCCCAGCGGCCGGGTGATCGTGCTGGGCACCCCGCCGACCGAGTGCGGTACGCCCCGCGAGGCGACCGCCCAGCGGGCCCTGGAGGGGCTGACCCGCAGCATCGGCAAGGAGTTCGGTCGAGGCATCACCGCCCAGTTGGTGTACGTCACGCGGGACGCCGACGAGGGCACCTGGACCAGCCTGGAGGGGACCCTGCGGTTCCTGCTGTCGGGTCGGTCCGCGTACGTCTCGGGGCAGGTGATCCGGGTCGGTGCCGGGCAGGCCACCGCACCGGCGGACTGGGACCGCCCACTCGACGGACAGGTGGTGCTGGTCACCGGCGCGGCCCGGGGCATCGGCGCGGCGCTGGCCCGGGTGCTGGCTCGCGACGGCGCGACCGTGGTGGCGCTGGACGTCCCGGCCGCCGGGGACGAGCTGGCCTCGGTGGCCAACGAGATCGGCGGCAGCGCGGTGCAGCTCGACCTGACCGCCGCCGACGCGCCGGCCCGACTCGCCGAGCACCTGGCCAGCCGGCACGGCCGGGTGGACGTGGTGGTGCACAACGCCGGCATCACCCGGGACAAGACCCTCGGCCGGATGGACGCCGACCGGTGGGACCAGGTCATCGACGTCAACCTGTCCAGCCAGGAACGGATCAACGACCTGCTGCTGGAGCGCGAGCTGATTCCGGCCGGCGGCCGGATCATCGGCGTCTCCTCGATCGCCGGGATCGCCGGTAACCGGGGCCAGACCAACTACGCCACCAGCAAGGCCGGGGTCATCGGGCTGGTCGACTCGCTCGCGCCGCTGCTGCGGGAGCGGCAGATCAGCGTCAACGCCGTCGCGCCCGGGTTCATCGAGACCCGGCTGACCGCCCGGATCCCGCTGATGCTGCGCGAGGCCGGCCGGCGGATGAACAGCCTGTCGCAGGGTGGGTTGCCGGTGGACGTCGCGGAGACCATCGGCTGGCTCGCCTGGCCGGCGTCCGGCGCGGTCAGCGGCAACGTGGTCCGGGTCTGCGGCCAGAGCCTGCTGGGGGCGTGATGGCCAGGCGCAGACGCGGCGACGAGCCGGTCGACGACCTGTCGGTCGGCGAGCTGATCGACGGACCGACCGAGGTCCTGACACCGGAGATCCGGGCCGCCGCGCTCGCCGGACCGGCAGGCGGCGGAGACCTGGAGGCCACCCACGACCTGTCCGGCCTCGCCCCGGCCGGCGGTGACGCCGACCCGCCGGTGGTGGACCCGGCGGGGACGAGCCAGGCCGGTACGCGCGCAGTCGGTGACGGTCCCGCCGGCACCGCGGCCGGCCCTGCGGAGCCGGCGGCGCGGGCCCGGGTGGAACTGTCCCGGCTGCCGGCGGCCGGTCCGCTGTACCGGCGGGCGCTGCTCAACGCGGTGCCGGGGCTGGGTGGCCGACGTGGTGCCGGGGTGCCGGCGGTCGAGTTGGCCGTCGGCGGGGTGCCGGTGGATCCGGAGCGGCTGGCCGACTACGACCGGGTCTGCGGGTTCCGCCTGGCCGACCGGTTGCCTGCGACGTTTCCGCACGTCATGGGCTTTCCGCTGGCGTTGCGGCTGATCACCGCGCCGGAGTTCCCGATTCCGCTGACCGGGGTGGTGCACGTCGGCAACCGGATCACCGTGCATCGGCCGGTCACCGTCACCGACCGACTGGACTTCACCACCTGGGCGGAGAACCTGCGCCCGCACGACCGGGGGCGGCAGGTGGACGTCGTCCTCGTCGGGTCGATCGACGGCGAGGAGGTGTGGCGCGGCGTCTCGACGTACCTGGGCCGCCAGCGCGCCCCGGACGGCGGCGGTGAGCGGCGCGACCGCGGTGAACGGCCCGCGCCGCCGACCGCCACCGCCCGCTGGCAGGTGACGCCAAGGGTGGGTACGGACTATGCGAGGGTCTCCGGCGATCACAACCCGATCCACACCTCGCGGCTCGGGGCACGACTGCTCGGCTTTCCCCGGCCCATCGCGCACGGTATGTGGAGCAAGGCACGTTGTCTCGCGGCACTGGAGAGCCGCCTACCCGACGCGTACACGGTTGAGGTGGCGTTCAAGCTGCCGGTGCCGTTGCCCGGCACGGTGGCGTTCAGCGCCAGTTCGGCGGGCCCGGGCTGGGATTTCGGTCTGCACGACCGGCGTGGTCGCCCGCATCTGGTGGGCACCATCCGCTGAGCGGGGGCCGGGTACTTGCCCGGCCCTCCCTTTTCCGCTAAGTTCTTCTCACATAGAGACGTTCTCGAAGTGAGAGTGATTGAGCGTGAACGAGCAGGACTTCCTCGCCACGTACGACCCGCGCGACTATCCGGCGGTCGCGGTCACCGTCGACGTCGTCGCCCTCACCATCCGCGACGGCGCCCTGCACCTGCTGCTGATCCGCCGCGGTGAGCAGCCGTACGCCGGCCACTGGGCGCTTCCCGGCGGGTTCGTCCGGCCCGACGAGGACCTGGCCACCGCCGCCCGACGAGAGTTGGCCGAGGAGACCGGGCTCGACGGCGAACCGCTGCGCCGCGTCCACGTCGAACAACTGGCCTCCTACGGTGCGCCGGACCGCGACCCCCGGATGCGGATCGTCTCCATCGCCCATCTCGCCTTCGCCCCCGACCTGCCGGACGCGATGGCCGGCACCGACGCCGACGAGGCGGCCTGGACACCGGTCGCCGAACTGACCAACCGGCAACTCGCCTTCGACCACGGCCAGATCGTCGCCGACGGCCTGGAGCGGGCGCGCTCCAAGCTGGAATACACCCCGCTGGCCACCCGCTTCCTGGCAGCCGAGTTCACCATCGGGGACCTGCGGGCCGTCTACGAGACGGTCTGGGGTCATCCGCTGCACGCCGGCAACTTCCACCGCAAGGTGCTCTCGGTGCCGGGCTTCGTGGAGAGCACCGGCGCCAGCACCGAACGGGGCGGCACCCGAGGCGGCCCGCGCGCCCGGCTCTACCGGGCCGGCGACGCGCGGCTGCTGCACCCGGCGCTGCTCCGCCCGGCGCGCGAGGAGACGGTGCGATGAGGACCGACGAGGCGATTCGCCTGGTCACCGCCGCCCGCGACGACCACGAACTGTTCGGTGGCGACGCGCCGGAGCGGCGCTACCGGGAGCTTGTCGGCGCCCTGCACCCCGACCGGCTCGGCTGGGTCGGGCCGGGGATCCGCGCCGCCGCCACCGACGCCTTCCTCCGGGTCACCACGCGCTGGCGGGCCCGCCGGGTGGCCGTGCTGCGCGGTTACCGGTGCGGCCGGCCCGCGTACTCCGGCGACCTCGCCGACCTGTACGACGTCGGCGCGGACCGACTGCTCAAGCTGCCACGCGACGCGGCCGACAACGACCTGATGGTCCGGGAACAGCGCGCTCTGCGCACGCTCGCCGAGCGCGGTGACCCACGCTGGCTGCCGTACGTGCCACGGCTGGTCGACGCCTTCACCCACCGCGACGCCGACACCGGGGCGGAACGCCGGATCTCGGTGCTCGGCACCGCACCCGCCCTGCACAGCCTGGTCGAGGTGAAGCGGGCGTACCCGGACGGGCTGGACGCCCGTGACGTCGCGTGGATGTGGCGACGGTTGCTGGTCGCCCTCGGTCTCGCGCACCGGGCGGGCGTGGTGCACGGCGCGGTGCTCCCGTCGCACGTACTCATCGATCCCGACGCACACGGCCTGGTGCTGGTCGACTGGTGCTTCTCCACCGAGCCCGGCGGCACCGTGCCGGCGATGGTGCCCGATCACGAGACCTGGTATCCGCCGGAGGTTCCGGATCGTCGCCCCTGCGGGCCCGGCACCGACATCTTCATGGCCACCCGCTGCATGACCTGGCTGATGAATCGGGACGCCCCGCGCCAACTGCTCGACTTCGCTCAGGGCTGCCGGCAGCGGTTCCTGCGCGCCCGCCCCGACGACGCCTGGGGGCTGCTACGCGAACTCGACGAGGTGCTGCACCGCCGCTACGGGCCGCGCACCTTCCGCCCCTTCACCCTCAATCCCTAAGGAGGCTGCCATGGGCAGCGGAACATGGTCCACCGACGTGTACGACGCCGCCGACCGGTACCGCCGGGCCACCGGCACCAGCGCCTTCTCCTACAGCGACAGCGGGGCGCGGGTGGTGCATCCGGCGCTGGACCCGCGCGGCGCGGTGCGGGAGAGCCGCGACTGCGCGGAGCACCCCCGTACGACACCGGTCGCGGTGCTCTTCGACGTGACCGGCTCGATGGGTCACGTGCCCCGCGTCCTCCAGGCCAAGCTGCCGCAGTTGCTGGGCCTGCTGCTGCGTCAGGGGTACGCCCGCGACCCGCAGATCATGTTCGGCGCGATCGGGGACGCCACCTGTGACCGGGTGCCGTTGCAGGTGGGCCAGTTCGAATCCGACAACCGGATGGACGACGATCTCGGCCGGATCGTGCTGGAGGGCGGCGGTGGCGGCCAGATGCGGGAGTCGTACGAGCTGGCCCTGTACTTCATGGCCCGCCGCACGGTCACCGACAGCTGGGAGAAGCGAGGCCGCCGCGGCTACCTGTTCGTCATCGGCGACGAACTGGCGTACCCCAAGGTGAAGGCCGCGGAGGTGAACCGGCTGCTCGATGACGACCTGCGCGAGGACGTGCCGTTGCGGCAGATCGTCGACGAGGTCACCCGCCGGTGGGACACCTACTACCTCCTGCCCGCCGGCAGCCACTACTCGGGTAACCGCCGGATGCTCGACTTCTGGCGCGACCTGCTCGGCCAGCACGCCCTGGAACTGGACGACCTGAACGCGGTCTGCGAGACGATCGCGCTCACCGTCGGTCTCGGCGAGCAGGCCATCGACCTCGACCAGGGTCTGCGGGACCTGGACCGCACCGGGTCGGCGGCCACCCCGACCGTGTCGAAGGCGCTCGCGCGGCTCGATCCCGGGTCCCGGGTCGAGGTGTCGGAACTGCCGGCCAACCGGACCACCGGCCGCGGGGTCGTGCGGCTGTGAGCCGGGCGGCGGTGGACTCGTCGCACGTCATCGTGGTCGATCTCGGGTACGGCGACGCCGGCAAGGGCACCGTCGTGGACTGGCTCTGCGCGACCCGGCCGGTGCGGACGGTGGTGCGGTTCAACGGGGGCGCGCAGGCGGCACACAACGTCGTCCTGCGCGACGGCCGACACCACACGTTCGCCCAGTTCGGAGCCGGCACCTTCCATCCCGGGGTGCGCAGTCACCTGTCCCGGCACGTGGTGGTGGACCCGCTGGCGCTGGCCGCCGAGGCGGACCACCTCGCCGCCGTCGGGGTACCCGACGCGCTCGACCGGCTGACCGTGGACGGGGAGGCACTGCTGGCCACCCCGTACCACCGGGCCGCGAACCGGGCCCGTGAGCTGGCCCGTGGAGCCGACCGGCACGGTTCCTGCGGGCTGGGGGTGGGCGAGGCGGTCGCGTACGGCCTCGCCCACCCCGACCAGGCACCCCGGGTGGCGGACTGCCGCAGCCCGGAGCTGCTGCGCCGCCGGCTGACCGCACTGCGGGACCGGCTCTGCGCCGAACTCGGCCCGCTGGACGCCCCGCCGGTCTCCGACTGTCTGCCCGCGTACCGGGCGTTCGCCGAGCGGGTGACGATCGTGGGGCGGGACTGGCTCGCCGGGGAGCTACGCGCCGGGCCGTGCGTGTTCGAGGGTGCGCAGGGGGTGCTGCTGGACGAGTGGCACGGCTTCCACCCGTACACGACGTGGAGCACCACGACCGCCGCCAACGCCGAGGCGCTGCTGGCCGAGGCGGGGTTGGCCGGGGTGGCGACCCGGATCGGGGTGCTGCGGACGGTCACCACCCGACACGGGCCGGGGCCGCTGGTGACCGAGGATCCGGCGCTCCGGCTGACCGACCCGCACAACCCGACGAACCCGTGGCAGGGCCACTTCCGGTTCGGCCACTTCGACGCGGTGGCCCACGCGTACGCCCTGGCGGTCGCCGGTGGGGTCGACGGTCTGGCGCTGACCCACCTGGATCTCGCCGAGCGTGGCCTCGACCTGCGGATCTGCCGCCGCTACGCCGGCCTGGACGGGCTGGCGCCGGGCCCGGCCGGCGACCTCGACCGGCAGGCGGCGCTCACCGCCCGCCTGCTGCGGACCGGACCGGTCTACGACGAGGCAGCGCCGACCGACTGGCCCACGGCGGTGGAGCAGGCCCTGGGCGTGCCCGTCGTGCTCACCTCCCACGGGCCCACGGCACAGGACAAGACCGTCCGGGAGGTCGGGCTGGGCACCACCCGACCCGGTGGCGGTACGGCGATCCGGGTGATGGCGGCTTCGGGCGGAAGGCCCCGTTGGCGCTGATCCGTCCGTCCCGCCCCGGTGCGCCCGCCCGACGGCGAGCATGGGTCCATGGAGGCCGCGCTCGACCTGCTCCGCCACACGCTCACCTCACCGTGGGTTTACCTGCTGCTCTTCGGTCTCACCACGATCGACGCGATCTTTCCCCTGGTGCCGGCAGAGGCGGCGGTCATCTCCGCCACCGTCCTGGCCACCGGTGGCGAGCCGAACGCCGCGCTGGTGCTGGTGGCGGCGGCACTCGGCGCGGTCGCGGGGGACCACGTCTCCTACGGGATCGGGCGTGGTGGTGGGTCGCGGCGGCTGGACCACTCTCCGGCGGACAGCCGACGCCGGGCCGGCTCGGAGTGGGCGCGACGTGCGGTCGGCCGACGCGGCGGCTCGATCCTGATCATCGCCCGCTACCTTCCGGGCGGACGGACCGCGGTCACCCTGACCATGGGGGCGATCCGGTACCCGCTACGGTCGTTCCTCCCCTTCGACGTGATCGCGGCGGTCTCCTGGGCGCTGTACTGCGTGCTGCTCGGCACCTTCGGCGGTCTGGCGTTCGAAAGTCCGCTGCACGGCATCCTGACCGGGATCGGCCTGTCGATCGCGATCACCCTGCTGCTGGAACTGGGCCGCTGGTTGCGGCGTCGCGCCCGGCACCGGGCCGTCCGTGGTTGAGCGCTACGCCTCGGGCGGATGCCAGGTGACACCGCGGAGCAGTTGACCGGCACCGAGCCAGGCGACGTTCATCATCCGGGTGGCGGTCCGCTCCGGATCGGCCTCCGGGTGGTCGGCCAACCAGTCGGCCAGCGACTCGCTCGCGCCGACCAGCGCGTACGCCACCACCTCCAGCTCGGTGTCGGCCACCTCGCGCCCCTCGGCGCGCAGCCCGTGGTCGAACATCCCGGCGACCACCTCCACCAGCCGCGCCCGCATCGCGGCCAGCTCGCGGGCGAACGGCTGCTCGGCCCGGGCCTGCCGGTAGAGCACCGCCCAACCGTCCCGGTGGGCGCCGACGAAGCCGAAGAACGCGCGCAGCCCACGCCAGAGCCGCTCGTCGGCGGGCAGGTCGGGGGCGGCAGCACCGGCGATGGCCTCCATCATCCGGGTACCTTCGCGGTGCAGGCAGGCGACGAAGAGTTCCTCCTTGGTGCCCAGGTACGCGTACACCATGGGCTTGGAGATGCCGGCCTCCTCGGCGATCTCGTCCATGCTGGAGCCGTGGTACCCGCGCCGGGAGAAGACCCGTACGGCGGAATCGAGCATCTGCTGCTGCCGTACGGCGCGGGGGAGGCGCTTGAAGGCGGGACCGGTGGACACCTTGCGAGCATACCTACTCATGCGTAAGGTTACGCACGAGTAGCCATTGTCCGAGAGGTGCTTTTCCATGACTGACTTCGACCCGGCCAACTTCGCCAACGTCGGCCCGAAGGAGTTCGCCCAGCTCGTCAAGAACACCCCGGAGAGCAAGCTCGCCGAGGTGATGTCGGGCGACCTGCGCGGCAAGATCCTCGGCGAGGTCTTCGGTCGGATGCCGCAGCTGTTCCGCGCCGACCGGGCCGGCTCGACCAACGCGGTCATCCACTGGAACATCACCGGTGCTCCCGACGGCGGCACCGACACCTACGAGGTGGTCATCGCCGACGGCGCCTGCACCGTCAACGAGACCCCGCAGCACGACCCCCGGCTGAGCCTGACCCTGGGTCCCGTCGAGTTCCTGAAGGTCGTCTCCGGCGGCGCCAACCCGGTGATGATGTTCATGACCGGCAAGCTCAAGGCCAAGGGCGACCTGGGCCTGGCCGCGAACATCGCCAACCTCTTCGACATCCCCAAGGCCTGACATGGTCGAGTTCTCGCTAGACCTGAACGAGGAACAGCGGGATCTGCGTGACTGGGTGCACGGCTTCGCCAGCGAGGTCGTGCGCCCGGCCGCGGCCGAATGGGACGCCCGCGAGGAAACACCGTGGCCGATCATCCAGGAGGCGGCGAAGGTCGGGCTCTACGGCTTCGAGTTCCTCGCCACCTGCTGGGCCGACCCCACCGGACTCTCCCTGCCGATCGCCAGCGAGGAGCTGTTCTGGGGTGACGCCGGCATCGGGCTGAGCATCTTCGGCACCTCGCTCGCGGTCGCCGCCATCTACGGCGCGGGCACCCCGGACCAGCTCGTCGAGTGGGTGCCGCAGTGCTTCGGCGACGTCGACTCACCCACCGTCGCCGCCTTCTGCACCTCCGAACCGGAGGCCGGCTCCGACGTCGGCGCCATGCGTACCCGGGCGATCTACGACGAGGCGGCCGACGAGTGGGTGCTACGCGGGCAGAAGGCGTACGCCACGAACGGCGGGATCGCCAACGTGCACGTGGTGACCGCCTCGGTCGAGCCGGAACTGGGCTCGCGCGGTCAGGCCGCCTTCGTCGTACCGCCCGGCACGGCCGGGCTCAGCGCCACCCGCAAGCTGCGCAAGCTCGGCCTGCGGGCCTCGCACACGGCCGACGTCTTCCTCGACGACGTCCGGGTGCCCGGTCGGTGCCTGCTCGGCGGCAAGGAGGCGCTCGACGAGCGCCTCGCCCGCGCCCGGTCCGGGCAGCGCGCCTCCGGACAGGCCGCGATGCGTACGTTCGAGCTGTCCCGACCCACCGTCGGCGCGCAGGCGCTCGGCGTGGCCCGGGCCGCCTACGAGTACGCCCTGGAGTACGCCAAGGAGCGCGTCCAGTTCGGCCGCCCGATCATCACCAACCAGGCGGTCGCGTTCGCGCTGGCCGACATGCGGATGGAGATCGACGCCGCCCGGCTGCTGGTCTGGCGGGCCTCCTGGATGGGCCGCAACAACCGGCCGTTCACCGCGGGCGAGGGCTCGATGTCCAAGCTCAAGGCCGGTGAGGTGGCCGTGTCGGTCACCGAGAAGGCCGTCCAGTTGCTCGGTGGCGCGGGATTCCTGCGGGACCACCCGGTCGAGCGCTGGTACCGCGACGCCAAGATCTACACCATCTTCGAGGGCACCTCGGAGATCCAGCGGCTGGTCATCTCCCGGGCGATCTCCGGGATGCAGATCCGCTGACCCCCAGGAGGTACGCGGGCATGGACCTGCCGTTCATCGTCGCGACGCTGACGCGGCGGGGCCTGCTCGCCCCGGGCCGCCCGATCCGCGTCGCATCACAGCTCAGCGCGCTGCGGAAGTGGGGCTGGAGCCTCGCCGGCGAACTGCGCCAGGCGGCGGCCCGGGACCCGGGCCGGGTCGCGGTCATCGACGACCAGGGCGCCGAGCTGACGTACGCCGAACTGCTCGACCGGTCCATGCGGCTCGCCCGCGCGCTGCGCGCCGGACTCGGCGTCCAGGCCGGCGACCGGATCGCCGTGCTCGGCCGCAACCACCCGGGGCTGATCGAGACCATCGTCGCCGCCACCCTGCTCGGCGCCGACGCGGTGCTGGTGAACACCGGTCTCTCCCCGGCGCAGCTGGCCACCGTCGCGGAGGAGCAGCACCTTCGGGTCCTGGTGCACGACGACGAGTTCACCGAACGGACCCTCGGACTGCCGGCGGAACTGCACCGCCTCGACGAGCAGGCCCGCGAGGAACTGATCACCACCGCCCTCCCCGGCGAACTACACCCGCCCGAGCGGGACGGCCGGATCATCGTGCTCACCTCCGGCACCACCGGTGCGCCGAAGGGTGCCCGGCGGCCCACCCCGAACGGATTCGGCCCGCTGGTGTCCATCATCGACCGCATCCCGCTGCACGTACGGGACCGGGTGCTGATCGCCGCCCCGATCTTCCACACCTGGGGGTACGCGGCCCTGCAGGTCTGTTTCGCCCTGCGGGCCACCATCGTGCTGCACCGCCGGTTCGACCCGGCCGCCACCCTGGACGCCCTGGTGCGGCACCGCTGCCAGGCGCTGTTCGCGGTGCCGGTGATGCTGCAACGACTGATGGAGATGCCGGCGCCGGAGCCCCGACCACCGCTGAAGGTGGTCGCCGTGAGCGGCTCGGCACTACCCGGCGGCCTGCCGGCGGCGTTCATGGACACCTACGGCGACGTGCTCTACAACCTGTACGGCTCGACCGAGGCGTCCTGGGCCTCCATCGCCACCCCCGCCGACCTGCGCCAGGCACCCACCACGGCCGGGCGACCACCGCACGGCACCCGGCTGGCCATCCTCGACGACGACGGTCAGCCGGTGCCCGGCGGCCGGGTCGGGCGGATCCTCGTCGGCAACGAGATGCTCTTCGAGGGCTACACCTCGGGCGCAGACCGGGACCGGCACGACGGGCTGCTGGACACCGGTGACCTGGGTCGGGTCAACGCCGACGGCCTGCTCTTCGTGGACGGCCGCGCCGACGACATGATCGTCTCCGGTGGCGAGAACGTCTTTCCCGCCGAGGTGGAACAGCTGCTCACCCAGCTCCCCCAGGTACGCGAGGCCGCCGTCATAGGCGTCCCCGACCCCGAGTACGGCCAGCGGCTCGCCGCCTTCCTCGCCCTGTATCCCGGCGAGACCCTCGATACCGAGGCGGTCCGGGAGTACGTCCGGCACTACCTCGCCCGCTTCTCGGTGCCCCGCGACGTCGTCTTCGTCAAGTACCTGCCCCGCAACGCCACCGGCAAGGTGCTCACCCGCGAACTCCGCCGCTACTACGGCTGACGTCGCCGGCCCGCCGGCCCGCCGGCCCACGTGCCACGGCTTGCGGCAAATCGGGCCATCACGTCGACGGGACGGCCCCACTTGCCGCAAGTCGTGACCTCGATGCCTCAGCGCTCGGCGGCGCGGCCGATGGCGGTGGCGACTCCGCCGACGCGGTCGGCGAGCAGGCCGAGCGCGCCGACGGCACGGTCCACCGGGTCGTCGCCGGCTCCACCGAGGGCCCGGGAACGCTGGAAAGCGTCCTTCACCTCGGCCCAGCGGGCGGCCTGCTCGGGGGTGAGCCGGCCGCGCAGTTCGGCGAGCTTCAGCAGGTTGGACTCCGCGCCCGCCGCCAGGGTCTGCGCCTCACCCAGGTAGTGGTCGTCGATCACCGCTTCCAGCTCTTCGTCGGTGAGCACCGGGACGATCCGCTCGGCCAGCTTGTTCATGTTCCGGTACGAGCCTTGCAGCTGGAACGGCGGCTCGGTGCGGGCGTCGTCGGACTGCGCGGCGGAGGCGATGTACGCCTGGTTGTTGGCCAGCACCACCTGCTGCACCCGGAGCAGTTTGCGCAGCACCGAGACGACCTGTTCCAGCTCCACCGGCTCGTACGGGTGGGACAGCTGGTCGGCCCGCACCGTGTCGTCGCCCCGGGCCATCCGGACCAGCAGCTCCAGGTCGGCACGATCCCGGCCGGAGAGCGGTGCCAGGACCGGGTTCGAGGTCAGCGCGTTCTCGATGTAGCTGAGCGCGAAGACCTCCTCCCGACCGGAGAGCACGTCGCCGAGGTTCCACACGTCGGCGCGGTTGGCGAGCATGTCCGGCACCCGGAAGCGTCGCCCCGACTCGGTGTACGGGTTGCCCGCCATGCAGACCGCGAACCGCTTGCCACGCAGGTCGTACGTGCGGGTGCGGCCCTCCCAGACGCCCTCCATCCGGCGCTGCCCGTCACAGAGCGAGATGAACTTCTGCAGCAGCTCCGGGTTGGTGTGCTGGATGTCGTCCAGGTAGAGCAGCACGTTGTTGCCCAGTTCCAGCGCGAAGGAGATCTTCTCCACCTCCTGCCGGGCGGTGGCGTCGGGCGCCTCCGCCGGGTCGAGCGAGGTGACCTTCGAGCCCAGAGCCGGCCCGTTGACCTTGACGAAGACCAGGCCGAGCCGGCTGGCCACGTACTCCATCAGGGTGGTCTTGCCGTAGCCGGGCGGTGAGATCAACAGCAGCAGTCCGGACTGGTCGACCCGCTTGCCGTCCCCGGTCGCGCCGAGCTGCCGGGCCAGGTTGTCGCCGATCAGCGGCAGGTACACCTCGTCGAGCAGCCGGTTGCGGACGAAGGCGTTCATCACCTTCGGCCGGTACTCCTCCAGTCGCAGCCGCTCCCGCTCGACCTCCACCAGCGTGTTGCGGCGGCGCTGGTAGTCCCGGTACGCCGGGACCAGTTCGGTGCGGAACGACCGGGTACGGGCCAGCGTCTCGTCCAGCCGCACCGCCAGCGTGGAGCCCTCGATGCGCGGGTGGGCGCCGAGCAGCCCGCCGACGCTCTCCGTCATGGTGGCGGCGCTGTCCTCGCGGGCCAGTTCGGGGCCGCACAGCTCGATGGCGATCGCCTCGGGCAGGTCGTACCCGGACCGGTCCCCGTCGTCGGCGGCCAGGAAGGCGGTCAGCCACGCCCCGATGAGCTGGTACCGACCGGCCAGGTCCTCACCGAGGGCCCGCAGGTCGTCGTCGAACTCGCGGGACGAGCGGGACTGCGGGCCGCCGAGCGCCCGCCGGAACCGGTCCAGCAGGGTACGCGCGCCGTTGCCGGTGACGAACCGTACCGGCGGCGCCGACAGCTCCTCGAACAGGTACTCGCCGGCCACCGCGGTCCCGCCCGGCGGCACCGGCAGTCCGGCATCCCGCAGGAAACCGTCGATCGCCTCGGCCAACTGACCGCAGAGCAGGTCGGCGGCGTCCTCGCCGTCCGGGCGACCAAACCGTGCCCGCGCCCGGGCCAGCGAGGCGGCGCGGGCGGTCCAGGCTGTCCGGAGCGGCTCGTCGGTGCCGTGGCGCCAGAACAGCTGGGCGGCGGCACGGTCGGTCGGCGGGTAGCGCAACAGTCCCGCGCCGGCATGCAGCCGCAGCAACACCCGCAGGATCTCGGCCGCGTCGTGGTCGTGCACGCCGCGCTCGTACCCCTCGTCGTAGCGGGTCTCGGCGACCCCCCGGACCAGCTCACGCAGCTCGTCGGGGTCCACCGCCGCCGCGTGCAGCGCGTCCAGGTCGAGCCCGTCGCGGCCGGCCTCGGCGGCGGCGAGGATCGCGGTGGCCAGGTACTCGGCCCGGTACACCTGCGCCGACTCGGAGACCAGGAGTTGATCCCAGAACCGGCGGGTCTGCTGGAACTCCTCGTCGTGTACCGGAGCCCGGTAGTCCGTGCCGGTGACCGCCACCACCATCCGGCCCTCGGCCGGCACCACCGCCACGTCGATCGGCTGCGTGTTCACCGCGAAGCGGTGCCGGCCGAGCCGGATCGTCTCGCCGCCGTCGGCGTACAGGTCGAGGCGGTCACGCAGGCCGCGACCGGCTTCCTGGCGGGCGGCCCGGACCCGGCCGTCCAGCTCCTCGGCCCGCACCGCGTCGCCGAGGGTACGCAGCTCCTCGACCACCGCGCGCAGCTTGCCCACCATCGGGTCGGCCGCGAAGTAGGTGTTGATCTCGTCGAGCGACCCGAGGGTGCCGGCCCGGCGGTGCACGCTGACCAGGATCCGCTCGGCGGAGGCGACGAGCCGGTCGGCGCGGCGCGCGCGCTCGTCGAGCAGCGCCTGCTTGCGGGAGGAGAACGCCTCGTAGATGTCGGTGCGCCGGGTGGCCAGCTCGGCGAGGAAGTCGTCGAACTCGCCGAACCTGGACTCCAGCTCCTCCACCCGCAGCAGCAACCGGCCCAACTGCTCGTCGCAGCGCTCGGCGGTGTCCGCCGCCGCCAGCGCACCGGTCACCGCCTGCCCGAGCAGGGCGAACTCGGCGGCGAAGCCGGCCCGACCCTCCGCGGCGGCCAGTTCCCGGCGCCGCTTGTCCAGCACGGCGCGGGCCCGGTTGACCGCACCCAGCACCTCACCGACGCGGCCCAGGATGCCGGTCCGGACGGTCGCGTCGGCGATATCCAGGCCGCCGACCACGTCGGTGATGGTCTGCAGGCCGTCGGTACGGGCGGCCAGCTCGTCGCGCACGGTGCCGGCCTCGGCCACCGTGCCGATCGCGGCCGCCTTGGCGGCCAGCCGCTCCACCTCCTGCTGGTATCCGCCGAACGCCTCGTCGCGGCGCAGGAACTCCACCGCCCGGCGGCCGGCCGCCGCCAGTTCCTCGTCCAGCCGCTCGGCCAGCTCGTCGATCCGGGCGTGGTCGACGTAGCGCAGTTCGCGCAGGGTCTCCAGGTGTCCCCGGGCGCGGCGCAACCCGCCCAGCTGGGTGACCCAGTCGTCGGCGGTCAGCGGCGCCTCACCCCGGGCCCGGCGGGCCAGCGAGGCGATCTGCTCGGCGCTGTCGTCCAGCTCGGCCCGGGCCCGCTCGGTGAGCGTCCGGACCTTCTCGTGCTCCTCCAGCACGGCTGCGGCGGTACGACGCAGCCCGGTCAGCGGGGTGGCCAGGTCACCGAGTTCGTCCTCACCGAGCCAGTGGTAGTGGTCGGCGATCCGGGCGCAGGCGGCGATCAGCGCCTCGTAGACCCCGGCGGTGGCGGTGCCGTCGACCATCCTGGCCGCCGAGAGGCAGTCCGAGATGCCGCGTACCAGGTCGGCGTTGCCCACCCGCTCCAGCGGCCCGGTGCCGGCGGGCTGCGCCGCCGCGTACGCGTCCGAGACGTACGGCGTCTGCCAGACCTGCATCGGGTGGACCCGGGTCGGCTCCTCGGACACCGCCCGGAACACCACCAGCGTGCCGTCGTCGAAGAGCGAGAAGCCGTGGCACGGGACCGGTGCGGCCACCTCCTTGCGGATCGCGTTGTACGGCAGCAGCAGGGTCCGCCCGTCGGCGCGGGCGTGGAAGACGTAGAGCACGTCCTCGCCGTTGGGCGAACGCACCACCCGCTCGAACTCCAGGCCGGCGACGTCGGTGTCAAAGGTCCTGGTCACCCCGGTGACCAGGTGGTATCCGCCCGGGAAGATGATGCCGTGGTCCTCCGGGAGTCGCTGGCAGGCGACGCCGATGCCGTCGAGCCGGACCACCTCCCGGGTGAGCGTGTTGAACACCAGATGCCGCCACTGCGTCTCCTTGTACGGCCGCAGCCGCAGCAGGATCAGCGGACCCACCCGGGCCCAGTGCACGTCGGCGTCGGCGAGACTCTGCAACGGCTCGTCCACCGGCTCGCTGTAGATGCCCTCGCCGACCTCGGTGTTGTTCTCCACCTTCACGGTGAGCGTGCCGCCGACCGTCTCCACGAAGACCTGGCCGTCGATGGAGATGTGCGGGTGCCGGCCGAGGACGTGGTCCTCACGGGTCGTCTCGGTCCACTCGAAGTCGTGCGACGGTGGGAAGACGTGGTCCCGCTCGCCCCGGCTGTCCAGGTACTCGGGCACGCCGTCGACGCCGACGCGCCACCGCAGCACGCGGATGTCCTCGGTGCGCGGTCCGGTCTGGAACACCGCCAGCAGCCGGCCGTCGACCCGGCGCAGTTGCAGCAGCCGAGCCTGCCGGTAGTAGCGGTACAGCTCACCGAAGTCGCGGACGAACTGCGGGTCGCGCAGCAGCCCGGGCAGCTCGTCGTGACCCGCCTCGTCGAACCGGAAACCGGTCACCTCCGGTCCGGTCGGATCCGGGCCGGAGCCGCCGGTTTCCCTCGTGAAGCGGTGCAGGGAGAAGACGTCGTCGACGGAGGTCTCCGGCTTCAACCCGATGAAGACGTTGTAGCCGAAGAGCATCAGCCCGCCCACCGAGACGATGTCCCGGGGTACGCAGTTGTGCTCGGTACGGATCCGCTCGGTGCTCAGCAGCCGCAGTTCGGTGCTGCCGAAGACCTCCAGCCGGCGGGCGTTGAGTGCCTCCGCCCGCCGGGCAAGTTCCGCCGCCTGCCCGGCGAGCCGCCGGCGCAGCACCTCGTAGCTGCCGTCGTCCAGTCCCGGCCGGGCACCGTTGGGCCCCTCGCCGGCCACTGCCGCCGCGCCGGCCGGTGCCGGTCCGGCGTCGCCGGGCGTAGGCCCGACGGCGACCGGACCGGCGGTCGGCTCACTCACCGGCGCGCTGCCGTGGGCCGGTGAGGGCGGCGACCGGGGTCTCCGCCACACCGAGCCGTTGCGCGGCCTTCAGCAGTTCCTGGAGCTTGCCCTGGTCCACGCCGCCGGAGCGCATCTGCTGCATCAGGAACGCCGACAGGGTGAGGTTCTGCACGTCGGCGCTGTCGATCGAGCCGATCATGCGGGCCAGGTCGTCGGTGAAGCTGGCGCTGCCGTCCAGCCACGGCTGGGCCAGGTTCTTCGCCACGTCCGAGTGGGCCACGAAACCGTCCACGCTCTTGCCGTACGAGATCGAGCTGAGCAGCCGGTCGAAGAAGACGCTGTCCCCGCCGACGATGTCGATGTTCGCCTTCTCCAGGCCGGTGGCGACCAGCTTGGCCTGCGCCTCGGCGACCTGGCGCTGGGTGTCCAGGCCCGCCAGCCGGACCTCCTTCTCCAGTTCCAGGCGCAGCCGGTACTCCTCGTGCTCCCGGGTGGCGTCGTCCAGCGCGGCCATCGCGGCGGCCTTCTCGGTGAGACCCTCGGCCTCGCCCTTCAGCTTCTCGCGTACCGCCTCGGCGGCGGCCACGGCCTTCTCCCGCTCGACCGCGGCCTCGGCGCGCCCGACCTTCTCGATCGCCTCAGCGCTGCGCTCCTGAACCTGCACGTCGGCCAGCCCGGCCGCGGCCGCCTCGGCCTGGACGCCCTCGGCCAGCCGGATCTTCGCCCGGGTCTCCAGCTCCGCGGCCTGCTGCCGGGCCTCGGCCAGCACCAGTTCCTCGCGCGCCTTGTGCTTCGCCGCCGCCTCGGCGGCCTCCGCCGCCTTGATGTCCTTGACCAGGTTCTCCTGCGCCTCCGCCTCGGCCTGGATCACCAGCGCCTGCCGGGTCCGCTCGGCCTCCTCGACCACCCGCAGCCGCTTGATGTTCTCCTCCTGCTCGGCCACGGTCTTCTCCACCGCGATCCGCTCCCGGATCACCTCGGCGATGGCCCGCTTCTCGGCCTCGACCTCCTTGTCCTTGGCGATCGTGCTGAGCTCGGTCTCCCGCTCCCGGCCGATGACCTCCAGCAGGCGGTCCTTCTCGATCCGCTCGGTCTCGATGGCGATGACCCGCTCGCGGTTCTTCTCGGCGACCGCGATCTCCCGCGCCCGGTTCTCGTGCTGGATGCCCAGCTGCTCGTCGGTACGGATGTTCGCGGTCTCCGCCCGCAGCCGCTCCTCCGCGCGTACCCGGGTGACCTCGGCCTCCTCCCGCGCCCGTACCGTCTCGACCTCGCGGCGCTGCTTGGCCTCCGCGTCCGCCTGCCGGCGCTCCAGCTCCAGGATGGCCTCCCGTGCGTCGACGTTCTGCCGGGTGATCTCCTTCTCCTCGCTGCGCCGGAACTCGTTGGTCCGCACGTGCTCCAGCGCGGTCAGCTCGGTGATCTTCCGGATGCCCTGGGCGTCGAGGATGTTCTTCGGGTCGAGCTGCGCCATCGGCGTCTGCTCCAGGAAGTCGATCGCCGCGTCCTCCAGGCTGTAGCCGTTGAGGTCGGTGCCGATGACCCGGATGATCTGGTCCCGGAACTCGTCGCGCTTGGTGTAGAGATCGACGAAGTCGAGCTGCTTGCCGACGGTCTTGAGCGCCTCGGAGAACTTCGCGTTGAACAGCTCCTGCAACGTCTCCCGGTCGCTGGCCCGCGCGGTACCGATCGCCTGCGCCACCTTGATGACGTCCTCGACGGTCTTGTTGACCCGGACGAAGAAGGTGATTCGGATGTCGGCCCGGATGTTGTCGCGGCAGATCAGGCCCTCGTTACCGGTCCGTTCGATGTCGATCGTCTTGACCGAGATGTCCATGATCTCGGCCTTGTGCAGGACGGGCAGCACGACCGCGCCGGTGAAGGTCACGTCGACCCGCCGGACCTTGGAGACGATCAGGGCCTTGCCCTGCTCGACCTTGCGGAACAGCCGACTGACCATGAACACCACGCCGAGCGCGACGAGCAGGACGACGGCGAGGAGTACACCTATACCGGTGGTGATGACATCCATAGCTGGGCGCGCACGCGTCGGCGACCGGCGGACAGGCCGGGCACGACGCCGCGCATCCTCCTTTCGAGGCGTCTCAGGGGCAGCGTGGGGCGGGCCGGCGGAAGGGGGTGACCGGCCGTCCCGATCTGGTCGATGGGTGGCTAGGTGCGGTTGTGTCTCATCGGGTCGAAGGCGGGGCCGGCGGGCATCACCCAGAAGAACTCGCCCTCGGTGTCGTAGTCATAGATCAGGGCGGAACTGCCGGCGGGCATCCGCTCCTCGCCCGGCTGCCGGATCTGCACCACCGCCGACGAACCGTCGGCGGCGGTCACCTCGGCCTGACCGAAGTCGGCGGTGACCGTACCGGTGCGTACCACGCAGAGGCGACCGACGAAGGAGTGCCGGGTGGCGTCCGTCTCGGTCGGGAAGAGCCGGCTCAGGGGCACCGCGACCAGGCGGGTCACCAGCAGGGCGGCGAGCGCGGCGGCCAGCAGGACACCGACCGACACGGCGATCCGGGTGCCCGAGCCGAGACCGAGCCCGTCGAGCAGTGCGGTGCCGGCGAGACTGACGAACCACGCCACCGCGACGAGCAGGGAGAAGATGACGGCACTGGGCACACCACCCAGGCCGAGGCCGGCGAGGAAGGTGCCGGGCACACCGTCGACGTCCAGATCGTCGCCGAGATCCAGCACCCCGGTCAGCACCAGCAGCCAGTACCCGACGACGACCACCAGGAGGAAGCTGAACAGCACCGTCGGGAAACTGAGTGCCGCGCCGAGAAAGCCGGTCACCGCATCTCCCTCCCCGTCCCGGTGGTCCTGTCGGCCGCCGGCACGATGATCGTGACACGACGTGTCAACGCCCAACGGTGGCCGATCGGCCGATCCCGCCGGCCTGACCGGTCAGGCTCAGGGACCGATGGTGTCAGCCGAGATTGGCCTCGATGAGGGCGTCCAGGGCCGACGACCGGACCTCGACCTCGTCCGCCGTCACCGCCATGAACCAGCTGCGGCCGTCCGGCGCCCACGCCGACAGGTACGCCGTGGACGTCGCCGGGTCGTCCGTGGCCAGCACCTGCGCTCCGGTCGGGACGGTCACCTCGCGCGGCGTGCCGGGCAGGCCCGGCGGAGCCTCGAAATCGAACACCACCACCACCCGGGTCACGGGCCCCCCTCCCTCGTACGCCGAACGGACGCCCGCCGGCACCACCTGCGGCCGGGCCATCCGGAGCACCGCATCGGTGGGATCGACCGGCCGCAGATCGGACGGCAGGCCACGCAGCTCGGGCGCGACCGGGCTGGCGGGCGGCCCGGCGACAGGTGGCGGCGGTTCGTCGTACTGGGCCGTCGCGGCGGCGAACACCGCTGTCCCGACCACGGCGCAGGAGGCAAGCGCGGCGGCGGTGGCCCGGACCCGGCGGCGACGGCGCAGTCGGGCCCGCACCGCCGGCAGCGGGTCACGGGCGGGCTGCCCGGAGTCGGCGTTCCAGACCTCGCGCAGGGCGTCCCGGATGTCGGTCATCCCGCTACCTCCCGTTCGGTACCCACCGGGGTGACCGGCAACCCGGCACGCACGGTGCCGAGGGCGCGATGGCGCAGAGATCGGACGGTCGCCGGACGACGACCGATCGCCCCCGCGATCGACTCGTCGTCCAGGTCGTCGAGATAGGTCATGACCAGCACCACCCGCTGCAACGGCGGCAACCCCGCGAGCAGCCGGCGCAGTTGGTCGCCGTCGTCCACCCGGCCGAACCCGCCGTCCGCCACCAGCGATGCTGCGATCGGGCTCAGCCGGGCCCGGCGCACGATCGTCCGTAGCCGGCTGACGTGCAGGCGGACCATCGTGACCTTCGCGTACGCGAGTGGATTGCCCTCGGCCAGGAGGCGGTGCCACGCCGTGGCCATCCGCACGTAGGTGTCCTGGAGGAGATCCTCCGCCTGGTCCGGATCCGCGGCGACCGCGCGCGCGTACCGGCGCAGTGCCGGTGCGGACTCGCGTACGAACGTCTCGAACTCGTCGGCGTCCATCCCACCTCCCTCACCGGTAATACGCCACCACCGGTGCGCCGTGTTGCAGTGCCGCCCGTCCGTTTTCCCGTTGACGGGCGGCACGACTCACGACAGCGAGGGGAGGAGCACCATCAGCGCCGACAGGTACGTGATCAGGAGCACCCGCGTGACCGCGCCGGCCCGATGACCCCATTCGAGGTTCCAGCCGCCGTCGTGGTCGAAGAGCAGCGCCGAGGTGGTCATCAACGAACGGCCCAGACCGAAGCCGATGCCGGCGACAACCGCCAGCGGCGGAGTGGCGAAGAGCAGCAGCAGGAGGGCGGTCAGGTAGGCCAGCCCGCTGGGCAGGTACGTCCGTACACCGGTCCCCATCTCCAGGCCGAACTGGAACGGCCCGGCGAAGCGGCCCAGCCGGAAGACGCTCTCCGGCACCAGGCGCCGGTTTTCCGGCAACCGGAACCGGAGCACGCCAAACTCTCGCAGCGCGACCAGGGCGGCGGCGGCGAGCAGACAGCCGACCCGCACCGGCTGCGGAAGTGGCGCCCGCAGCAGGGAGCCGACCAACAGCAGCGCCGACGCGATGACGACGCCACCGGCAACGAGCCCGAGGCAGAAGTAGCAGGCAGGTAGACCTCGCCAGACCGGCGAGCTCAGCACGGCGGCCGAGTTTCTACTTCAAGTGGAGCCGCTGGTCGCGAACCCGGCGGTCAGGCCGAGGCAACCCGCGAGCGCCAGCGCGGTGGCCGGACCGTCGGACCGCAGACCGACTGCGGCCACGGTCGCGGTCAACCCGGCCACCCAGGCCAGCCCGGTGAGCGGATGCCAGATTCGCCGCCGCAGCGCGGCACGTCGGTGCCGGAGCACGCTCAGTACCGGCAGATGGTGAAGTAGGTGTTGCTGGTGCCGCCGGCCGAGACGGTGGTGTTGCCGTCCGAGCAACGCCACCAGACGCCGTCCGGGGTGGTCCACCGCCACGCGTTCTTCTTGGTCGTACCGGCGCCGCAGGCGTTCGAGACCGGCTTGTAGTAGTAGGTGGCCGGCGAGTCCCGCACGGTGCCGGAGCGGTGCCAGCCCGAGGCGCAGTACGTGCTGCCCCGGTACGCGCCGCCGAAGCAGGCGCCCGCCCGGCTGGTGTGCGCCCCGACGTTGTCCTTCTGCTCGTTGTAGCCGTTCGGGTAGGCGTCCTTGCAGTCGTTGCGGTCCCAGCCGGTCAGGCCCCCCGGCCCGGTCTCGGCGTGGGCCGGGGACGAGAACCGGGCGGTGGCGGTGGCGGCGAACCCGCCCACCGCGAACGCGCTGAACGCGATCCCCCGGAGCACCGTTCGCCGCCGAGGTTTCACCCGGACGGTCAGCGCGGCGCTCCTGGCGGCGCCGGGCGGAGCGACGGAGATGTCAGGAATCTGGTCGAGCGTCAACGCCATGTCGAGCTCCCCTCGCTGCTCTGGATCTTCCTGTGGAGCGTGTCGAACTGCCGCTCGGCCGACCCCACGTCGACCGGCAGCGCGAGGTCGACGACCTGGCCGTCGGCCCGGACGGCCATCAGCACCGGCGGGTTCAGGTGGGCGATCTTCTGCCACTCGCCACGGTCCGAGACGACGTCGTACGCCTGTCGCACCGCCGCCGGCCACTGCTCGACCTGCTCGTAGGTCAGCAGCACCGGGCGTACGCCGGCCTCGGCGCTCAACTCCGCCAGTCGCGCGGTCACCGCACCGCAGAGTGGGCAGCCCGTGTCCGACGCGAGGACGACCCGGTCGTCCCCTCCCGTGACGGCCCCGGTCAGCAGCAGGTCCGGACCGGCGGCCGAGTAGCTGAGGTCGCGGACGACCAGCGCCCGGAGCATGCGAACCTCACGCAGCAGCGCTCCGACCGCCAGGAAGAGGACGAGGATGGCGGTCCAACTCAGGATCGTCAGCGCCGTCGAGGCGGGCATCAGGCCGCCGACCAGGAGATGTTGACCTGCTCCAGCCAGACCATCTGCTCGGCCTCCGACGCCGTCGCGTCGTCCACGAAGACCACTTCGGCGACGGCGGAGGGGAAGCCGAGGGTGAAGGTGTAGTCGGCCAACGCGGTCGGTGCCGCCACCCCGGGCAGCGGCGCGCGCCACACTTCGCCGAACTGCGTCCGGGCGCCCTGATGGCGGGGTTGCTGCCGGAAGGCGTCGCCGGGTCCGGGTATGGAGAGGGAGCCGAGCCCTTCGGCGAACAGCGAGATGTGCTCGCTCATCACCCCGAGCAGCGTCTCCCGCTTCGGCCGCAGCGCCATGCCCCGCACCTGGTCGGTGACTTCCAGGCTGGAGAAGAGTTCGACCAGTTTCTCGCGGCGCGGTGCGGGCCCGCCGAAGACCGTCATGAGTTCGTGATAGTCGCCGATCAGCGTGGCGACCGAGGTGCCTTTGTCGAGCGATTCCGAGACGACGAGCTCACGGCCGTGCACGAGGAACCGGTCCACCGGGTTCGCGGCGACCATGTACGTGCAGGCGAAGTCGTGGTAGCCGCGGGGGCCGATCTGGAAGCCACGGCCGTACGCACCACCGGCGAAACGAACCTGGGCCGCGACGCTGGTGACCCGGGGAAGTTCGGCGAGTTCCACCTGGACCACCGCGGAGCTGGGCGCGACCAGCTCAAGAGTTTGAACGGGCACCGCGGTCTCCCTTCTCGACCTGGGCAGACCGTAGCAACGACATCAGCAGGTCATCGCCCCGCGAGGCATATGAGTCAATGTCGGCATGCTGCCCCTATGGCACACAGCCCGGCCACCACCTTCAATCGTGGTGAAGCGCCACCAAAGTGGACTCTTCAGGGGCCTTCCGGTCTCGCTACCCGCCCCGCTGCCGGTCTCGCTGTGGATCGACGACGGGCGACTCGACGCCGAACAACGCCGGCACCAGCCATCCGGCCGTCGCTGTCACGCCCGCCGCCAGCCAAAGCTCCAGTGTGGGTCGTAGGGAGGTACTGGCGTCGGTGCCCGCCCCGGTGGCCCCGGTCACGACGGCGGCCATCGCCGTGGCCACCGCGAAGAAGAGGGCGCGTACCATCACCGGCAGCCCGGCGGTGGTGGTGGCACCCGGCAGGCAACCACAGGGCATCCCGGGCCGCCGGCGGCGCAGCAGCTCGGCGTAGCCCGCCAGGAGCGCGTAGGCGAAGGCGAGCACGGCGTACCCGGCCGGGGCCCAGCCCGGAGCGAGCCCGGCGAGACCGAGTGCCCCCACCGCCACAACGATCTCGGCCGCGCCCAGCACGGGGGCGGCCGCCTCCCGCAGGGCCGGCGGAAGGAGCCCCTGTCGCGCCAGCAGTGCGCGGACCGGTCCCGGGCGAGCGGCATGGTCGATCCCGGCGGCCAGCATCAGCAGGGCACCGCCCAGCGCCAGCGCCGTCAGCAGCGTCCGGACACCGTCCACCCCACGCCCGTCAGACGGGAAGGGCGACCCGGCCGTCGACCGCTGCTGCGGCGATGTCCCGGCGGTGGTGTGAGCCCGCCAGCGCGATGCCGCGTACCACCTGGTAGGCGGCGTCCCGGGCGGCGGCCAGGTCCGGGCCGGTGGCCGTGGCGCAGAGCACCCGGCCACCGGCGGAGAGCAGGGCACCGTCGGCGGCCCGGGCGGTGCCCGCGTGGATCACGCCGGGCTGCTCCCCACCGGTGATCACGTCACCGGTGCGGGGGACCGCCGGGTAGCCCTCGGCGGCGACCACGACCGTCACCGCGGCGCCGGTACGCCAGCGCAGCGGCGGGTGTTCGGCCAGCGAGCCGGTGGCGGCGGCGTACAGCAACCCGCCCAGCGGCGTCTCCAGCAGGGCGAGCACCACCTGGGTCTCGGGGTCACCGAAGCGGGCGTTGAACTCGATCACCCGGGGGCCGTCGGCGGTGATCGCCAATCCGACGTAGAGCAGGCCGGAGAAGGGCGTGCCCCGGCGGCGCATCTCGGCAAGCGTCGGGTGCACCACGTCACGCATGACCTCGTCCACCAGGCCGGCGGGTGCCCACGGCAACGGCGCGTACGCCCCCATGCCACCGGTGTTCGGGCCGCTGTCGCCGTCACCGACCCGCTTGAAGTCCTGCGCCGGCAGCAGCGGCACCGCCGCCTCGCCGTCGGTGATCACGAACAGCGACACCTCGGGACCGGCGAGGAACTCCTCGACGACCACCCGGCCGCACTCCCGCGCGTGCGCCTCGGCCGCGGCGCGGTCGTCGGTGACCACCACGCCCTTGCCGGCGGCGAGCCCGTCGTTCTTCACCACGTACGGCGGGTCGAACTCGTCCAGAGCAGCCGCCGTGCTCGCCTCGTCGGTGCAGGTGTACGCGCGTGCCGTGGGGACACCGGCGGCGGTCATCACCTCCTTGGCGAAGGCCTTGGAGCCCTCCAACCGGGCCGCTTCGGCCGACGGCCCGAAGACCGCGATGCCCTTGGCCCGGACCGCGTCGGCCACCCCGGCGACCAGCGGCGCCTCCGGCCCGATCACGACCAGGTCCGCGCCCACGTCGACGGCGAGCCCCGCCACCGCCACCGGATCGACCGGATCGACGGACCGCAACTCCGCCACCGCCGCGATCCCCGGGTTACCCGGTGCCGCGATCAGCGCCTCGACGGACGGATCATCGGCCAACTTCAGCGCGAGCGCATGCTCCCGCCCGCCACCACCAAGAAGAAGAACCCGCACGCCGAGTCATCCTACCGACCCTCCATCCACCCCGGTTGATCATGAAGTTGTTGTCCACGACGCGCCGTGCGACCGGCAATAACTTCATGATCGACCACGTTCGGCGGCCGCCTTCATGGCTTGTCGCACGGTCCAGGGGATGTAGTCGGCTCGGAGGGTGTCGGACCAGGTGAAGCGGAGAACGGCCCAGCCGGCGTTGAGCAGTCGGTTCTGCCTACGGCGGTCAGCGAAGACGGCGTCGGGTGCGCTGTGCGCCCCTCTCCCGTCAGCCTCCGCGACGATTCGATGCCGGCGCCAACCCAGATCACCAATGCCGAGCAGATAGCCGTCCTGATCTCGTATCTCCAACTGGAGGACGTCGGGTGGAACCCTCCCGTCGACGCACCGGAGCCGGGTACGCGTCTCCAGCGGAGACTGTGCCCGGCCATCCGCCTCGACCAGGTAACCACGTGCCGCCACCGCGCCGCGTCGTCCCCGGATGAGCTGATGGATCTCGGGCAGCTCATCATCGCTGACCAACCCCTGGTTGAGTGCGGAATCGACGAGGCACACCGCCGGATAGCGCGCCAGCCTCAGAATGAGATCAGCGATTGTCCTCACCGGCCCCGTGGCGGGGATCCCGTTCACCGCGACGAGTTGCGTCGGCTGAAGGGCGAGTTGGTGCAACGTGACCCTAGGATCGGTCAACCTTGCCGGCCGGGCGGCGACAGCGGGAAGCGAAACGTGAATTTCCTCCGTCACCGCGGGGCCTGCGATCTGGTGCAACTCGGCGGCCGTGGCGAGAACAGCAGCCGCCTCGGGGCCGAAGGACGCGACCGCCGCCCTGATCCGAGCCCGGCGGGGCACACCGTCGTGCAGATCAGCATCCACCAGGTAGGCAGCTCTGGCCACCGCGCGCCACCGGCCCGCACGACAGAGACGATGCACCTCGTGCACTGTCAGCCCGGCGGCGCGGGCTTGAGCCAGCGTGATCACCCAGTCCTGAGTGGCCGCCACCTGCCGGGCCACCGTCAAAGCATCCACCCAGCCGACTGTCCCGGCCCACGGAGATCGACTAAACCCCCTGTGGAAAACCGACCGCCCGCCTGTGGATAACTCAATCGAGGCAACCCTCGTCGGCGAGGTGTTAGGGGAGGAGGGGGTGGCGGGTCACGTTTTCTTCGCGGCCGGGGCCTACGCCTACGACGCTCACGCGGGTGCCGGTGAGTTCTTCGATGCGGGCGATGTAGCGTTTGGCGTTCTCGGGGAGGTCATCCTCGGTTCTCGCCTTGGTGATGTCCTCCCACCAGCCGTCATGCTCCTCGTAGATCGGGGTGGCGTGGTGGAAGTCGGTCTGGGTCATCGGCATGTCGTCGACCCGCTTGCCGTTGATCTCGTAGCCGACGCAGATCGGCACGGTGGGCAGGCCGGTGAGGACGTCCAGCTTGGTGATCACCAGATCAGTGACCCCGTTGAGGCGGCAGGCGTACCGGGCGACGACCGCGTCGAACCAGCCGCACCGCCGTTCCCGGCCGGTCGTGGTGCCGTACTCGTGGCCCACCTTGCGCAGGTGCTGACCGTTGTCGTCGAACAGCTCGGTGGGAAACGGGCCGGAACCGACCCGCGTGGTGTACGCCTTGCTCACCGCGATCACCTTCGTGATCGCCATCGGCGGGATGCCCGCACCCACGCACGCCCCACCGGCAGTCGGATTCGACGAGGTGACGAAGGGGTAGGTGCCGTGGTCCATGTCGAGCATGGTGGCCTGGGCGCCCTCCAACAGCACGGTGTCGCCCCGGTCCAGCGCGTCCCAGAGCATCGCCCGGGTCTCCGCGATGTACGGCCGGAGCCGCTCCGCGTACTCGAGGTACTCCTCGATGGTGGCGTCGACGTCGATCGCCTTGCGGTTGTAGACCTTGAACAGCACCTGGTTCTTCTCGCGCAGCGCGAGCTCCAGCTTCTTGCGCAGGATGCCCGGGTCCAGCAGGTCCTGCACCCGGATGCCCATCCGGGCCACCTTGTCGCCGTACGCGGGTCCGATGCCCCGGCCGGTGGTGCCGATCCGAGAGCTGCCCAGGTAGCGCTCGACCACCCGGTCCAGCGCCCGGTGGTGCGGCATGATCAGGTGGGCGTCGCCCGAGATCCGCAGCCGGGAGACGTCCACTCCCCGCTCGGCCAGGCCGTCGATCTCGCTGAGCAGCACCTTCGGATCGACCACCACCCCGTTGCCGATGACGATCACGGCGTTCGGGGAGAGTGCCCCCGAGGGCATCAGGTGCAGCGCGTACTTCTGCCCGTCGGGGGTGATCACCGTGTGGCCGGCGTTGTTGCCGCCGGAGTAGCGGACGACGTAGTCGACCCGATCACCCAGCTGGTCGGTAACCTTGCCCTTGCCCTCGTCGCCCCACTGAGCGCCGATGAGCACGATCGCTGGCATCTTCTCGCCTCCAGAAGGCTCGGGTGCCAGATGGCGACCGGTCAGCGAGCCCGGGGTGTCAGGTTAACAAGTAGTGACGGCACGACCGGCAGGGGTCGCGTCGGGGACAGCAGGAGGAGCTACCCGTGTACGACGTGGTGCTGCTCACCCTGGGCTCGGAGCGGGACGCTCCGGGAGCCGGGTGTGGCAGCGGCGGAGCCTGCTGCGGCGGTGCCACCGACGCCGCCAAGGATCGCGAGGAGCGCTGCGAGACCCCGCGCGTACCCGTGCTGGCCTGCTCCGACGCTCTCACTTCCCGCGGTGCCCGGGTCGAGACGGTGACCGCCCGCTCGGACGCGGAGATCGACGCAGTGCTGGCCCGGCTGGACGGGCCGCCCCGACCCGACGGCCTCACCTGGCCGGACGCCGACACCAAGACCCGACTCGTGGTCGCTGTCGCCGGTGACGCACAGTTGCGCGCTGTGCTACGCCGACTCGTCCGACGGTACGCACCGCCACCCAGCCGCCGTCCGGACGACCTGGCCGGGAACCGGACCGTGCCCGATCTGCCACCGGTCGGCGTACTGCCGCTCGATCCGGCCGGCAGCACCACGCACCGCGACCTCGCCGCGCAGCTCGGGCTGCCCCGCGATCCAGCGGCGGTGGCCGCCGCCGTGCTCGACGGCACGCCGCGCCGGCTCGACCTGCTACGTCATGACGGCGGTTCGGTGACGCTGGACGGCGCCCTGCTCGGCGCCGCCGGTGAGGACGGGCGGCCGCTGCCCTGGCGCGGCCGGGTGGAGGTGGACGACACCGTGCTGTCCAACGGTGACGAACCGCTGCTCGCCTGCGCGATCGGCAACGCCGGCGGGTACGCCCGACTCGACGACGTCACCCTGCTCGCCGGGCCGGACCCGACCGACGGACTGGTCGAGGTGGCGGTGGCCGTACCCGTGGTCACCCGGTCGCGGTTGGGTCGGCGCCGGGTACGCCTGGAGGTCAGGCGGGCGCGCGGCCGGGCCACCTCGGTGCTGCCGCGGGACGAGGCGAAGCTGCCGTACCTGGACGACGGTGTAGCGGGCCAACTGACGCGCAAGCGGTCCTGGTGGACCGAGCCGGCAGCCTGGGCGGTCTGGACGGCCTGACCGGTCGCCGCATCGGGCCCGGGTCAGCCGGTGGGCCTATCCTCGTCAGGAGGATCGGGGAGGAACCGTGGTGGACGAGAACTCCGACCGGGTGCACGTGCCCGGCCAGCATGGGATGCCGGAACGGGACATCGAGCCACTCTGGCCACCGGAGCAGCTCGACGGCATCGGCTCGCCCTCATGGGGTGCGCCACCACCGGTGCCGCCCACCCTGCCGCCCCCGCCCACGCATTCGTCGCCCGGACTGCCGACCGATCCGCCGCCCAGCGGCCGGCCGACGCAGCCACCCGCCGACCCAGGGCCGCCGCCGCAGCCGACTGCCGACCCGACCCCGCCATCCGCCGGCGGGCCGCTGCCACCCACGGTCGGCGGGCCGCTGCACACGGCCGGACGGCCGATGCACGCGCCCGGCGCGACGACCGGCCAGCCCCCCTCGCCCGCCGACTATCCCTCACTGACCGGCGGCGCACCGACCGCCACCGGTTGGGAGCCGGCACCGCAGCCCGAGCCGGCGCAGGTCGACCTGGACCTGCCCTTCACCCTGGACCGGTCCACCTCGCTCGCCACTCCGCGGGACGGCGAGCCGGCCGAACCCGGACCCCGGGAACCGGCGGACCCCACGGTGGCCGACGCCGACGAGAGTCCGGCACCGTCGTCGTCCCGTCCGCAGGCGGAATCGCCATGGGCCCACCCGCCGCAGCGCTCCGGTTCGGACCCGGCCGCGCCCGCCGATCCCGCTGCCGGCACGTCGCGCCCCACCTGGGCCGGGCCGGCCCAGCCGCTGCCACCGATTCCGCAGCCGCTGCCGCCGCTGCCCCAACAGCCCGGTCCACATCCCGTCACCACGCCGCCGACGCCGCAGCACGGCACCGCCCCGGTGCCACAGCCCGGCGCTCCCCTGCCACCGGTGCCGACCGACACCGGCGCGCATCCCGCGTCGCCGACCGCTGGTCCGCAGCCGCCGGACAGCGGCTCCGGGGTGCCGCCCCAGCCCGGGCACGCAGCCGTCCAGCCGCCGTACGCGGCAGCGCCACCCGGTCCGTTCCCGCCACAGCCGGCCTGGAACCCCGCACCCTGGCAGCAGGGTGCGCCGCCGCCGGTGGCGCCGGCACCGCAGCAGCCCTACCCGGCGACGAACACCGCGTCCCGGGTACCCCCGGCGTACGCGGAGCCGACCTGGAGCCCGGAGGTGGGTGCCCCACCCACCGCTGAGGACTTCGCCCGCCGCCGGCAGGTGCGTCCCGCCGACCCGGTCGCGACGATGGGCGTACGCGCCGTGGTCAACAAGACCGGTCTGGTGAAGCTGCCGCCGGGGCGGCACGAGCTGGAGCTCAAGAAGGACATCGAGACGGTGCGCCGCAACTTCGGCGGGCTACGGCAGGTGACCGTGGTGAACCCGAAGGGTGGCGCCGGCAAGACCGTGGCCATCCTGCTGCTCGCGATGACGTTCGGTCAGAAGCGCGGCGGATACGTGCTGGCCTGGGACAACAACGAGACCCAGGGCACCCTCGGCATGCGCGCCCAACAGGACTTCCACTCACGTACGGTGCGCGACCTGCTGCGGGATCTCGGCCAGTTCCACGGCGCGCACGGACGGGTCGGCGATCTGTCCCAGTATGTCCGCTCACAGGGCGAAGGGATGTTCGACGTCCTGGCCTCGGACGAGTCGGCGACCGGCGGCGAGATGCTCACCGCCGCGGCCTTCGGCGAGATCCGCGAGGTGGTCAGCCGGTTCTACAAGTTGATCTTCGTGGACACCGGTAACAACGTCCGGGCGCAGAACTGGCAGGCCGCGATGGACGCCACCGACCAATTGGTGGTCACCATGTCGGCCCGTAACGACTCGGCCGAGACAGCCGCCCGGATGCTCGACCACCTGGAGCAGAGCGGACGGCAACGGCTGGTCCGGCAGGCGGTCACCGTGGTCTCCATGCCGCCGTCGCGCAAGGAGATCGATCTGCCCGCGATCCAGGAGCACTTCGCCGCGCGTACCCGGGCGGTGCTGCTGGCCCCGTACGAGCGGCTCATCGACACCGGCGAGCCGCTCCGGTACGCCCACCTCTCGGCCGCCACCCGGGACGCCTGGCTCAAGATCGCAGCCTCGGTGGCCGAGGGACTCTAGCGGACGACCCGTCGCCGCCGGTCCGGACGTACCCGGGCCGGCGATGGCGACAGGTCGGAGAGACGTTCAGTCGCTGGCCAGCGCGTCGGCGGCGGCGGGGTCGCAGTCCCGGAGGAACTGGGCGCAGCGGGCCGCCTCGTCCGACTCGGCGATCGCGTCGGCCGCCCGGGACAGCACGTAGAGGCAGCGCAGGAAGCCGCGGTTCGGCTCGTGCGACCACGGCACCGGCCCGTGCCCCTTCCAACCGTTGCGACGTAGCTGGTCCAGGCCCCGGTGGTAGCCGGTGCGGGCGTACGCGTACGCCGGCACCACCTGGCCCTGCGCGAACGCCCGGGCCGCCAGCGCGGCCCACGCCGCGCTGTGCGTCGGGTACCGGGCCGCCACCTCGGCGAAGGCCTCGTCGCTGTCGGCCTGCTCGGCCGCGGCCAGCTCGGAGTCGGCCTCGACGTTGGCGGGCAGGAGCGTGGCGGGCGGCTCAGGTAGGAGGTTCTGCATCGTCCCATTCAACCCGCTTCCGACATCGGCTCGCGAGGGGGTCCGGGGAGCCGGTCGGCTGAACGGCCGAGAGGTCGGTCACGCCTGCGGCCCATGCCGCTGTCCGGCCGGATCCACTACAACTGTGGATCCGGAGCCTCCCCAGGAACCGGAAGTGCGGGAGCCCGGCCAGGCCGCCGGGCTCCCGTCTCCGGACCAGGGTTCCGGGGTCGTGTCCGTGGCATTGCGTCCGCCCGGCAGGATGGCCCGATGCCGACTCCACCCCCCGCGGACGTCATCGAGCCGCACACCTGGACAGACGAGATCCAGACCCGGGCGGAGTTCGACCGGCGGCTGGCCACCGGCAGCCTGGTCGGGCTCACCGTGCAGGGGCTCCGACTGGACCTGGAACCCGTCCCCGACCTCACCGGCGTCGAGGTGGCCGGGACGCTCTTCGTCGGCTGCCGCTTCGCCTCCCGCCAGGTCGGCGCCGACCTGGTCCGGCGGGGTGCCAACGTGGTGCCGCCGTTCTCCGGGCTGCCGTACCCGACCCAGCCGCCCCACCTCTACACCCCGGAGGAACTCGCCGCCGGCTTCTCCGACGGCGGTTTCGCGGCGATGTACGACACCCGGGTGTACGCGCACTTCCGCGCGCACGGTGGGGCGCTGCCCGACGTCCGGGAGGCGCTCGGCCAGCGGCTGCACGACCACGGCGTGGACAACGCGCTCGCCGACGCCACCCGGGCGTGGCTGACCACCCACGGGCCGCAGTCGGTGGTCGGGGTGATGGGTGGGCACGCGGTCCGCCGGGGCAGCGAGGCGTACCGGATGGCCGCGGTGCTGGGTCGGGAACTGGCGCGGGCACACCGGCTGGTGGTGACCGGCGGCGGCCCGGGGGTGATGGAGGCGGCCAACCTGGGGGCGTACCTGTCGACCCGGCCGGCCGAGGACCTCGACGCGGCCATCGATCTGCTGGCCACCGCGCCGGACTACACCGATCACGACCGCTACACGGCGGCGGCGCTGCGGGTACGGGAACTCTTCGGCCGGTCGGTCACGCCGCCGGGAAACGGCACCGAGCCGGTGACCGCCTACCGGGCGGACTCGGCCGCGCTGACCACCGGCGACCTGGACTGGGCGGGTTGCGGCGGGCTAGCGGTCCCGACCTGGCTGTACGGTCACGAGCCGGCGAACCTGTTCGCCGGCCGGATCGCGAAGTACTTCTCCAACGCGATCCGGGAGGACACCATCCTGCGGCTGGCCCGGGGCGGCATCGTCTTCGCGCCCGGCCGGGCGGGCACGGTGCAGGAGGTGTTCCAGGCGGCCACCAAGACCTACTACGGCACCGACGGGGTCAGCGGCGCGTACGTCTTCCTGGATCGTGCCTACTGGACGAAGGAACTGCCGGTGGAGTCGCTGCTGCGCCCGCTGCTGGCCACCTCGCCCTTCGGTGACCTGTCGGACACGGTGCACCTGACCGACGACGTGCACGAGGCCGTCAGCCTGCTGACGGCGTAAGGAAGGGCCCCTTATTAACGCCTCCGGTAGAGGAAGGGCCCCTTGTTAACAGACGCGACGACGGCCGGCTCCGCCCGGAAGCCGGCCGTCGTCGTCAGGACGTCAGTACGTCACTTGGTCATCGTGGTGCCGGTGGAGCGCAGGTGCTCGCAGGCCTCGGCGACGCGGGTGGCCATGCCCGCCTCGGCCGCCTTGCCCCACACCCGGGGGTCGTACATCTTCTTGTTGCCGACCTCGCCGTCGACCTTGAGGACGCCGTCGTAGTTGCGGAACATGTGGTCCGCCGCCGGACGGGTGAAGGCGTACTGGGTGTCGGTGTCGATGTTCATCTTCACCACGCCGTAGTCGAGCGCCTCGCGGATCTCCGACAGCAGCGAGCCGGAGCCGCCGTGGAAGACCAGGCTGAGCGGCTTCTCCTTGCCGTACTTGGCGCCGACCGCCTCCTGGATGTTGTTCAGGATCTCCGGCCGGAGCTTGACGTTGCCCGGCTTGTAGACGCCGTGCACGTTGCCGAAGGTCAGCGCCGCCATGTAGCGACCCTTCTCGCCCAGGCCGAGCGCCTCGACCATGGCCAGGCCGTCCTCGACGGTGGTGTAGAGCTTGTCGTTGATGGCGTTCTCGACGCCGTCCTCTTCGCCACCGACGACGCCGACCTCGATCTCCAGGACGATCTTGCCCTTGGCCGCCTCGTCGAGCAGCTGGGCCGCGATCTCCAGGTTCTCCGCCACCGGCACGGCCGAACCGTCCCACATGTGCGACTGGTACAGCGGCTCCTCGCCGCGCTTGACCCGCTCCTGGGAGATGGCCATCAGCGGCCGGACGAACTTGTCCAGCTTGTCCTTCGGGCAGTGGTCGGTGTGCAGCGCGATGTTGACCGGGTACTTCTTGGCCACCTCGTGCGCGTACGCGGCGAACGCCACCGCGCCGGTGACCATGTCCTTGACCGAGGGGCCGGAGAGGTACTCCGCGCCGCCGGTGGAGACCTGGATGATTCCGTCGCTCTCCGCGTCGGCGAAGCCCTTGAGCGCCGCGTTCAGCGTCTGCGAGGACGTCACGTTGATCGCCGGGTACGCGTACCGGCCGGCCTTGGCGCGGTCCAGCATCTCGGCGTAAGCCTCGGGGGAAGCGATGGGCATGTCGAACGCTCCTTACTTGCCGCTGTCGGCCGTACGGCCGCTGTTCTCCGTAGGGGCCCGGCCGTGCGGCCGCCTGTTCTAACGTGGTGCGCCGGCCGTGCGGCCGCCCGTACTACCGTGGTGCGCCGGACCGCGCTGTCCTCCGCGGGCAGTATCCCGTAGCGCGACCGGAGGGGCACAACCGGGCCGGTTCACCGCCGGTCCGCTGGGTCCGGCACCGCGACGCTGATCAGCCAGGTGACCACCGCCATCACGATGGCTCCCCAGAACGCCGCCCAGAAGCCGTCCACGTGGAACGGCAGCTCGAGGGCCCGGGCGATCCGGTCGGTCAGTAGGAACAACAGGGCGTTGACCACCAGCGCGAACAGGCCGAGGGTCAGCAGGTAGAAGACGCAACCCACGACCTTGATGACCGGCTTGAGCACCGCGTTGACCAGACCGAAGATCAACGCCACGACGATCAGGGTGAACGCGGTGTCGTAGCCGGTACGCCCGGTCACCTCGACCCCGGGCACGATCAGCGTGGTGATCCACAGCGCGATGGCGGTCGTCGCCAGTCGGATGAGGAAGCCCACGGGACCATCCTGGCACCGGCGGCAGTCGCCGGTGGGCCGATTCGGCCGACTCGGACGCGGCGTCGGCGTACCCTCACCGGCTCGGCGGCCGGCGGTTCCCAGCGGACCACCGGCACACCCCGTACGGTGGGTGGGTACCGGACCGCCGACATCCCGGAGGCATCGAATGGGCCAGCCCGACGAGGACTTCGCCCCCGGCGACCACCTCAGCCCGGAGGAGCGCGACCTGGAGGCCGAGCCGGCCGACGCCGTGGAGCAGGCCGCCGTGGTGGACCCGAGCCTGGTCGAGGTCGAACCGCACCGCGGCCTGGAGGTCGACGACTGGGACGCGATGGAACAGGCCCGGGTGGTCGGCGCCGACGAGGACGACTACCGCTGACGTACGCCCCGCACCGCCGGAAACGGGGCGACGCAAGATCGAGAGGGCTGACACCATGGGCGGGTGCTGCTCACCCTCACCACCACGCACCAGCCGGCGACGGACCTCGGTCACCTGCTGATCAAGCATCCGGACCGGGTGCACACCTTCGACGTGCCCGTCGGCACCGCGCACGTCTTCTACCCGGAGGCCGACGAACAGCGCTGCACGGCCGCGCTGCTGCTCGACGTCGACCCGCTGAAGCTGGCCGCCGCCCCGGGCCGCGGCCGGAGGTCGACCGCGACACCGGAGAGCTTCACCCTCGGGCGGTACGTCAACGACCGGCCGTACGCCGCGTCCAGCCTGCTCGCCTCGGCGCTGTCGAAGGTCTACCGCTCGGCGCTGCGCGGCGCGTCCAAGGAGCGCCCCGAGCTGGCGGCCAGTGACATCCCGTTGGAGGTCCGGGTTCCGGTGCTGCGCTGCCGCGGCGGCTCCGACGTGGCCGCCCGGTTGTTCGGCCCGCTCGGCTGGACGGTGACCGCCACCGCCATCGCGCTCGACGAGTTACACCCACAGTGGGGCGACAGCCGGTACGTGGATCTGACCCTCACCGGCAACCTGCGGGTGGCCGACGCGCTCAACCACCTGTACGTGCTGCTACCCGTACTGGACGACGCGAAGCACTACTGGGTGGCTCCGGACGAGGTGGACAAGCTGCTGCGGGCCGGCGACGGTTGGCTGTCCGACCATCCCGAGCGGGGGCTGATCGTCCGCCGCTACCTGGCGCACCGGCGGGCGTTGGAGGGGCAGGCGCTGGAGCGGCTGGCCGCCCAGCGACCCACCGACGAGCCGGTCGCCGACGACGGGGTGGACGACGCAGCGCCGGCCGGGTCACCGCCCCGGGCGTCGCTGGCCGCCCGCCGCCGTGAGGCGGTACACGCCGCGCTGGTCGACTCGGGCGCCCACCGGGTGCTGGACCTGGGCTGCGGGGGCGGAGCGCTGCTGGCCACGCTGATCGGCGACCACCGGTTCACCGAGATCGTCGGCACCGACGTCTCCACCCAGGCCCTCGCCCTGGCCGCCCGGCGGCTGCGGCTGGACCGGCTGCCGGAGCGTCAGCGCGCCCGTGTCACGCTCCGGCAGTCCGCGCTGACCTACCGCGACGAACGGCTGCGAGGGTACGACGCGGCGGTACTGATGGAGGTCGTCGAGCACCTCGATCCGCCTCGGCTGCCGGCGCTGGAGGATGCCGTGTTCGGCTACGTCCGACCGGGGACGGTCGTGGTGACCACGCCCAACAGGGAGCACAACGTGCGCTACGAGGGGCTCCCGGCGGGCGCATTCCGGCACGCCGACCACCGGTTCGAGTGGACCCGCGCCGAGTTCGCCGAGTGGGTGCGACGGGTCGGTGCCACGTACGGCTACTCGGCCGTCGTGCACGGCGTCGGTGAGGACGACCCGGAGGTCGGTGCCCCCACCCAACTGGCCGTGTTCACCCGGACCTGATGTTAAGAAGGGGCCCCTCCTCTACCGGAGGCGTTAAAAGGGGGCCCTTCCTTTCGTCCAAGCAGGAGTGCAGATGACCGTGCTCGACCTTCCCGAGCTGGCGCTGGTGGCCCTGGTCGGGATCTCCGGCTCCGGCAAGTCGACCTTCGCCCGCCGACACTTCCTACCGAGCCAGGTGCTCTCCTCCGACGCGTTCCGGGCGATGGTCGCCGACGACGAGAACGACCAGTCCGCCTCGGCGGAGGCCTTCGACGCGCTGCACTACGTGGCGGGCAAGCGGCTGCGCGCCGGCCGGCTCACCGTGGTCGACGCCACCAACCTCCAGCCGCACGCCCGAGCTGCCCTGGTCCGGGTGGCCCGCGAGCACGACGTGCTGCCGGTGGCGATCGTGCTGGACGTACCGGAGGCACTGGCCTGGGAGCGCACCGAGGCCCGGGCCGACCGCACCTTCGGCCGGCAGGTGCTGGCCCGGATGTCCCGGGATCTGCGGCGCAGCCACGCCCAGTTGGCGCGGGAGGGCTTCCGCAAGGTGCACGTGCTGCGCGGCATCGACGAGATCGAGGCCGCCGAGATCCGCTACGAACGGCTGTTCAACGACCGGCGCGAGCTGACCGGTCCGTTCGACATCGTCGGCGACGTGCACGGCTGCCGGGCCGAGTTGGAGACGCTGCTGACCCGGCTGGGCTGGCAGCTGGACCGCGACGACGCGGGCCGGGCGGTGGACGCGACGCATCCGTCGGGGCGTACCGCCGTCTTCGTCGGCGACCTGGTGGACCGCGGCCCGGACTCACCCGGGGTGCTCCGCCTGGTGATGGGCATGGTCGCGGCCGGGCACGCGCTCTGCGTGCCCGGCAACCACGAGCAGAAGCTGCTGCGTAAGCTGCGCGGCCGGAACGTCAAGGTGGCCCACGGCCTGGCCGAGACGCTGGAGCAACTGGACGCGGAGCCGGCCGAGTTCACCGCCGAGGTGGCCGCCTTCGTCGACGGGTTGGTCAGCCATTACGTCCTCGACGGCGGCCGGCTGGTGGTGGCGCACGCCGGGCTGAAGGAGGAGTACCAGGGCCGGGCGTCGGGGCGGGTGCGAGCCTTCGCGTTGTACGGGGAGACCACCGGCGAGACCGACGAGTACGGCCTGCCCGTGCGCTACCCGTGGGCGCGGGAGTACCGCGGTTCGGCCATGGTCGTCTACGGCCACACCCCCACCCCGGAGCCGGAGTGGGTCAACAACACCATCTGCATCGACACCGGCTGCGTCTTCGGTGGTCGGCTGACCGCGCTGCGCTACCCGGAGCGGGAGTTGGTCACGGTGCCGGCGGAGCGCGAGTGGTACGCCCCGGTCCGCCCGCTGACCGCCGCGCCGACCCGGCCGGACGAGGTGCTGGAGCTGACCGACGTGACCGGTCGGCGGCACGTGGAGCACGCGTACGGCTCGCTGACCGTGCCGGCCGAGAACGCCGCCGCCGCGCTGGAGGTGATGAGCCGCTTCGCGGTCGACCCGCTCAGGCTGGTGTGGCTGCCGCCGACCATGGCACCCTGCTCGACGTCGCAGTTGGACGGATACCTGGAGCATCCGGCCGAGGCGTTCGCCGACTACCGGGCGGCCGGGGTGGACCGGGTCGTCTGCGAGGAGAAGCACATGGGCTCCCGGGCCGTGGTGCTGGTCTGCCGGGAGCCGGAGGGCGGTCCGTTCGGGTCGGGCGGCGGGGTCGTGTACACCCGCACCGGCCGGCCGTTCTTCGGCAGCCCGCTCGACATCGAGCTGCTGGACCGGGTGCGTGCGGCGGTGACCTCCGCCGGCCTCTGGGCGGAGTTGGGGACGGACTGGTTGCTGCTCGACTGCGAGCTGCTGCCCTGGTCGGCCAAGGCCGCCGGCCTCATCCGCGAGCAGTACGCCGGTGTCGGTGCCGCCGGACGGGCCGCCCTGCCGGCGGCCCTGGCGACGCTGGACGCCGCCACCGACCGCGGGCTGGATGTGGCGGGACTACGCGAGCGGACCATCCGCCGTCTGGCCGACGTGACCGCCTACACGGCGGCGTACCGGGCCTACGTGGGACCAACCGACGGGCTACGCGGCGTGCGGCTCGCGCCGTTCGCGGTGCTCGCCGGGGCGAAGGCCAGCTACGGCGACCGCGACCACGGTTGGCATCTGGCGCTGGCCGACCGGCTCTGCGCGGCCGATCCGGAGTTCTTCACGCCGACCCGGCGTCGGGTGGTCGAGCTGTCCGACGCCGGGGCGGTGCGGGAGGCGACCGACTGGTGGCTGGCGCTGACCGCGGCCGGCGGCGAGGGCATGGTCGTCAAGCCGTACGCCGGCCCGGCCGCCCGTAGCGAGCGTGGCTCGCTGCTCCAGCCGGGCATCAAGTGCCGGGGCCGGGAGTACCTGCGGATCATCTACGGCCCCGAGTACACCGAACCGGAGCAGCTGGCCGCCCTGCGACGCCGGTCGCTCGGCCGCAAGCGGGGCCTGGCGCTGCGCGAGCACGCGCTCGGGTTGGCCGCCCTGGACGCCCTGGTCGACGGCGCTCCGTTGTGGCGTCGCCACGAGCTGGTCTTCGCGATCCTGGCCTGCGAATCCGAGCCGGTAGACCCGCGTCTGTGACCTGGCCGGGCCGGCGGCGGACGCACCGGTAGCCTGAGTGACCGTGGCGGACGCCACACGGGCCGGTGGTACAGCGATTCACGGAACGGAATCTTCATGGCATTGGGCGAACGGGTAGGCCATGTCCTGCGCGGCGCGGCCATCGGCGTGGCCGAGGCCGTGCCAGGGGTCAGCGGCGGGACGATCGCGCTGGTGACGGGGGTCTACGAGCGGGTCATCGCGTCCGCCGGGCACCTGGTGAACACCGTGCGGTACGCGGTGTCCGACGTCCCGCGCGGGCGCGGCTGGACACGGGCGGGGCATCAGCTGCGGCAGGTGCACTGGGAGGTGGTGATCCCGCTGCTGATCGGCATGCTGCCCGGCCTGCTGATCGCGGCGAAGCTGCTGGAGCCGCTGCTGGCCGATCACCCGGAGCAGACCCGGGGGCTCTTCCTCGGGCTGGTCCTCGCCTCGGTGCTGGTGCCGATCTCGATGGTCGGTAGGTCGTGGCGCGGCACCGAGGTGTTCGCCCTGTTGGTCGCCGCGGTGGCGGCCTTCGTGCTGACCGGACTGCCCCAGGCCACCATCGAGCCGCATCCACTGATCGTGCTGGTGGCGGCCTCGGTCGCGGTCTGCGCGCTGGTGCTGCCCGGGGTGTCCGGGTCGTTCCTGCTGCTCACCATCGGCCTGTACGAGCCGACCATCGATGCGGTCAACGACCGCGACTTCGGCTACCTGGCGGTCTTCGCGACCGGCATGGTCATCGGCCCGGCGCTCTTCGTCAAGCTGCTCCAGTGGCTGCTCGAACGGCATCGCCGGATGACCCTGGCAGTGCTTGCTGGCGTCATCCTGGGCAGCCTGCGCGCGTTGTGGCCGTGGCAGTCCGAGGACCGCGCCCTGCACGCGCCGGGCGACAACATCCCGTCCATCATCGCGCTGTTCCTGCTCGGCGTCGCCGTGGTCTCGGCAATGATCATCGCCGAGCGTCGCCGGCTACGCCGGGCAGCCCGGGATCTCACCGAGGAGACGTACGAGACGCCGCACGTCCGCTGACACCCACCGCTTGGTGGCTGCCCGAGCGGGCGGCCACCAAGCGGTCCGGTTCAGCGAGCCTTCTTGGTGGCTCGCTTACGCGGCGGGGTCAGCAGGTCGGCGATCGTGGCGATCGCGCTCGGAACCAACCGGTAGTAGGCCCACACACCGCGCTTCTCCCGCTCCAGCAAGCCGGCCTCGGTGAGGATGCGCAGATGGTGGCTGACGGTCGGCTGGGAGAGGCCGAGCGGCGCGGTGAGGTCACACACGCACGCTTCGCCCTCGGGCGCCGACTGGATCAGGCTGAGCAGCCGCAGCCGAGCGGGGTCGGCGAGGGCCTTGAGGACCCCCGCCAGCCGCTCGGCGTCGGCACGTTCGATCGGCTCGCCGGCAAGCGGCGAGATCTGAGGCATAGTCATTTCGGCCAACGCAGTTCCCACGCATTCCATCCTTCCACCAGCAGCATCGATCCGCCTGCATATCAGCAGGTCCGAATCGGCAGACTTTTACGCCACAAGGCCGAGGTCAGCCAACGTATAGGCCGCCCGATAGGGCAATCCGGCGGCTCGCACCGCGTCGCCGGCACCACGATCAACGATAACCGCCACTCCCACGACATCGGCCCCGGCCTCGCGAAGGGCCTCGACAGCGGTCAACACACTTCCCCCGGTGGTGGAGGTGTCCTCCACCGCCAGCACCCGACGACCTGCCACGTCCGGCCCTTCGATCCGACGTTGCAACCCGTGCGCCTTGCCCGCCTTGCGGACCACGAACGCGTCCAACGGACGCCCGGCTGCGTGCAGCATCGCCAACGCGATCGGGTCGGCACCCAGGGTCAGGCCGCCCACCGCGTCGTACGACCAGTCGGCGGTCAGGTCCCGCATCACCCGACCCACCAACGGTGCCGCCCGGTGATGCAGCGTGACGCGACGCAGATCGACGTACCAGTCTGCCTCCCGTCCCGAGGAGAGCATCACCCGTCCATGGACCACAGCCAGGTCGGAGATGAATTTACGCAGGTCGTCGTGGTCCCCCATGGCGATAGAGGGTACTGCGCAAGTCTGTGTGCCGCGTGTGCGGGCCACCGTGGGCAACCCTTCCGGGGGACCGATGAGTGGCGATGTTCGGTTACGCTACGTCGATCATGCTGACGGATCGAGTGACGTCACCCTGATCGGACCGCCCCGGCCGGCCCACCCGCGGGTCAACGGCGATCGCGGCCGATCCGCCCGCGGGTGTCCCGCGAGACCACGTCGAGCAGCCGGCGCGGGGCGTGTCGCAACCCCGCCACGGCCACCTTGTACTTCCACGACGGGACGCTTACCAACTTGCCTTTCCGCAGGTCACGCAGGGCTTCGTCGACCACATCGGCCGCGTCGAGCCACATCCATGCGGGGGTTTTCGACATGTCGATGCCGGCTCGCTGATGAAATTCGGTGCGGGTGTAGCCGGGACAGAGCGCCATCACGCGTACGCCGAAGGGGCGGGCGGACTGCCCGACGGACTCGCTGAAGTTCGTGACCCACGCCTTGCTGGCCGAATACGTCGAACCTGGCATCACCGCGCCGAAACCCGCAACGGAAGAGACATTAATCACTGCCCCTTCGCCCCGTTCCGTCATCGTGCCCAGCGCGGCGAGGGTCAGCCGCATCACCGCGTGCACGTTCAGCCGCAGCAGTCGGGTCTCGTCCTGCACCGACGACCGCAGGAACGGCTTGTTCAGGCTGATGCCGGCGTTGTTGACCAGAAGCCCGACCGCCGGGCCGTCCGCCAGCCGTCGTTCGACCGCGGCGCAACCGTCGTCGGTGGACAGATCGGCGGTGATGGTCTCGGTCTCCACGCCGTACCGGCCGGTCAACTCGGCGGCCTGGCCCGCCAACCGGGTCGTGTCGCGGGCGACCAGCACCAGGTGCCATCCGTCGGAGGCGAGCCGGGTGGCGAACGCCGCCCCGATACCGGCCGTGGCCCCGGTGATCAACGCCCATCGTTCGCTGGTCGTCCGGTCGGGCGTCACGGGCGTCATCACCTCGGCGGGTACGGGGGCGACGTCGGCGCCCCGGGCGGCGGGTAGGGCTGGTACGGCGGCGGCTGGTGCGGGTACGGCGCGGGTGGAGGTCCGAACGGTGGGGTGGGCGGCTGGTGCGGGGGTGCGGGCGGCTGGGAGGTCGACCGACGCCGGAACCAGGCGGCGGCCGAAGGCAGCGCCAGCAGCACGGCCACCACAAGGTAACCGAGCACCTGGGCGACCGAAAGGGTGGCGGTGAGCGGAATCCACCAGGACGGATGGGCGTCCGGGACCAGGGCGAGCAGTTCGGCGGTCGCCCGGTCGTCGCCGAGGTCGAGGGGCGTCGCGCGCTGCACGATCAGCGTGGCGATCCCGCCGCACCCGCAGCACATGCCCAGCCCGGCGACCACCCACGTGGCCACCCGGGCCGCGGGCTGACGGGCGGCCAGGCCGAGCGCCAGGCCGGCGAGGAGCAGACCGGCGAGAATGCTCAGCACCGCCGATACCACGACGGAGGCCCGCAGCAGCGCCGCCACCGCGTCGACCTGTCCGGGATCGGCCCCGGCCCCGGCCGCGACCCGGAACCGGTTGACCGTGCCGCTGACGGAGGTCAGGCCGGCCACCGCGAACGCGAGCGCGCCGAGCGCCATCACCACCAGCGTCACCACGGCCAGCACGACCGCGGCCGGTCGGCGGGCCGGTGCCTGTTCGGGGTACGACACGACGAGTCCCTCCGGTAGGCGTTCGGGAAGCAACCTACTCGGAGGGACCCGTCGTGGTCGTGCCTAACGCGTGTGTCGAAGCCTTCGGTCAGGTCCATCGACACCCGCGCTACTCACCGGCGGTCAGCCGGGGCGATCGGTGGGCGGCTGCGTACCGGGCTGTTCCGGCCCATTTGACGGTGGGGTCTGGCTGCCCGGCTCGCCGGCCGTCGGTTGGCCGCCGCTGGCCGGGTAACCAGGGTCGGCCGGCTGCTGCGGGGTGCCCGGATATCCGGGCTCGGCCGGCGTGGTGCCCGGGTAGCCCGGCGCCGGCGGGTAGCCCGGCTGGTTGGGGTAGGTGCCGCCGGGGGTCGGCGGCTCCCACTGCTGGGTCGGCTTGCGGAAAAACTCGTTGGCCTTCGGCAGCGCCAGGAGGATCAGCGCCGCCAGCAGCGAGAGCAGGCTGATCACCCCGAGCAGGGTGCTGACCGGCGTGGCCCAGCCCGGCAGCGCGTCCTCCAGCCGACGCTGGATCTCCTCGCCGCTGGGCATGTCGCCACTGGTGTCGCCGGGCTGGCTGAATCCGCCGGCGAGCCCACTGAGCAGACTGAACCCGGTGCAGCAGAACAGGATGCCACCGACGATCCAGGTGGCGATCCGGGTGCCGTTCTTGCCACGCAGGTTCATCAGGCCCAGGCCGAACAACGCGAACGCCGCCACCAGCAGGAAGATGGCGGTACCGACGCCGACGGCGACCACGATGTCGGCGACGTTCTGCGCCCCCTCGACCGTGGAGTCCCGGTAGGCGTCCTCCATCACCTCACGGACGGTGCCGATGGTGGCCAGCGAGATGATCACGCCGATCAGCTGGCAGATCGCGAACAGCAACAGCAGGTAGGTGGATATCGTCACCACACCCGGCCGCGACCGGGCCGGGGTGTTCTGAGGATCGACCATCTTTCTCCTTCCCTGGAACGCGCTTCACCGTAACGGCAACGGGCCATCCCGGCACGGCATGACGCCGATCGGCGCGCGCGTCACCGACCACCGGCGCTCCGGGCATCGGTCGGACGGTTCGGGCCGGTGCGGCCGGTTACCGGCTCAGGGCCCGCTCTGCGGGTGGACGGTCACCTCGCCGCTGTCCAGTCGTTCGCCACGGGCCATCTCCCAGCCCGCCTCGCCGTACGCCTCGAAGGTGAACCGTGCCCCGCCCGGCGCCCGGTAGTCGTGGTAGCGCATCGTGCCGCTGGGATGCAGCCCGGTGTCACCGGAGGCGGTGTACCGGGCCTGACCGGACTCGTGCCAGCTGTAGCGCCGGCCACCGAGCTCCACCTCTGGCGCGCCCGGCGTGACGGTGCCGCCGCGTGGCGTCGACTCCCACAGCACCAGCTCGAAGCCGGGGTCCTCCGCCACGGAGAGTCGGCGCCGACCGCCGTGCTCGTCGAGGTCGTCGAGCAGGTGCTGAGCCCAGCTCCACTCGCCTTCGACCAGACGGATCGAGCCTCGCACGGAGTAGACGACATCGCCGATCTCGACGATGTCGCCGACCTCGATCCGACGCGGATCACGTCGCGGCCCGCCACCGTGCCGGAGCCGCTGTCGGCCGGCCGGCCGTCGTGCCCGGCTCCACCGCCACCACAGCACGGTCACCACGACGGCCAGCCCGACCAGGCCACCGATCATCAGGTACGCCGATACCCCGTCCACCGGTCACCTCCCGCGTCAGGTCGGCGGAGACGCTGACCACCATGATCCGGGGTGCGGGGTGGATCCCGCCAGCCGACTACCGAGCACCCTCGCCCGATTCACCGGAGGTGGCATCGTCGGATCCACCTCCATCGGGCGTCCCGGTGCCGCTGCCGGCAGCGGTGGCGTCGTCCGGGGCGGGTGGGACAGCCGACGGCGGATGCCCGGGCGGCTGGACGGACCCGTGCGGCGGATACCCGGGCACGGCCGGTCCGAACGGGAAATGGCCGGGAATCATCGGATAGCCGGGTGGCACCGGATAACCGGGCGGCACCGGGTGGACCGGCGGCGGGTAGCCGAGATACGGCGGGTGCCCAGGCGGCGCCGGGTAGCCGGGGTGACCCGGGGGCACCGGATAGCTGGCCAGGTAGGCGTTGGGGATATCACCGCCGCCGGTCGGCGGCCAGGTGCCGGCCGGTTCGGCCCGTGGCACGAACCAGCGGTGAGCCGGCGGCAACGCCAGCAGCAGCACCACCACCACGGTCAGCAGGAACACCAGCACCACACCGAGGCCGGCCAGCGGGAAGAAGACCGAGTCGAACGGGTTCGTCTGGCTGTACAGGGCCTCGCTGAAGTCCGATTCGTGCCAGAAGTCGTCCTCCGGCGGCGGCCCGTCGTCGGGATACGTCTCGTCGATGTACGGTCCCTCGGACACCGCGAACGCCAGGCCCAACGGAATGACGAACGCGCCGGCACAGCCCTGGACGACGCAGAGCAGCAGTTGCAGGCCGCCGGCCACGAAGACCATGGTCCGGGCGGTGTTGCTGCCCCGGCGCACGAACGGAGCCGTGACGGCCAACCAGAGCGCCAGCAGCAGGGCGAGCACACCGGGCACCGCCATCATCATCAGGCTGCCCCAGCGCTCCGCGCTCACCTCGTCGGGATCGGCGGTGGGCACCTGGCGTACCGCCCGGTCGACGGCGGCGTTCCACTGCATCGCCTGCGCCACCAACAGGGCGATCAGCCCGAGCAGGATCAGCACGGCGGCGAGTTGCAGCCAGAAGGCCACGGTGACGGTACCGGGGCGGGGCGGACGGGGCGGGGGCACGGCTGCCGACGGTTCGGCGGTCGCGGTCATGCCCGGGACGGTACGGCCGGACCGCAAGCGTCGGCAGCGCCGTTCGGGCGGACCCGACCGGGCGGACGGATCATGCTCCGGTGAGACGCTCGGCGGCGTACTCCCCGACGGTGGTGCTGCCCATGACGCAGCCGGTGATGGTGCTCAGCTCCGCCGGATCCCCCCGCAACGTCGTCCAGGCCGCCCGGCCGGCCGCCGGGTCGAGTCGCTCCAGCAGCGTGGCGGCGTACACGCGGCCCGCGGGGGCACCGGTGGTGAGCAGCCGGTCGAGCAGATCGCGTACCTCCTGCGGGCGGTCGGCCACGGCGGCCGCGACGCGTCGGTACGCCTCGGTCTCCGGCAGCAGCGTTCCCGCGATACCCACCCCGCCGAACGCCAGCGTTCCGGCACGGCCGAGTTCCGCGACTGCCGTCGCCAACTCCGATTCCTTCTTGCGCCGCATCCCGAACATGTCTCCATCCTCGCCCGGGGAGCCCGCCTCCGCCCGTTGGAGGCGGGCCCGGTGCGACATTCAGGCGGACGTCACCGACAGGCCGTCCCTGCTGTCGCGCAGGTCGACCCGCACGGTGTCACCGTCGCGGACCTCGCCGCCGAGCAGGGCCCTGGCGAGCTGGTCGCCGATGGCCGACTGGACCAGGCGACGCAGCGGGCGGGCACCGTAGATCGGGTCGTACCCGTGCTCGGCGAGCCAGCCGCGGGCCTCGTCGGTGACCTCCAACGTCAACCGGCGGTCGGCGAGCCGGCGGCGCAGCCGGGCCAGCTGGATGTCCACGATGGCCCGCAGGTCCTGTCCCTGGAGTGCGGCGAAGACCACGATGTCGTCGAGCCGGTTGAGGAACTCCGGCTTGAAGTGCGACCGGACCACCGCCAGAACGCCCTCGCGGCGCTGCTCCTCCGCCAGCGTGAGGTCGCTGATCACCGCCGAGCCGAGGTTCGAGGTGAGGATCAGGATGGCGTTGCGGAAGTCGACCGTACGGCCTTGGCCGTCGGTGAGCCGGCCGTCGTCGAGCACCTGGAGCAGGATGTCGAAGACGTCCGGATGGGCCTTCTCCACCTCGTCCAGCAGGATCACCGAGTAGGGCCGGCGGCGTACCGCCTCGGTGAGCTGGCCGCCCTCCTCGTATCCGACGTAGCCGGGCGGGGCACCGACCAGACGGGCCACCGAGTGCTTCTCGCCGTACTCGCTCATGTCGATGCGGACCATGGCCCGCTCGTCGTCGAAGAGGAACTCGGCGAGCGCCTTGGCCAGCTCGGTCTTGCCGACACCGGTCGGGCCGAGGAAGAGGAAACTGCCGGTCGGGCGGTCCGGGTCGGCGACTCCGGCACGCGCCCGACGCACCGCGTCGGAGACCGCGGCCACCGCCTCGGCCTGGCCGACCACGCGGTCGCCCAGCGACTCCTCCATCCGCAGCAGCTTGGCGGTCTCACCCTCGAGCAGCCGGCCGGCGGGGATACCGGTCCAGGAGGCGACCACCGCGGCGATGTCGTCCGCGCCGACCTCCTCCTTGAGCATCGCGCCGGCGGACTGGAGCCGGGCCAGTTCCTCCTCGGCGGTGGCCAACTCGGCCTTCAGGGCGGGGATCCGGCCGTACCGCAGCTCGGCGGCGCGTTCCAGCTCGCCATCGCGCTCGGCCCGCTCGGCCTCGCCACCGAGCCGCTCCAGCTCCTCCTTGGCGGTGGAGAGCTTGGTGATGTGGCTCTTCTCCAGGTGCCACCGCTCGGAGAGGGCGGTGAGCTGCTCCCGCTTGTCGGCCAGCTCCTTGCGCAGCCGTTCCAGGCGCTCGGCGGAGGCGGCGTCCGGCTCCTTGGCCAGCGCCATCTCCTCGATCTCGAGCCGGCGTACCGCCCGCTCGATCTCGTCCACCTCGACCGGACGCGAGTCGATCTCCATGCGGAGCCGGGACGCGGACTCGTCCACCAGGTCGATCGCCTTGTCGGGCAGGAAGCGGTCGGTGATGTACCGGTCGGAGAGCGCGGCGGCGGCGACCAGGGCGGCGTCGGTGATGCGTACGCCGTGGTGCACCTCGTAGCGCTCCTTGAGCCCGCGCAGGATGCCGATGGTGTCCTCCACGGTGGGCTCGCCGACCAGCACCGGCTGGAAGCGGCGCTCCAGCGCCGGGTCCTTCTCGATGTGCTCGCGGTACTCGTCCAGCGTGGTGGCGCCGACCATGCGCAGCTCACCACGGGCCAGCATCGGCTTGAGCATGTTGCCGGCGTCCATCGAGCCCTCGCCCTTGCCGGCACCCACGACGGTGTGCAGCTCGTCGAGGAAGGTGATGACCTGCCCGTCCGAGTTCTTGATCTCCTCCAGGACGGACTTCAACCGCTCCTCGAACTGGCCCCGGTACTGGGCCCCGGCGACCATGGCCCCGAGGTCGAGCGAGACCAGCTTCTTGTCGCGCAGCGACTCCGGCACGTCGCCGGCCACGATCCGCTGGGCCAGGCCCTCGACGATCGCGGTCTTACCGACGCCCGGTTCGCCGATCAGCACCGGGTTGTTCTTGGTACGCCGGGACAGCACCTGGATCACCCGGCGGATCTCGGAGTCCCGGCCGATCACCGGGTCGATCTTGCCGTCCCGGGCGCTCGCGGTCAGGTCGACGCCGTACTTGCTCAGCGCCTGGTAGGTCTGCTCCGGATCGGCCGTGGTCACCCGGCGGTCTCCGCCGCGTACCGTCGGGAAGGCCGCCACCAGGCTTTCCTCGGTGGCGCCGGCGGCCTTGAGCGCGGCGGACACGGCACCGCCGACCCGGGCCAGCCCGGCCAGCAGGTGCTCGGTGGAGGTGTACTCGTCGCCGAGCGGACGGGCGATCTGCTCGGCGGCGCCGATGGCGTTGACGAACTCGCGGGCCAGGGTCGGCTCGGCGATGCTGGAGCCGCGCGCGGCGGGCAGCGCGTCGACGGCCCGCAGGGTGGCCCGGCGCAGCTCGGCCGGGTCGGCCCCGACGGCGCGCAGCAGGCCGGCAGCGGTCGAGCCCTCGGTGTCCAGCAGCGACAGCAGCAGGTGCCACGGTTCGACGGTGGCGTGCCCCCGCTGGTTCGCCAGGGCGACGGCGCCGGTGATGGTCTCGCGGCTCTTGGTGGTGAGGCGTTCGGTGTTCATGGGCTCCCCCGGATCGGTGTGTCCACTGGTACCGACAGAACCAGAGTTGAGTCTATTCCACTCAACCTTGCGGCCGTGATGTGAGTCACATCGCCTCAGTCGGTCTCCAGGTTCACGGCCACCCAGGTCCGCTCGGCGAGCAGGCCCGTACCGAGCAGGACACCCTGTGGCGCGGCGGCGAACAGCGTTCCGTCGAACAAGACCCGTAGGGAGTGCTCGGCGGTGACCGGCCAGGGCAGGTCCAGGTAGCGGTCGCCGATCACCGCGCCCGCACCCCGTGGGCTGATCACCGCCGCCGTGCTGCTGCCCAGCGGCACCACCCGGCCCGCGTCCGGATGCCCCTCGGCCCGCACCCTGGACCACTCGGTCCAACCGGTGCGCCGCCACAGCGCCGGGAAGCCCGTCCGGTCGGGCCGCTCGCCGATCAGCCAAAGGTCGTCCGGCGTCACCGCCGCGCGCAGCACGCCGATCTCTCCCTCGGGTGGCGGCACCTTCGCCCGTTCCCAGGTGTCGCCGTCCCACGACGACGCGACCGACGGGCTGCCGTCCTCGGTCAGCCCCGCCACGATCAGGGGATGGTAGGCCGAACCGACGCCGCGCGGACCGCCGTCGGTGACTGTATGCACCACGGGAACCGGCGGCTGGTTGGGCAGCGGACGCAACACGCCGGCCTGCCAGTGACCCACCTTGCCCGACTCCTCGATCAGCTGGAACCGTCCCTGGGCCTCCTGCCACTCGGGCGGGGCAACCTCTCCTGGGCTGTGCCGGAAGGTCTCGCCGCCATCGGTGGAGGTCCACCAGCCGTGCGGCTCGGCCCAGAGGGCGAGCACGTCCACGGTGGCGTACAACTGCTGGTTCTCCGCCACCGACCTCGGGTGGCGCAGCCGCTGCCAGGATCGGCCGCCGTCATTGGTCGACCAGAGCAGGGCGGGGCAGTCCGGACCGGGTGGGCGGCCGTCACAGGTGGCGAAGAGTGCGTACCCGCGTTCGGCGTCGACGAATTCGACGTACGCCGGGTCGTACAGCTCGGGAACCGCGAGGCGGGTGGTGCGGGTCTCCGCCACGGGCCTCGGGACCGGCGGCGGGGAGGCGCTGCCCGCCAGCGTCGGCTCGGGTGCCGGCGCCGTTCGGCGGACGTCCCCGATCGAGCAGCCGGCAAGTGCCACCACCAGCGCAGACAGGATCAGTGGGCGGGCCCGACGCGTGTTCATTCGGCCTCCGTCGCGAGAGTAGCCTGAGCGCGTGCGAGTACGCGTCGAACAGACTGCCTTGCCGGGGATCGGCGTGCGTCACGACATGATGACTGAGTCCGGCCGGCGACTGGGGGTCGTCTCCCACCGGACCGGCCGTCGTGATCTCGTCCTGTACGACCCGGACGACCCGGACGGTTCGGCGGCGGACATCCCGCTCACCGACGACGAGGCGGAGGCGCTGGCCGACATCCTGGGCGCGTCACTGATCCTCGGGCAGCTCTCCGGGCTGCGCGAGCAGGCCGCCGGGCTGCTCACCGAGCAGATCGCCATCCCGGCCTCTTCCACCTACGTCAACCGGCCTCTCGGCGACGCCCGGGTACGCACCCGCACGGGCGCCTCGATCGTGGCGATCCTGCGCTCCGGCGAGGTGATCGTCTCGCCGGAGCCCGGCTTCCGCTTCGCGGCGGGCGATGTGCTCGTCATCGTCGGCAACCGGCAGGGTCTGGACGGGGCCAACGCCATCTTCGCCGCCGACGATCCCGCCGGCTGAGGCCCGGATGCACGACTTCAGCAACCTGCTCATCGAGGTCGGCGGGCTGCTGTTCCTGCTGGGTCTGCTGGGCCGGCTCAGTCGCCGGTTCGGGCTCTCCCCGATCCCGCTCTACCTGCTGGCCGGGCTGGCGTTCGGGCACGGCGGCGTGCTGGAGTTGGACGCCAGCGAGGAGTTCTTCGCCGTCGGGGCCGAGATCGGCGTGATCCTGCTGCTGGTGATGCTCGGCCTGGAGTACTCGGCCGACGAGTTGCTCGGCAATCTCCGCTCGGCCGCACCGGCAGGGCTGCTCGACGCGGTGCTCAACGCGCTGCCGGGAGCGGCGTTCGCGCTGCTGCTCGGCTGGGGCTGGGTGGCCGCGGTGGTGCTCGGCGGGATCACCTGGATCTCGTCGTCCGGGGTGATCGCCAAGATCCTGGCCGACCTGGGCCGGCTCGGTAACCGGGAGACGCCGGTCGTCCTCTCCGTACTGGTCATCGAGGACCTGGCGATGGCCTTCTACCTGCCGCTGCTCACCGCGCTGCTGGCCGGGGTGGGCTTCGTCAAGGGCGGCGTATCGCTCGCCGTCGCGGTGCTGACCGTGATCACCGTGCTGGTGGTCGCCCTGCGCTACGGCACCGTCCTCTCCCGGGCCCTCTCGGCCGGCAGCGCCGAGGCGCTGCTGCTCGGTGTACTCGGGCTGACCCTGCTGGTGGCGGGGATCGCGGCGAAGCTCCAGGTGTCGGCGGCGGTCGGTGCGTTCCTGGTCGGCATCGCGCTCTCCGGACCGGTGGCCCACCACGCCACCGAGGTGCTGACTCCCCTGCGTGACCTCTTCGCCGCGGTGTTCTTCGTCTTCTTCGGGCTCGCCACCGACCCTCGGCACATCCCGCCGGTGCTGCTGCCCGCGCTGCTGCTCGCGTTGGCCACCATGGTGACCAAGACGCTGACCGGCTATCTGGCCGCCCGGCGGGCGGGCATCGCCGAGCCGGGTCGTTGGCGGGCGGGTCTGGTGCTGGTGCCCCGGGGTGAGTTCTCCATCGTCATCGCCGGAATCGCCGTGGCCTCCGGCAGCGTCTCACCGAAGCTGGCGGCGCTCGCCGCGACGTACGTGCTGATCACGGTCATCGCCGGACCGATGCTGGCCCGACTTCCCGACCTCGCCTGGTTCAAGGGGCGGCTGCGGGCACGGGCGAGGGCGCAGCGGGCCCGCGCGGCCGCCGCGGCGATCGACGGATCGTGACCGCTCATCGTCCGGTTTGACCGTCCGGACACCCCCCGCCGACCAACAGATGCCGAATTGCTTCCCGCAGGGGCTACCGGTACTCACCGGTACCGCGTTAACGTGTCGCCCCAGCAGCCAGGGTTCGCGGTGGGCGGGCGCCCCCGCGGGCGAAAGCGGAAGGTTGGCCGGTGAGCGTGCAGGAGTCAGCGTTCCACGGCTTCGCCAACCCCGTCGACCCCACCCCGGCGGAGTTGCGAGCGTGGGCTTACCACCCCGATTCGGTCCCGTTGACGTCGATGCCGCCGGACTGGGACCTGTTGGTCTCCGGTGACCGGCTGGTGATGACGCTGTTCGATCTGGCGATGGACACCCGTTGTCCGGCGCGTCGGTTCGCGCTGCACTGCCTCTACATCTACGCCGCCGACGGGATCCGGACGAATTTCCGGGCACACCCGAAACGTCGCTTCCGCAAGCTGGTGGATCAGGCGGAGCGCAACGGCGACGAGATGATGCGCACCTGGGCGCACAACAGCCGGGTGCTGCTGACCCGACCGGAGCTGTTCGTCTACCGGGAGTGGTGCGAGGGCGGCCTGGTGCGGGAGAACCGCCGGCTCTGAGCGCGCCGAACGGGCCGGGACCCCCCGTGGCTCCCGGCCCGCACGTCGGCGGACCGTCAGCGCGATCCGCCCCGCTCGCGGCGGTGCTGGTCGGTGCGCGCCTGACCGGCACCGTGCCCACCCCGGCCGGCCTGGCCGCTGAACCTGCCGGCTCGGATCTGGTCGGAGAAGCGCCCCGTGGTGATCCGGTCGAACCGGCCACGGACCTTCTCGGCCAGGCTGTCTAGGCGCTGCTCCGCCTCCTCGGCCACCTTCTTCGCCGATTCCGTCATGGCTCCCCCCGCCAGATCGGAGTCCGGATTGAGATGGTTTAGACCTGATTCCCGAAGGCTAGTCGAGACAACCTGTCCGCCGCTCGGATTTGCCGGAACACGAGCAGATCGTGCCGGGAGGAAGCGAAAGAGGCGTGGCCCCGGATGGGACCACGCCTCCTTGCCGGTGCAGGGCGCGTCAACGCCCAGGGCCGCGCCGGGGACGCCACACCACCAGCGCGGTCGAGGTCTGGTTGGTGGGCACGAGATCCCGGCCGGGGAAGCGAGCCAGCGACTCCAGTTCGGCCATCCGGCGGTACGCGGCGTCGAGTTCGGCCTCCAACTGGGCCACCCGCTGCTGCGCCTGCTCCAGCAGACGCTCCAACCCGATGATCCGCTTGATCCCGGCGAGGTTGACGCCGTCGTCCTGACTGAGCCGCTGCACCTCACGCAGCAGCACCACGTCGCGGACGCTGTACCGGCGCCCACCACCGGCCGCCCGTCCGGCCTGTACCAGGCCGAGCCGGTCGTACTGGCGCAACGTCTGCGGGTGCATCCCCGCCATCCGCGCCGCCACCGAGATCATCAGCACCTTGGCCTCGTATGCCGGGTCATCCGAGCCGACGAACCCGTCCATCCCGCTCACCTCCGGACCGCATCACCGATCAACCGAATCGACGCACCCGCGCGTCAAGATGTTCCCGGGCCGCCGGCGGGGTCTGCTCGGCGAACGTCTCCAGGGCGGCCCGTGCCTCGTCAGAGATCCGCGCCGGCACCACCACGTCGAGGGTGACCAGCAGATCGCCGATCTGGCCGTCCCGGCGGCTGACGCCCTTGCCCCGGGCCCGCAGGATCCGACCGCTCGGCGTACCCGGCGGCACCCGCAGGGTCACCGCACCGTCCAGGGTCGGTACCCGCAGGTCGGTGCCGAGGACCGCCTCCGCGAACGTGATCGGGACGGTCAGCGTCAGGTCGTCTCCGGTGCGCCCGAACACCTCGTCCGGCCGGACCTTGACGTGCACGAACAGGTCACCCGCCGGGCCGCCGCGCTCGCCGGGCTCGCCCCGGCCGGCCAGCCGGATCCGCTGACCGTCGGCCACCCCGGCGGGAAAGCGGACGTTGAGCGTACGGGTCTTGGTGACCCCGCCGGTGCCCTGGCATTCCGGGCACTTCTCGTCCACCACGGTGCCCACGCCCTGACAGTTGCGGCACGGCTCGGAGAAGCTGAACGCACCCTGGTTCCGGTTGGTAACCCCGGCACCGTGGCAGACCGGACAGGTTCGCGGCACGGTGCCCGGCTTGGCACCGTTGCCGTGGCAGGTGTCGCAGACGCCGGGCGCCCGCAGGGTCAGCGGCAGGGTCACCCCCCGGACCGCGTCGTGGAAGTCGAGCGCCACCTCGGTCTCGATGTCGCGACCCCGCGCCGGACCGGGCGCGCCTCCGGCCCCGCCACCGCCCGAGAAGATCGAGCTGAACAGATCGGAGATGCCGCCCCCGGCGAACCGGCCGCCACCTGGCTGTTGGCCACCGAACAGGTCGGAGACATCGAACGGCACACCGCCCGGCTGGCCGGCCTGGCGGGCGCCGCGCCGGAACGCGCCCGAGCCGAACAGCGAGCGCATCTCGTCGTACTCGCGGCGCTTCGCGTCGTCACCGAGCACCGCGTACGCCTCGGAGACCGCCTTGAAGCGCTCCTCGGCCTTGGCGTCGCCGGGGTTGTGGTCCGGGTGCGACTCGCGGGCCAACTTGCGGTACGCCTTCTTGATCTCGTCAGCCGGGGCGGTCTTCGCCACGCCAAGGACCGCGTAGTAGTCCTTCTCGATCCAGTCCTTCGAACTCACCCGTACACCTCCTCCCCGGCTCCGGGCCCGGTCCGCCCCGCCCGCCGGGGGTCGGCGGGCGGGGCGGCCGGGTCACCGTCGCGCACTATTCCGGGTCGGCGACCGCGACCATCGCGGGCCGCAGCAGTCGCTCACCGATCTGGTAGCCCCGACGCATCACCTGCACGCAGGTCGGCTCGGTGACATCGGCCGAGGTCTGGTGGGCCACCGCCTCGTGCCGCGTCGGGTCGAACGGGTCGCCCTGCTCGCCGAACGGGGTCAGCCCGAACTTGCCCAACGCGGTGACGAGCTGCTCCGCCACCGAACCGAACGGACCGACCAGGTCACCGTGCTCCCGGGCCCGGTCGAGATCGTCCAGGATCGGCAGCAGCGCGGCGAGCACGGATCCGGTCGCCTGCTCGGTGACCAGCGCGCGGTCGCGCTCGACCCGCTTGCGGTAGTTGGCGTACTCGGCGGACACCCGCTGCACGTCGCGGGTGCGCTCGTCCAGCTCGGCGCGGAGCGCCTCCAACTCGGCGCCGAACCCGCCACCGCCGGCCGTCTCGGACGACGACTCGACCGGCTCGGCCGGAGAGTCCACCACCGGCGGACCCGCGGCGGCCGACGCCTCGCTCAGCGCGCTCGCCTCGACCTCGATCGAGTCGACCACGACCTCGGCCTCCTCGACCAGGCCCTCCGCCGGAACGTCCGGCCCGGCGTCCGCCGCCGTGCCGTCGGGTTCGCGGATCTGGCTGATCTTGCGGTTGTTGCGGATGACGACCCGCGGCGTGTCGCCGGTGGCCGGCTCGGACGCCGAGCCACCCGGCGCCGACCCGGTGTGATCCGGGTCGGCGGCTCGTGGCTTCTCCGTCATACGACTACCTCATCCCTCTGCCCGTGAGCTCGGGTGGCCAGGACCGTCACTTCTTGTCCTCGTCCACGATCTCCGCGTCGACCACGTCGTCCGCACCGGGCCGCGCACCGCCGGCCTGCGCACCGCCGGTCGCACCGGTCGCGCCGGCACCCGCCTCGCCGCCCGGCTGGGCCTGCTCGGCCTGCTGGGCGTAGAGCAGCGAGCCCGCCTCCTGCGAGACCTGCGCGAGCCGCTCGTGCGCAGACTTGATCTTTTCGATGTCGCTGCCACCGAGGGCGCCGCGCAGCTCGCCGAGGGCCTCGTTGAGCTTCTCGCGGTTCTCGGCGGGGAGCTTCTCACCGTTCTCGGCGAGGAACTTCTCGGTCTGCCACTGCAGGGCCTCGGCCACGTTACGGGTCTCGGCCTCCTCGCGGCGGCGCTTGTCCTCCTCCGCGTGCTCCTCGGCGTCCCGGCGCATCCGCTCGATGTCGTCCTTCGGCAGCGAGGAGCCGCCGGTGATCGTCATCTTCTGTTCCTTGCCGGTGCCCAGGTCCTTGGCGTGGACGTTGACGATGCCGTTGGCGTCGATGTCGAAGGTGACCTCGATCTGCGGCACGCCGCGCGGGGCCGGCGGGAGGCCGGTCAGCTCGAAGGTGCCGAGCTTCTTGTTGTACGCGGCGATCTCGCGCTCGCCCTGGAAGACCTGGATCAGCACCGACGGCTGGTTGTCGTCGGCGGTGGTGAACACCTCGGACCGCTTGGTCGGGATGGTGGTGTTGCGCTCGATCAGCTTGGTGAAGATGCCGCCCTTGGTCTCGATGCCCAGGCTCAGCGGGGTCACGTCGAGCAGCAGGACGTCCTTGACCTCGCCCTTGAGCACGCCGGCCTGCAGGGCGGCGCCGACGGCGACGACCTCGTCCGGGTTGACGCCCTTGTTGGGCTCCTTGCCGGTGAGTTGCTTGACCAGGTCGGTCACGGCCGGCATCCGGGTCGAGCCGCCGACGAGGATCACGTGGTCGACGTCGGAGACCTTGATCCCGGCGTCCTTCACGGCCTGCTCGAAGGGGCCCTTGCAGCGGTCCAGCAGGTCCTGCGTCATCCGCTGGAACTCGGCCCGGCTCAGGGTCACGTCCAGGTGCAGCGGGCCGGCGGCACCAGCGGTGATGTACGGCAGGTTGATGTTGGTGGTGGTGGCGGCGGACAGCTCGATCTTGGCCTTCTCGGCGGCCTCCTTGAGCCGCTGCATCGCCATCTTGTCCTGCGACAGGTCGATGCCGTGCTCGCCCCGGAAGGTCTTCACCAGGTGATCCATGATCCGCTGGTCCCAGTCGTCGCCACCGAGGAGGTTGTCACCGCTGGTCGACTTGACCTCGATGACGCCCTCGGCCAGTTCCAGCAGCGACACGTCGAAGGTGCCGCCACCGAGGTCGAAGACCAGGACGGTCTGCTCCTTGGAGCCCTTGTCCAGCCCGTACGCCAGGGCGGCCGCAGTCGGCTCGTTCACGATCCGCAGCACGTTGAAGCCGGCGATCTCACCGGCCTCCTTGGTGGCCTGACGCTGGCCGTCGTTGAAGTAGGCCGGGACGGTGATCACCGCGTCGGTGATCTGCTCGCCCAGGTAGGCCTCGGCGTCCCGCTTCAGCTTCATCAGCGTCCGGGCCGAAATCTCCTGCGGGGTGTACTTCTTGCCGTCGATGTCGACGGACCAGTTGGTGCCGATCTCCCGCTTGACCGACCGGATCGTCCGGTCCGGGTTCGTCACCGCCTGACGCTTGGCGACCTCGCCGACGAGTACCTCGCCGTTGCGGGCGAACGCGACGATCGACGGGGTCGTCCGCGAGCCCTCAGCGTTGGCGATGACGGTGGGCTCACCGCCCTCCAGAACGCTGACGCAGGAGTTCGTCGTGCCGAGGTCGATACCGACCGCACGTGCCATCTTCGCTTCCTCGCTTCGTGACGTTGAGCAGGTGACGGGCCCTCCCGTCGCGCTGCGCGGCGGGAGCCACCCGCAGCGACCCCACCTCAAGTTGAGTGAACTTGACTCAATAGTGCCACGCCCCGGGCAATCGTCAAGTCAGGGTTGAGTCGAAGTGACGCAACTCGTCAGTCCTACCGACCGGTTGTCTTACCTTGTGTCGGTCGGGCACGCTTTAGCGGTGACGACGCACGGCGATTCCGCCTCACTGTCCGGCGCGCCCGCCGTCGCAGCCCGCACCGGATCCACCGGCGCCGGGGAGGACCGGCCCGCGGCCACCGGGGACGATGCCCTACCCGACGCCCTGACCGGCCTGCGCGCCGCGATCGGGGCGGCCCGATTCCCGTTGGCCCTACCCTCGGCCGAGCCGGCCACCCGTACCGTCGCCGCCCTCGCCAACCAGCTCGACGACTACCTGCTGCCACGCCTGGCCCGTCTCGACGCGCCGCTGCTCGTGGTGGTCGGCGGATCCACCGGTGCCGGCAAGTCGACCCTGGTCAACAGCCTGGTGCAGGCCCGGGTCAGCGCTGCCGGGGTGCTGCGACCCACGACCCGCTCCCCGGTGCTGGTCTGCAACCCGGCCGACTCGGCCTGGTTCCGCCGGGGTGACCTGCTGCCCGGGCTGACCCGCACCAACCAGCCCGGCGAGGACCCCCGCACCCTGCACCTGGTCACCGCCCCGGCGCTCCCACCCGGGCTGGCGTTCCTGGACGCTCCCGACATCGACTCGGTGGTGGATGCCAACCGGGCACTGGCCAGCCAGCTGCTCGCCGCCGCCGATCTCTGGCTCTTCGTCACCACCGCCGCCCGCTACGCCGACGCCGTTCCCTGGGAGCTGCTGCACGGTGCCCGGGCCCGGGGCGCGGTGCTGGCCCTGGTGCTCAACCGGGTGCCGGCCGAGGCGACCGACGAGGTCGCCGCCCACCTCGCCGAGATGCTAGCCGAGCAAGGACTCGACTCGGCGCCGCTGTTCGTGCTTCCGGAGACCTGGGTCGACGGGCAGGGCCTGCTGCCCGGCCGGAACACCGCGCCGCTGGCGGACTGGTTCGCCCGGCTCGCCGCCGACGCGGAGGCCCGCTCGGCGGTGGTCCGGCAGACGCTCGGTGGCGCGCTGGCTCTCCTGCAACCCACCGTCGAGAGCCTGGCCGGCGCCGTCGACGAGCAGTTGGCCGCCGCCGACGCGATGGACGATCGGGTGCGGGCGGCGTACCGGGCCGCGAACCGGACCGTCGAGCAGGGACTGCGCGACGGCCGGCTGCTGCGCGGCGAGGTGCTCGCCCGGTGGCAGGAGTTCGTCGGCACCAGCGACCTCTTCCGCACCCTGGAGGCGCGCATCGGCCGCCTGCGGGACCGGGTCATGGCCGCCTTCTCCCGCCGTCCGGCCCCGGCCGTCGAGCTGCAGGACGCGATCGAGTCGCAACTGGTCACCCTGCTGCGGGGCGTGGCCGCCGAGGCGGCCGAACACGCGTACACCGGTTGGAAGGCGCACCCGGCCGGTGCGGCACTGCTCGAACCGGACCTCGCCCACCACTCCGCCGACCTGCCGGAACGCGCCGAGCGGCTGGTCCGCGACTGGCAGCGCGGCGTGCTGGAGCTGGTCCGGGCCGAGGGTGGCGACCGGCGCTTCGTGGCCCGGACGGCGGCGTACGCGGTGAACGCCACCGGACTGGCCGTGATGATCGCGGTCTTCGCCTCCACGGCCTTCATCCCGACCGGGCTGGAGGTCGCCACCGGGGCCGGCACCACCATCGCCGGTCAGGCGGTGCTCCAGGCGATCTTCGGTGACCAGGCCGTGCGTACGCTGGCCCGCAAGGCCCGGGAGGACCTGCTGGAGCGGGTGGTGGTGCTGCTGGACCAGGAGGCCGCCCGATATCTCGTACGGACCCGGCAGGCCCGGCCGGAGGCCCGGACCGCGACGGCGCTGCGCGAGGCGGCCGAGCGGGTCGAGGCGGCCCGGCTAGGCAGCGGCTTCGTCGACGCCGCACCAGTGCTCAGCGGCCAGACGGTGGGCGTCGACGCCCCGGTGACCGACGGGGAGCGGCCGTGACCGGCATGGGCGGTCGCCTCCGTGAGGCGCTGCGGATCGCCGACGGGCGGGTGGACGCCGATCAGCTCGTCGCCCGGCTGGAGGCGGTGCGACGGTTCCTCGGCATCGTCGACGGTCACCTGCCGGACACTCCGCTGGTGCCCGCCCGCACCCTGGTCGAACGGGCCGGGACCCGGCTGGCGCTGTCCCGCGACCACACCGTGGTGGCGTTGGCCGGTGCGACCGGCAGCGGAAAGTCGAGCCTGTTCAACGCCATGGCCCGGATGGATCTCTCACCCGTCGGGGTACGCCGACCCACCACCGGTGTCACGCACGCCTGCGTCTGGGGCCCGCTCGACGGCGGCACCCGGCTGCTCGACTGGCTCGGCGTACTGCCCCGCCACCGGTTCGTACGGGAAAGCCTGCTCGACGGCGACGACGAGTCCACCCTGCACGGGCTGATCCTGCTCGACCTGCCGGACTTCGACTCGGTCGAGCAGTCGCACCGCCTGGAGGTGGACCGCCTCCTCGGCCTCGTGGACCTGGTGGTCTGGGTGGTCGACCCGCAGAAGTACGCCGACCGGGTCATGCACCGCGGCTACCTCCGCGAGTTCCACCGGCACCGGGACGTCACCCTCGTCGTGCTCAACCAGACCGACCGGCTGCCGCCGACCGAGGTGCCCAGGGTGCTGGCCGACCTTCGCCGCCTGCTCGACGCGGACGGGCTGGGCGGGGTGCCCCTGCTGGCCACCACCGTCGCCGACCCGGACGGCCCGGAGGGGTTGCGGGCGGCGCTGCAACGCACCGTCGCCGAACGGCAGGCCGCCCTGCGCCGGCTCTCCGGCGACGTGGACGCCGTCGTCGACGCGCTGGACGACATGGTCGGGGCACCCCGCACGGCGCTCGCCGCGGACGATCCGGCGGTCTCCGCGCTGGACCGCGCCCTCTGCGCGGCGGCGGGGGTGCCGACGGTCGTGGAGGCGGTCGAGCGGGCCTACCGGCACCGGGCTGCGGCGGCCACCGGCTGGCCGGTCATGCGGCTGTGGCGGCGGCTGCGTGCCGATCCGCTGCGCCGGTTGCACCTGCCCGATCGGCAGGCCGCCGGCCCGGAGGAGAGCCTGATCGCCGCCACGGCGGTACCCGAGCCCAGTGCGGCCGACAAGTCCGCGCTGGCGCTGGCGCTGCGGACGGTGGCCGAGCGGGCCGGTGACGGGCTGCCGAACGCCTGGCCGGACGCGATGGCCGCAGCGGCCCGATCCCGTCTCGGCGACCTGCCGGACGCCCTGGACCGCGCGCTGGCCGGCACCGACCTCGGCATGGACCGGCCACGCACCTGGTGGCGACTGGTCGGCGGGGTGCAGTGGCTGGTGACGCTCGCCGCGGTGGCCGGGCTGGGCTGGCTGGTCCTGGGCTACGGGATGCGGGCACTGGGGTTGCCGGAACTGCGGCACCCGATGGTCGGCGAGGTGCCGGTGCCGACGCTGCTGCTGCTCGGCGGGCTACTGACCGGGCTGCTGGTCGCCGCCCTGACCCGTCCGCTGGTGAGGTGGGCCGCCCGACAGGCCCGCCAACGGGCGCAGACCCGGCTGACCCGGGCCATCTCCGATGTCGGCGACCAGCACGTGCTGGCGCCGGTGCGGGCGGTGATCGCCGCGCACGCCGACGCGCGCACCGTCCTGGAGGTCGCCCGGCACCGGTGAGCCGGTCGACACGGCGCCAACGCCGCGCCGTGCGTACGGTCACGCCTCGCCGGTCGCCTCGGTCAGCGGGTCACCGACTGGTGAGCGGCGTAGGGTCGGGGTCATGGCCACGCCACAGACCCCTTACGACGCGGTGCTGCACGCCGCACGCGACGTGACCAAGCTCGACTCGGCCCTCGACGCGGAGATGCTCGGTGCGGCCCTGCTGGGCAGCGTGTACGAGGTCGCCGAGACGGACCGCGAGACGGCGGTACGCGACTTCGTGGGCGGCTTCCTCGCCGCCACCTCGCGACGGCGGACGGTCGCGGCGACCACGGTCCGGGCCGTCTTCGCGGCCCTCGTGCCCGACGCGGCCGGCGCGGACCGGGTCCGTCCGGGTGCGACCGCGCCGGCGTGGTCCGGGCAGCTCGGCAAGGTGCACCTCACCGGCACCTGGGCGTACGGCGACGTCTACGGCGACCAGACCTCCTACCTGGCCACGTTCGCCTACGACGACGCCGCGGGAGGGCCGGAGCACGCCCTGGTGGCCCTGATCGACCACAACATCGGCATCACCAAGGACGTCTTCGTCGGTGGCCCGGCCGATCGGATCCTGGAGCAGGTCCGGCAGCTCTGCGCCGAGGACGAGCTGACCTGGTTCCGGGAGGAGAGCCCCACCCGGATGCGCGACGAGGTGGGTCGGCACCTGGCGGTCACCGATCACCTGGGTCAACTGCCCGGTGCTGCCTCGCTGGCCACCGACCGCGCGCTCGTCGGGGCCCGGCTGGCGGTCCTGCCCGCCGGTACCGAGCCACCGCCCCGGCAGGTCGACGAACCGTTGCCGGACACGGTTCGCGCCACGGAGATCCGCCGCTTCCTGGCCTCACCGGACGCGGCGCGGGCCGGTCTGGACGAAGTCGACGGCGCCGAGCTGGCCTCCCTGCACTTCTGCCTGGGCCTGCTGCTCGACCACGCGGCCACCTTCCCCGAAGCCGATCCGCTGCGCTGGAGCCCGACCGTCGCCGGCCTCTTCCTGCTCGACTGGGTGCACCGCCGGGCCGTGCTGGACATGGACGACGCGGCGATGCTGCCCCGGGTACTGCGCGCCTGGGCCGGGTACGCAGCCGCCAGGCGTGGGCTGCCCGAGTCGGCCGTGGCCGCGACGGACGCCGCCATCGAGGAGATGGTGCCGGAGTTCGTCCGGCTCTACGCGACCGGTGAGCGGCGCAGCCCGGCCACCGCCGCGGTGGCCCAGTTGATGGCCGACGGCATCGACCCGGACGACCCGGCCGCTCTGGACGCCTGGATCGAGGCCAACCGGCACCGCCTCGCCGACGACGGCTGACTTGAGGTCACCGGCCTCGATGTCAGCGGGCCACCGGGCGCCCGGCACCGTCCGTGGAACCGGCACCGGGCCGGCACCGGTCCCGTAGGCGGATCCGCGCCCGGGGACGGGCACTCCCGTTGCGCTCGGGGGTGCTGGGCAGCAGCGGTTCGGTGACCAGGCTGGCCGGCGACGACTCCGGCGTCGACCCGTCGGGTGTGGCCGAAGCGCTCGGAGCGGTCGACGCGGAAGGGTCGGTGGACGCGCTCGGCTCGGTGGTCGGCGGCGGATCACTCGACGCGCTCGGGTCGGCGGACGCGGACGGCTCGCTCGACGCGCTCGGGTCCGTGGTCGGCGGGTCGCTCGGCGGTCCCGGGTCGACGGGGTCGCTCGGGTCGGCCGAGGCCGTCGGCGGGTCCGGATCGTCGGTCGGCGTGGGTGATCCGCTGGTCGGAGCCGGCGCGGGGGTCGGCGTCCGGGTCGGGGTGGGCGCCGGGTGGGGGGCCGGTGTGGTGGTGGGCGGGCGGGGCGCCGGTACGGTCGTCGGCGCTTCGGGTCGGCGCGCCGGCAGATGCTCGATCGGGGTGCCGTTGGTCGTCCGTGGCGTCGGCACCACGGGGTTGACCGGCGGTGCCGCCGGTTCGACCGAGGGCATCGCGGTCACGGCGGGCGTCGGGGCAGCGGTGGGTGGCGGCGGGACCACCACCGGACCGACGGAGGGTGTCGGGATGAAGGGCGTGCTGCCGTCCGGCAGCGCCGTACTGCCGACCGTCGCGGAGCCGGTGCTGATCGCGGCGAGCACGGGCATCGAGGCCGTGCCGGCGAGCAGCGCCACCGTCAGCAGATAACCCCGGCTCGGTCCGGCGGTACGCACGGCCCGGTGTGCACCCACCACCCGGCGGTAGCCGCCGGCTGCCCGGTGCCGGCCGAGGATCGGCGTCCCGGGATTCTCACCTGGTACGGACACCACGCACTCCTCGTCGTCGCCCTGGTCGGGGCCGCCCGACGCGCACCCCGACGGGCCGCCGAAGGTGGATCCGGCCCGCGCGATCAGCGTGTGCCAGTGACTCTGCGTCAGCCAACCCCACACCGCGTGTCGACACGCGTATCTGGCCGAATGGTGACGAACCATGACCGGATCGTTCGCGCGTCGCTGGACCCGACACTCCGGTGCTTCAGGTAACGAAGCGGGCCGGCCACTGGATGCGGGGCAGGCGGAGTGTGGGACGCCTCACCTCTGATGCGAAAATGGGCTACGACGGCAGCGCAGCCGCGACCTCCGCGCACCCACGCGGTAGGCGCGACTGGGCGCCGGCGCTCCCGAACCGGGTTCGGCCAGAATCCGGCTCACGCCGCGCGGCAACCCCCACCGGGGTCAGGCGCGGCCGCCAGGAACCATCCCGGCACCAGCCGGGGCGGGCGCACGAGTCGCGCGGCCGGGTGACCCCCCGGTGCCGACGCAGACACGACAGGGAGAGACGGATGGCAAAGGGCGACCCCGGGGCCCCGGCCCGCGGCCGGCGAGCCGCGCCCCGATCCAGGAAGGCCACGACCGGCGATCCGGAACTGGTACAGCTGCTCACCCCCGCCGGTGAGCGGATCGAGAGCGTGACCGGCCCGGACGGCACGGAGTACCGCGTCGACTTCACCGACGAGGAGTACCGCGGCCTCTACCGCGACCTCGTGCTGGTTCGGAAGCTGGACGCCGAGGCGACGGCCCTGCAACGGCAGGGTGAGCTGGGCATCTGGGCGAGCCTGCTCGGCCAGGAGGCGGCCCAGGTCGGTTCCGGCCGGGCGCTGCGTACGCAGGACATGGCGTTCCCCACCTACCGCGAACACGGCGTGCTCTACTGCCGTGGCATCGACCCGATCATGCCGCTGGGCCTGTTCCGCGGGGTCGACCAGGGTGGCTGGGACCCCAACGAGTTCAAGTTCAACATGTACACGATCGTGATCGGGGCGCAGACCCTGCACGCGACCGGTTACGCCATGGGCGTCGCGATGGACGGCAAGACCGGCACCGACGACGGCGAGGCGGTGATCGCCTACTTCGGCGACGGCGCCACCAGCCAGGGCGACGTCAACGAGGCGTTCGTCTGGGCCGGGGTGTTCAACTCCCCGTTGGTGTTCTTCTGCCAGAACAACCAGTACGCCATCTCCGAACCGCTGGAGCGGCAGACGCGCATCCCCCTCTACCGGCGCGCCGCCGGTTTCGGCTTCCCCGGCATCCGGGTCGACGGCAACGACGTGCTGGCCACGTACGCGGTGACCCGGCACGCCCTGGACAACGCCCGGCACGGGCAGGGCCCGAGCCTGATCGAGGCGTACACCTACCGGATGGGCGCCCACACCACCTCCGACGACCCGACCCGCTACCGGATCGCCAGCGAGGTCGAGGCGTGGCAGGCCAAGGACCCGATCGCCCGGATGAAGGCCTTCCTGGAGCGGGAGAAGATCGCCGACGCCGGATTCCTCACCGAGGTGGACGAGCAGGCCCGCCGCGAGGCGGTGGACCTGCGTGAGCGGGTGCTGGCCATGCCGAACCCGGAGCCGGCCACCATGTTCGACCACGTCTACCCCAACGGGTCGCCGCTGCTGGACGAGCAGCGCGCGCAGTTCAGCCGGTACCTGGAGTCGTTCGAGGGGAGCGCGCACTGATGGCCACGGAGACGCTCACCCTCGGCAAGGCCCTCAACGTCGGCCTGCGCCGGGCCCTGGAGAACGACCCGAAGGTCGTCATCATGGGCGAGGACGTCGGCAAGCTCGGCGGCGTCTTCCGGATCACCGACGGATTGCAGAAGGACTTCGGCGACCAGCGGGTGATCGACACCCCGCTAGCCGAGTCGGGCATCATCGGCACCGCGGTCGGCCTGGCCATCCGGGGCTACCGCCCGGTCTGCGAGATCCAGTTCGACGGGTTCGTCTACCCGGCGTACGACCAGATCGTCTCGCAGGTGGCGAAGATGCACTACCGCTCGCGCGGCAAGCTGAACATCCCGATGGTGATCCGGATCCCGTTCGGCGGCGGCATCGGAGCGGTGGAGCACCACTCGGAGTCGCCCGAGGCCTACTTCGCCCACACCGCCGGGCTGAAGGTGGTCTCCTGCGCCAGCCCGCAGGACGCCTACGTGATGATCCAGCAGGCCATCGCCTCGGACGACCCGATCGTGTTCCTGGAGCCGAAGCGGCGTTACTGGGAGAAGGGGCAGGTCGACCTGGACGCCCCGCTGACCGAGGCGTACCCGCTGCACTCGTCCCGGGTCGCGCGGGCCGGCACCGACGTCACCCTGCTCGCGTACGGCCCGATGGTGCGTACCTGCCTCGACGCGGCTACCGCCGCGGCCGAGGACGGGCGGAACCTGGAGGTCATCGACCTGCGCACGCTCTCCCCACTGGACCTCGGTGTGGTGTACGAGTCGGTGCGGCGTACCGGCCGCGCGGTGGTGGTGCACGAGGCTCCGGGCAACCTGGGCATGGGCGCGGAAATCGCGGCCCGGATCACCGAGGAGTGCTTCTACTCCCTGGAGTCGCCGGTGCTGCGAGTGACTGGCTTCGACACTCCTTACCCGGCAGCCCGGGTGGAGGAGGAGTACCTTCCCGACCTCGACCGGGTGCTCGACGCCGTCGACCGCACCTTCGGCTGGTGAGCGGCATGTCGCGGATCAAGGAGTTCAACCTGCCCGACCTGGGCGAGGGCCTGACCGAGGGCGAGATCCTCGCCTGGCTGGTCAAGGTGGGCGACACGATCGAGTTGAACCAGCCGATCGTCGAGGTGGAGACGGCCAAGGCGGCCGTGGAGATCCCGGCGAAGTGGGCCGGCCAGGTTCAGGCGATCTTCCACCCGGAGGGCACCACCGTCGAGGTCGGCACCCCGATCATCGCGATCGACACCGACCCGGGCGCCGGCCCGGTCGAGCAGTCGACCACCGGTGCACCCGCCACCGACCTGCCCACCCCGTCAGCGGCGTCGTTGGCCGCCGTCGAGGTGGCACCGGCCGAGGGCGCGGTCGAGCCGGGCCTGATCGGCGGTCCCGCCCCAGGCGGCCGTACCGCCGTTCTCGTCGGCTACGGCCCGCGCACCACGGCGGCCAAGCGTCGCCCGCGCAAGGGCTCCGCCCCGGCCGCGTCCGCTCCGGCCGCACCGGCCCAGGCCACACCGGCCCAGGCCACACCGGCCCAGGCCACACCGGCCCAGGCCACACCGGTCCAGGCCGCACCGGTCCAGGCCGCACCGGCGCGGGTCGTCGCGGCTCCGGTCCAGGCCGGGCCCGTGTCCGGGGTCAACGGCAACGGTCGGAGCGCGGGCCCGGTCCTGGCCAAGCCGCCGGTCCGCAAGCTCGCCAAGGACCTCGGGGTCGACCTGGGCACGCTTACCGGGTCCGGGCCGTCGGGCTCGATCACCCGGGAGGACGTACAGCGGGCGGCGGCAGCCCCGGCGGCGGCCGAGCCGCTGACGGTGACCGCCGCGGCCAGCTCGGCCGCGAGCTTCGGCGCCGACCGCGAGCAGCGCATCCCGGTCAAGGGCGTACGTCGACTCACCGCCGAGAACATGTCCCGCTCGGCCTTCACCGCCCCGCACGTCACCGAGTTCCTGACCGTCGACGTGACCCGGTCGATGAAGGCGCTGGACCGCTTGCGCGGGCGGCGGGAGTGGCGTGACGTACGGGTCTCACCGCTGCTGCTGGTCGCCAAGGCGGTGCTGCTGGCCGTCCGGCGGCACCCGATGGTCAACTCAAGTTGGGCCGGCGACGAGATCGTCGTCAAGGAGTACGTCAACCTCGGTATCGCGGCGGCCACCGAGCGCGGCCTGATCGTGCCGAACATCAAGGACGCCGGTCGGCTGACGCTGCGCGAGCTGGCCGACGCGATGACCGATCTGGTGCAGACCGCCAAGGCCGGCAGGACCTCGCCCGCCGACATGTCGGGCGGCACCCTGACCATCACCAACGTCGGGGTGTTCGGGGTGGACACCGGTACGCCGATCCTGCCCCCGGGTGAGTCGGCGATCCTGGCCTTCGGCGCGGTCCGCGAACAGCCCTGGGTCCACAAGGGCAAGGTCAAGCCGCGGCTGGTCACCACGCTCGGTCTCTCCTTCGATCATCGGATCATCGACGGTGAGCTGGGCTCGAAGTTCCTCCGCGACGTGGGCGACTTCCTCGCCGATCCGGAGGCGGCGCTGCTCGCCTGGACCTGACCGTAAGGACGGTGACGGCCGGTGTGCCACGGGTTGACGCCCGGCACACCGGCCGTTGCCAATCGGTGAAGAAAAGGCCGTCAGACGGTGCGGCTAGCCTAAGATTCGTAGGCTCGTGGTCAAGCTCACCTAACAATCGCTGGCGATCCGCCCTCGCGTGCGCTTCAATAGAGAGGACGACGGGACAACAACCGAATAGTCCAGGAGGAGAGACACCATGAGCATGATCGAGCGAATCCGCAACCGCCGCGACGCCAACCGCCGCGCCCGCGCCATCGAGCGGGCCCTGCGCTCCGCCAGTTCGCCCGCGGTTCGCGACGAGATCCGCGCCATCGCCCAGCGTCACATGTACTGACGCCGCACGACGTTATCCGCCTCCTCCAGATCGACGGCCCGCCCGGGCACACCGGGCGGGCCGTCGGCGTTACGACCGGCCGCTGACACCGGGATACCGCCCCGACGCAGCGCCCGGTACGGTGGGGCTCGGTCGTCGTCCACGCCCGGGGACAGGCCGAGGCGATAGAAGCACCTCGACACCACCCGGCGACGGACAGTGACGATCGAAGCTCCCCGGAAGCCCACCAGCGGTCACCGGGATACGGTGCGGGGAGCCGGCACGGCCGGTACGCCGGCACCGCCGGCTGCCCTGCCGAGACCATCGGCGACGGCGGCCGACATGTGATGGAGGAGGCGCACGCATGACGTCCGAGGGCCCGCACCGCCCCGGCCAGGAGCCGGACGAGGTGCCGCCGGGCGGCGGCGGACCGGCGCCGTACGGCGACCGACCGGCTCAGCAGGACAACGGGTACGGCGCATCCGCCCCCGACCTCGGCTGGGCTCCGCCACCACCCGCCCGTCCGGACACGTCCGCGCCCGCCTGGGCGAACCAGCAGGGCAGTGCGTGGGGCAGCGGCCAGGCGACCCGACAGGCGGAAGCCACGACGCCCGGCAACTGGGACCAGCCCGCCGGCAACCAGCCGGCGTGGGCGGCCCAGGGAGACCAGCCGCAGCAACCAGCCCCCGGTTGGGCCCCGGCCGGACCGCCCACATCGGATCAGCCCGCCTGGGCCAGCAGCGGCCAGACCGGACCCGCCTGGGCCACCGAACCCGCCACTGGGGACGCTGCGCCCCCTGCGGACTGGACGCCGAACCAGCCGACGTCGGTCCAGCCCGACTGGGCCGCGAACCAGCCGGCGACCACCCAGCCGGACTGGGCCAATGGTCAGCCCGCGCCTGGCCAGGCCAACTCCGAGTCGGCCGGCGGATGGACCGGCCAGCAGCCGGACTGGGCCACCGCGCCGCGAGCCGACGGCCATGCTCCCGGCTGGGCCCCTCCTGCGGGTCACTCCGAGTCCGCCCAGCCCGCCTGGGCGCAGCCCGAGCAGCCGATGCCCGGCCGCGAACCGGCGGCCCGAGCGAGCGCCCAGGTGCCGACCGCCGACCCGGGCCAGCGGCCCACCGACGGGTCACCGCGCGCCGAGGCATGGCCTGCGGAGCAGCAGGAACAGCCCGCCTGGGCGACCGGTCAACGGCAGGAGCCCACCCCCGGCGGTTGGGCCGCCGAGCAGCCGGCAGAGGGTCGGCACCCCGGCGGCGACCGGCCGGCGCAGCCCGACTGGGCCACCCCCGGGCGCGACGAGTCGACCGGTTGGGCCGGGGGCGCCCCGGTGGGCGGCCCGCCGCCGTCCTGGAGCCCGTCCGCCGAGCCGCTTCCCTCGCGTACCGCCGGCGACCGGTCCTCCATGCCCGACATCGAGCCGTGGGCACCCGGCGAGGCGTGGGGTCAGGCGGCGGAGACCGCCGCACCGCGTACCGATGCCGCGCCCGACGCGGGCAGCTCCGACGACGGCCCGGCCTACCAGCCCGCGCCTGCCCCGGGCATCTCGCCGGCCAACATGGTGCCGTTGCCGCCCCAGGAGCAGCGGGTGCCGGGCGCGAGCCTGGCCGCCACACCGCCCGCCAACTTCGGTCAGCCCACGCCGTTCACCGACAACCCGGCCGGGTCGGCCGGGTCGGCCGGCGGAGGTGCCTGGGGGCAACCCGAGGCTCGGCAGGACGACCCGCAGTCCCCGGCCATCCCGGCACCCCGCACCTCTCCGGAGGCCGAGGGCCGGGCCACTCCGCCGGCCGGCGGCGGTGTCGCGGCGAGCGCCTCCGTACCGCTCTCCAGCCGGGTCATGCCCCCGGCCGACCACGCGGCCCGCCCGGCCGGCTCGTCCGCGCCGCAACCGAGGGTGTACGGCCGGCCGACCCGCCCCGAGCACACCGAGGAGCCGGCCCAGGAGCAGGTCGAGCAGCCGCTGGTGCCCCGCTTCGACCAGGGCCCGGGCCGGTTCGACCAGAGCATGGAGCGCAACGATCAAGGCTCGGACCGGTTCGAGCAGGCCCCGGAGCCGCGCTTCGTCGACCGGGAGCCGATGGGCGGGCCGAACGCCTTCGCGGGTCCGGCCGCCCCGGCCTCGCCGGCTGCCCCGCCGGCCTTCCCTCCGGGGATGCCGTCCTTCGTCGACGCGCCGCCGACCAACCGGCCGGTCAACGGTGTACGGCCGCACGCCGAGCCGGAGCGCCCGGCCGACCCGTTCGGCGGTGCGCCGCGCGACCCGTTCGGTGGGCCGGGCAACGACCCGTTCGGCGGCCCGCCCGAGCGTCCGGGCGGTGCCTACGGCGCTCCCGTCCGGTCCGAGCCGGGCGGCGAGCACAACTCGGCGTTCCCCCCGCCGCCGCAGTCCGCGCCGCCGTGGAGCCCGGGTCCGGGTTCCGGTCCGGGTGACGCGGATCAGGGCCGCTTCGACGCGTTCAAGCCGGTCGCCGAGCCGGCTCCGGAAGCCCCGGCACCGAAGGTACGCAACGGGCGGGTGCTCGCCGCGGTACTGGTCGCAGCCGTGCTCATCCTGGCCATCCCGCTCGGTCTGCTCATGCTCCTCGGCATGATCGGCGGGTCGGACGAGTCGGGTGCCTTCGACCCGCCGGTCGGTTCCTGCGTCAAGCGCTCCGGCACCACCGCCGTGGCCGCCGACTGCACCGAGCCGGAGGCGTTCAGCGTGGTGTCGAAGGTCGAGTCGAAGGACAAGTGCCCCGATCCGGCCATGCCGCACGTGGACCTTCGTGGTGCCACCGCCAACCCGGTGCTCTGCCTCAAGGAGTCGACCGGCGGGTGATCTCACGCCTGACGACAGCGGGGTCACGGGCAACCGTGGCCCCGCCTCGTTTCGCCCGGTGACTTCGGCCCTCCCCTTCGATCCGGCTGACCTACGCCGGTAGGGCACGATGGGGGTATGAGTGCACGGGTACGGGCTCCTGAGCTTCGAGGGCGGGGCTGGTTGAACACCGGCGGGCGGGAGCTGACGCTCGCCGACCTGCGCGGCAAGATCGTGGTCGCGGACTTCTGGACCTTCTGCTGTATCAACTGCCTGCACGTGCTGGACGAGCTGCGTCCCCTCGAGGAGAAGTACGCCGACGTCCTCGTGGTGATCGGCGTGCACTCGCCGAAGTTCGAGCACGAGAAGGATCCCGACGCGTTGGCCGCCGCCGTCGAGCGGTACGGCGTGCACCACCCCGTGCTCGACGATCCTGAGCTGGACATGTGGCAGCAGTACGCGGCCCGTGCCTGGCCGACCCTCGCGGTGATCGACCCGGAGGGGTACGTGGTGGCCACCATGGCGGGCGAGGGCCACGCCGAAGGGCTGGCCCGGCTGATCGACGACCTGATCGCCACCCACGAGGCCAAGGGCACGCTGCACCGGGGCGACGGTCCGTACGTCCCGGTCGCCGAGCCGGAGACCGTGCTCCGCTTTCCGGGCAAGGCGGTGGCCCTGCCCGACGGGAGCGGCCTGCTGGTCTCCGATTCGGCCCGGCACCGGTTGGTCGAGCTGGCCGCCGACGGCGAGACCGTCCTCCGTACCATCGGCACCGGCGAGCGAGGCCGGGCGGACGGTCCCGCCGGTGCGGCGACCTTCTCCGAGCCGCAGGGGCTCTGCCTGCTCCCGCCGCACGTGGCCGAGGTCTCCGGCTACGACCTGGTGGTCGCCGACACCGTCAATCACCTGCTGCGTGGCGTGCGGCTGGCCACCGGTGAGGTGGTCACCGTGGCCGGTACCGGGCGGCAGTGGCGCTCCACCGTCGACGACCATGCGCACGACGCCCTCTCGATCGACCTTTCGTCCCCCTGGGACCTCGCCTGGTACGACGACAAGATCGTCATCGCCATGGCGGGCATCCACCAGCTCTGGTGGTTCGACCCGATCAAGCGCACCGCCGGCATGTACGCCGGCACCACCGTGGAGGCGCTGCGCGACGGGCCGCTGGCCGAGGCATGGCTGGCCCAGCCGTCCGGGCTCGCCGTCTCCACCGACGGCACGCGGCTCTGGGTCGCCGACAGCGAGACCAGCGCCGTCCGCTACGTCGAGAACGGCGTCCTGGGCACCGCCGTCGGCCAGGGCCTGTTCGACTTCGGTCACGTGGACGGGCCGGCGGCGCAGGCTCTGCTACAGCACCCACTCGGCGTATGCGCCCTGCCCGACGGCTCGGTACTGATCGCCGACACGTACAACGGCGCCGTACGCCGCTACGACCCGGTTGGTGATCGGGTCGCCACCGTCGCCACCGGCCTGGCGGAACCGAGCGACCTGGTGCTCACCCCCGCCGGTGCCGTGCTGGTGGTGGAGTCGGCGGCACACCGGATCACCCGCCTGGCCCCGGGTGCGCTCTCGGCGGCCGGTGCGGAAACCGTCGACGGTCCGCGGCACCGCACCGAGCGCCGGCCCACGGACCTGGCCGCGGGTGAGGTCATGCTGGATGTCGTCTTCACGCCGGCTCCCGGGCAGAAGTTGGACGACACGTTCGGGCCGTCCACCCGGCTCGTGGTCTCCGCGTCGCCACCAGAACTGCTGGTCGAGGGGGCGGGTACCGGCACGGAGCTGTCCCGCCGCCTGGTGATCGACGCGACGGTGACCGACGGGGTGCTCCAGGTGACCGCTCAGGCGGCCACCTGCGACGCCGACGTGGAGCATGCGGCCTGCCATCTGACCCGGCAGGACTGGGGCGTACCGGTGCGGGTGGTTGACGGCGGTGCCAACCGCCTGCCGTTGGTGCTACGCGGCATGGACGCCGGCTGAGGCCCGGCCGCTTGTTAGGAAGGGCCCCTTTACCCCCACCAGGCGTTAACAGGGTGCCCTTCCTTGCACGTCAGGCGAACGGGGCGGGGGTGACTCCGGCGTCGACGAGGGCGGCCCGGACGAGTGCCGCGGCGTCCACCGCGCCGGGGCTGTCGCCGTGCAGGCACACCGATTCCACCGCGCATGGGACCGTACCGCCGTCGACGGTCACCACGACGCGCTCGGTGGCCATCCGCACCGCCCGCCGGGCCACCTCCTGCGGGTCGGTGACCAGCGCGTCCGGCGAGGTGCGCGGCACCAGGCGCCCGTTGGGCAGGTAGTTGCGGTCGGCGAAGCCCTCGGCCACCACCCGGATGCCGGCGCCCTGGGCGAGCTGGGCGAGCACCGAACCGGGCGGGCAGAGCACGGGTAGCTCCGGGTCGTAGTCGTCGAGCGCCGCCACCAGGGCCGCCGCCGGCATCTCCTCGCCGGCCGCCGCGTGGTAGAGCGCCCCGTGCGGCTTGAGGTAGCGCACCCGGGTGCGGTACGCCCGGCAGAACGCGTTGAGCGCCCCGAGCTGGTAGAGGACCTCGTCGCGCAGCTCCGCGAACTCGTACGCGATGTGCCGCCGGCCGAAGCCGGCGAGGTCCCGGTACCCGACCTGGGCCCCGATCGCGACCCCCCGCTCGGCGGCGGCGGCGCAGACCCGGCGCATCGTGGCCGGGTCGCCGGCGTGGAAGCCACAGGCGACGTTGGCGGAGGTGACCAGGCCGAGCAGCGCGTCGTCGTCGCCGAGACGCCAGATGCCGAAGCCCTCGCCGAGGTCAGCGTTGAGGTCCATGAAATGTCACCGTAGTGCCTGGGCGGGCCTGCGCGAGCGGGGTCACGTCGTCCACCACCGCGATGACCGGGTATCCGCCGGTGGTGGGATGGTCGGCGAGGAAGATCAACGGTTGACCGTCCGCCGGCACCTGCACCGCGCCGAGGACGAGACCTTCGCTGGGCAGTTCCCCGGCCACCGCGCGGGGCAGCGACGCGCCGTTCAGTCGCGCGCCGACCCGGTTGCTCAACGGACTCACCTCGTACGCGGTGCCGAGCAGCCGGTCCAGCGCCGCCGGGGTGAACCAGTCGTGCCGGGGACCGAGGCGTACGGCGAGCCGCAGCTCCGTCGCGGGCGCGACGGGCACGGTGACGTCGACCGGGGCGGGAGGACCGGCGGGTGCGCCCATCGGCAGCAGGTCGCCGTCGCGCAGCGGTGCCGGTCCGAGCCCGGCGAGGGTGTCGGTGGACCGGCTGCCCAGCACCGGTGCGACGGCGATACCGCCGGCCACCGCGAGCCAGCAGCGCAGGCCACGTCGGGCGGGACCGACGCGCAGCACCGCACCGGCCGGCACGGCCAGTGGGCGTCCGGTGTCGCCGGGACGGTGACCGACCCGCACGTCGGCCTCGGCACCGACCACGGCGACCGTGGTGGCCCGGGTGGGGCGCAGTGCACAGCCGGTCAGGGTGATCTCCAGCCCGGCCGCCTGCTCCGAGTTCCCGACCAGGCGGTTGGCCAGCCGTAGGGCCGCCGGGTCGAGCGCACCGGAGCGGGGCACGCCGAGGTGTGCCCAGCCGGGGCGGCCGAGGTCCTGCACGGTGGTCAACGCGCCGGCCCGGAGCACCTCGACGGCACCGTTCACCGCTGCACCAACCGGACCCGGGTGCCCGGACCGAGCAAAGCCGGTGGGTCTGCCGTGACGTCGAAGAGGGTCAGGTCGGTCCGCCCGACCAGCAGCCAGCCACCGGGCGAGGCGGAGGGGTAGATCCCAGCGTACCGGCCGGCCAGGGCGACCGACCCGGCCGGTACCCGGGGGCGGGGGGTCGCCAGCCGGGGCACCGCCAGTTCGGCCGGTAGCCCGGTGAGGTAGCCGAAGCCGGGCGCGAAACCACAGAAGGCCACCCGGAACTCGGTGTCGCCGAGGCGCCGGACGACGCCCGACACGTCCATCCCCCAGTGGTCGGCCACCCGGGAGAGGTCCTCCCCGTCGTATGTCACGGGAACCTCGACGAGACGGCTCTGCTCGACGGCCTCCCCGGTGGCAACCTCGACGGCGGCCGTGACGGCGGCGGCCTGAGCAGCGGCGGCCCGGGTGGTGTCGGCCTGAGCGGGGGCGGGCTCGGAGATGGCGGCGTCCGCGGCATCGATCGCGCTGGCGGAGAGCGCGGCGGGTGTCCAGGTGGCGAGTCGGGCGGCCGCGGCCGGCGGGTCCGGTACTCCGTCGAGCAGCACGGTGGCGGCGGCCGGCACGATCTCGACCGCCACCAGCTCGCCCAGGTCGCGTCGGTGCCACAGCTCTGCCCGCCACGCCTCGACGGCGGCCGCCACGTCGCTGTCCCGCCCCGGTGCGGCCGTGGGGACGGTGTCCTCGGGCGAGGCGAAATCGAGCAGGAGGGCGTGCGTGCCGACCGGTCTGATCCGCATCCCGCCATCCTCCCGGAAGAGCGGTCCGCTACGCGTCCTCCGCTGGTCGGACAGCGTGACGAGTTGCACTACCCGAAAGTAACCTACGGTGCCGTAACCTGAGGATGTGACCACCTCAGCACGCCCCCGGCTCAAGCCGGTCGACATCGGGAAACCCCGGATGCGCGGCTGGCTGCACACGTACGCGTTCTTCGTCGCCCTGGTCTGCGGCATCGTGCTCTGCTCGATCGCCGCCGTCCGTCCCGGCTGGACACCGCTGATCAGCTCGGCCGTCTACAGCTTCACGGTCTGCGGTCTCTTCGGCACCAGCGCGCTGTACCACCGTCGGGTGTGGTCGACGCGCGGCTACCAGGTCATGCGCCGGATGGACCACTCGATGATCTTCTTGTTCATCGCCGGCACGTACACACCGTTCTGCCTCCTGCTGCTGGAGACCCGCGCCGCCGTCGTCATGCTGTCGGTCGTCTGGGGCGGTGCCCTGGCCGGGGTGGCGCTCAAACTGATCTGGCCGCACGCCTCCCGCTGGGTATCGGCACCGCTCTACCTGGCCCTCGGCTGGGTGTCGGTGGCGATGCTGCCCGACATCCTGCACCAGGGTGGAGTGACGGCCCTGGTGCTGCTCGCCGTCGGCGGCGGGATCTACACCGTCGGTGCGGTCTTCTACGCGTTGCGCCGCCCCAACCCGTGGCCCACCGTCTTCGGCCACCACGAGTTCTTCCACGCCTGCACGCTGGTCGCCGCGATCTGCCACCACATCGCCATCTACTTCGCGCTGTTCGCCTGAACAGGCGCTCGACGACGATGGGGGCGATGGGCCTCGTTGCCCACCGCCCCCATCGGGCCATTCGCCGAACGTCAGACCGTGGGGCCGGGTCGGCGCACCTCGCGGTACTCCTGGACCACCCGGTCGTCCTGGACCGGCACCGCGCGGTCGGCCACCACCCGCTCCTCGCGTACCGGGGCGACGACCGTACGCCGACGCGAGTTCCAGAAGTAAAGGGTCACGATCAGGCCGGCGACGCCCGCGAGCATCAGCACCCAGCCGACGACGCTCAGGTTGAGCCAGCCCAGGTCCGCCTCGACGGCGAACGCGAAGATCGCACCCAACGCGATCAGGAAAATACTGCCACCGATGCCCATCTCGTCGACTCCTTGGCTATCGAAGCTGACATCCACTCCGCCGCGGCCACGGATGAGGTTGCGGCACGGACGACTTACCCCGGCAGCGAGATCGCCAATCGGGCAAGCTGGAGACATGACGGACAGCCGGCCACCGGAGCGGACACTGGTGCTGCTGCGGCACGCCAAGGCCGAACAGCCCACAACGGAATGCCCCGACGTCGATCGTCCGCTGGCCACCCGTGGTCGCGCCGATGCCGCCGCGGCCGGCGCGTGGCTTGCCCGGCACGGGCTGCTGCCGGACGTGGTGCTCTGCTCGCCGGCCCTGCGCACCCGACAGACGTGGCACGGCGTCCAGTTGGGCATCACCGGATCACCACCGGAGAGCGGCCCCGCAGGTCCGGCTCCCGTGATCCGTTACGAACCCGACGCGTACGAGGCGCACCCGGAGGATCTGTTGAACCTGATCCGCCGGGTGCCACCGGCCGCGACGACGGTTCTGCTGATCGCCCACAACCCGGGTATCTCGCTGCTGTCCGAACTGCTCGATCCGCTCCGGGCGGACCCGGAAGGGCTGCGTACCAGTGGGATCGCGGTGCACCGGACGACCGCGCCCTGGGCCGACGTGAGCCGAGGTTCGGCCGGGATCGAGAGGCGGCACACCGCACGCGGCTGAGATCGCTCAGCGACGTACGGTGTGCCGGAGTCCGGGCGGCCGAGGCCGACCGCTCAGCTCGGTGGCGCGGTCGGTGGCGGTGGATCGGGAGGTGGCGGCATCATCGCGGTCGGGTGCGACAGTCGGTTTTCTTCCACGATCAGGGTCCGTGCCCGCTTTCGGCGATCCTGCCAGAACCACAGCGTGGTGAGCAGCACGGCCAGCCCGGCCAGGATGAAGACCCAACCGACCGCCCGCAGGTCAACCCACCAGACGTTGGCCCGGATGGCGAAGGTCAGGATCGCGCCGATCGCGATCAGGAAGATCCCACTACCAATGCCCATGTGCGCGGCACTCCCCCGTGCGGTTGCTCTGGGCGTACTCGGACTGGTCCGCGACGGTTACCCGCCCGCCCCGCGATTACCCGCACGGCCGGGACGCGAACGCCGCCGAGCGGTCCGTCGCCGGGCGCCGGAACGACGACAGCCGGCGGGCTGAGCCCGCCGGCTGTCGCGCTGGCACGGGCCGCGACGCCGCTACCACCGTGCGTCGCGGTCGGGTGCCCCGTGACTCAGAACGCCTCCTCCGGGAGGTCCATGACGTCCAGGTCGGTGCCCTCGATGATGCGCCGGTCGGCGCCGATACGGGGCAGCACCTCACGGGCGAAGAACCGGGCGGCGGCCACCTTTCCGGTGTAGAACGCCTTGTCCGCCGCCGTCACCTCACCGGCGAGAGCCGTCAGCGCCACGTCGGCCTGCCTCTGCAGCAGCCACCCGACGACCAGGTCGCCGATCGCCAGCAGGAACCGCCGGCTGCCCAGCCCGACCTTGTAGAGGGACCGGGTGTCCCCGCCCTGCGCCTCGCCCAGCCAACCCGTCATCACGCCGAGGATGTTCTGGATCTCGGCAAGAGCCTTGCCGAGCGCCTGACGCTCCTCCTTGAGCTGGCCGTTGCCGACCTCGGTGGCGATGAACTCCTGGATCTCACCGGCCACGGCCATCAGGGCCTTGCCGTTGTCCCGAACGATCTTCCGGAAGATCAGGTCGAGGCTCTGGATCGCCGTGGTGCCCTCGTACAGCGTGTCGATCTTGGCGTCTCGGACGTACTGCTCAAGCGGGTAGTCCTGGAGGAAGCCGGAGCCACCGAAGGTCTGCAGCGACTCGTGCCCGAGCAGCTCGTACGCCCGCTCCGAGCCGACGCCCTTGACCAGCGGAAGAAGCAGGTCGTTGACTCGCTTGGCCAGCTTGGTGGCCTTCTCGTCGCCGGCCGCCTCGGCCATGGCGACCTTGTCCTGCCAGGTGGCGGTGTAGAGGACCAGCGCCCGTAGGCCCTCGGCGTACGCCTTCTGCAGCAGCAGCGAGCGACGCACGTCGGGGTGTGCGGTGATGGTCACCCGGGGTGCGGTCTTGTCGGCCGACTGGATCAGGTCGGCACCCTGCACCCGGTTCTTCGCGTACTCCAGGGCGTTCAGGTAACCGGTCGAGAGGGTGGCGATGGCCTTGGTGCCGACCATCATCCGGGCGTACTCGATGATCATGAACATCTGCCGGATGCCGTCGTGCTTCTCGCCCAGCAGCCAGCCCTTGGCCGGTACGCCGTGCTCGCCGAAGGTCATCTCGCAGGTGTTGGAGACCTTCAGGCCCATCTTGTGCTCGACGTTGGTGGCGAAGACGCCGTTGCGCTCGCCCAGCTCACCGGTGTTCTCGTCGAAGTGGTACTTCGGCACGACGAAGAGCGACAGACCCTTGGTGCCAGGGCCACCCACACCGTCCACCCCGACCGGGCGGGCCAGCACGTAGTGGACGATGTTGTCGCTCAGGTCGTGCTCGCCGGAGGTGATGAAGCGCTTGACGCCCTCGATGTGCCACGAGCCGTCCGGCTGGGGGATCGCGCGGGTACGACCGGCACCCACGTCCGAGCCGGCGTCCGGCTCGGTGAGCACCATGGTGGAGCCCCACTGCCGGTCGACGAAGAGCTTGGCCCACTTCTTCTGCTGCTCGGTGCCCTCGACGTGCAGCACGTGCGCGAAGGACGGGCCGGAAGCGTACATCCAGACCGGGGCGTTAGAACCGAGCACCAGTTCGGCGAGCGCCCACCACAGCGCCCGGGGGGCGTTGGTGCCGTCCAGCTCCGGGGGCAGATCCAGGCGCCAGAACTCGGACTCCATGAAGGCCCGGTACGACTTCTTGAACGACTCCGGCAGTGGCGCGGTGTGCGTACCCGGGTCGAAGACCGGCGGGTTGCGGTCGCTGTCCTGGTAACTGGCGGCCAGGTCCTCGCGAGCCAACCGGTCGACCTCGGAGAGGAAGCTCCGGGCGGTGTCGACGTCGAGGTCGGAGTACGGCTCCTGGCCGAACGCCCGGTCCGCCCCGAACACCTCGAACAGGTTGAACTCGAGGTCCCGAAGGTTGCTCTTGTAGTGGGTCATCTCGCTGGCCCCGCTTCCGGACAGGTGTTACCGATCAGTAACCGAGACTCTATTACTCGCGGGTAGGTAGCGACAACCCGGTTCCGGAAGTGACAGGCATTACACACCCGCCGTTCAGGTTCCGGCCAGCCGTGGACATCGCCATCGTGACCCGGATCGGACGTCACCCTTCGGCCGCGCCGACCTCCCAGCTCGGCACCGCCGCCGTCGCATCGCCCGGCGAGCCCGTGTACTCCATGAGGACCAGCGCGATGTCGTCGTCGAGCCGACCGTGCACCCACTCGACCAGCGCGGTCTCCAGCGAGGCCAGACCGTCACCGACCGTGCCGTGGCCGAGCAGCCGCCAGGCCCGGTCCGCGGTGGGGAAGAACTCGCCGTCCCGCCGGGCCTCACCGAGCCCGTCGGTGAACAGCAGCAACCGGTCGCCCGGTTCCAGCCGTTCCACCCGGGGCCGGACCACCGGCATGAAGCCCAGCGGAGGTGCCGGCGCCGGCGGCTCAAGCGAGATCACCGCGCCGTGGCGCAGCAGCAGCGGCGCGGGGTGGCCACAGTTGACGATGGTGAGGGTGCCGCCCCGCTCCTCGACCAAGGCGGCGGTGACGAAGTCCTCGTCGCCGACGTTGCGCGCCACCGCCCGGTCCAGGTCCGTGACGACGGCCCGCAGATCGGCCCGCTCGTACGCCACGTGCCGATACGAGCCGAGCACGATGCTCGCCAGCCGGACGGCCTCCAGACCCTTGCCGCGCACGTCTCCGATGATCATCCGGACGCCGTACGGCGTCTCGATCGCCTCGTAGAGGTCGCCGCCGATCTCAGCGGTGGCGGTCGACGATATGTACCGGCCGGCCACGGAGAGCGCGCCCACCCGAGGCCCCAGCGGGCGAAGCACTGCCTGCTGCGCCACCATGGCCAGCTTCGACAACTCGGCGATCTGCTCCGCCTGGCGCTGGCGTACCGCCGCCACCGCCGCCGCGATGCCGGTCCCCAGCGCGATGCCGGCCACGGCGACCGCCGTGGAGAGCGAGGCCGTCCGCTCGGCCAGGGCGAAGGCCGCCCCCAGCACGGAGGCGGCGGCACCGACGCCGAGCACGATCCGCCAGGAGGCGAGCGCGGCGGCCAGGAAGGGTGCGGCCACCATCAGGGCGATGTAGTTCGCCGCGCGGCCATCCGCCAACTCGACCGCCGAGACGATCGCGAGCAGGACGAGGGCCGCGCCGAGGCCGGCGCGGGATCCGGGGCTCAGCGGGCCGCGGCCCGGCTGGAGGAGTTGCGTACGTACATCCGACAGCATGCCCGATGGACGTGAGCGAAAGAACGACCCTGGCCCCTCGGACGAGAGGTATCTGGCCGCGCGGATCCCGAGCCGGAACCGATCGCGGCGCTCCACCGGCTCAGCCGAGCACCTCGTAGCGAACCTCGATGTGACCGAGGTCGAGCGAGGCGATCTCGGCGAACGCGGCCCGCGCCAGGTCAAGGCAGCGCCCCTCGATGAACGGACCGCGGTCGTTGATCCGGACGGTGACCGACTTGCCGTTGGCCGGGTTGGTCACCCGCACCTTCGTGTTGAAGGGCAGCGTCTTGTGGGCGGCCGTCATCGCCTCCGGGTTGAACGTCTCGCCGTTGGCGGTCATCTGCCCCTGCCAGTAGAAGGAGGCACCGCAGGAGCCGGTGTCCACCACCGGGCGCGCCGTCGTCTTCTTGGCCGTCGGCTTCGGCGTCGGGCTGGCCGTACGCTGCTTGCTGCGTGAGGGTGCCTGCGCGGTGCGCTTCGGCGTCGGGCTCGCCGTGGGACTCGGCGAGGCACTGGCGCTGGCGCTGGCACTCGGCGAGCCGGTGACAGGGGCACTCGTCTCGATGGTCGGCGACAGGTCGATCGCCGCCGGTCGCGCCGGCTCCGAACCGGCGGTCAGCCGTACGGCGCCGACGGTTCCTCCAACGGCGAGCGCGACCGCCACCACGGCGCTGGCCGTGAGACCGGCCGGCGAGGTGAATCTGCGGGTACGGGAGTGCTTGCCAGCCACCAGCCCGGTCCTTTCCTCAGCGGGTCAAACCGGGTCGGACCATAACGAGAGAAGCACTTCCGAAGTCAACGTGATCATGATGCTTTGACCGTAATTGCGGTGATACGTGAAGCCGATCATCCGATCCGCGGTGGGCCGGCCGGGTCGGTCTTCGGGGTTCGCCTGGCGCAGGATGATGCCATGCCCGCTGAGCTGAGAAAACGCCTCGTCGAGACGTTCGCCTGGATCGACCCTGGTCCCGGTGCGAGCCACCTGGTCAGCGACATCTCCGGGTGGTGGCGGGATCCGGCGACGCTGGCCGCCCTGGGACCCGCACTGGTCGCGCCGTTCCGGGCGGCCCGTCCCACGGTGGTGGTGTCCCCCGCCGTCACCGGGTTCCTCCTCGGACCCTTGGCCGCCACCGCCCTCGGCGTGGGATTCGTGGCGGCGCACAAGCCGGGCGACGGACGGCTGCCCGCGGGACCGCTGACGTGGGCGCAGAGTCCCCCCGACTTCCGTGGCCGACGGATGGACCTCGGGGTGCGTGACCGGCACCTCGGCCCGGGCGACCGGGTGCTGGTGGTGGACGACTGGGTGGACACGGCCGCCCAGGTACGCGCCCTCTACGAGATCTGCGTGGCGCGAGGAGCCGAACCGGTCGGCACTGCCACGGTGGTAGCCGGGTGCGCGCCGACTGTTGCGGCGGAGCTACGCATCACCCCGCTCCTGACCACCGCCGACCTCCCCGCCTGACTGCCACCGCCGGGGGTCAGCGGACGAAGTCCTCGACCACCGTGCAGACCTGGCCGAGCGCCTCGGCGGAACGGGCCAACGGGCCGGGCACCATCAGCGCGTGGTCCGCGCCCGGGAACTCCAGCACGTGCGGGGTCAGCCGCCGGGCGACCGCGCCGTCCCAGGACGAGTCGGCGGTGCCGCCGACCAGGATGAACGGCGCCGTGGCCCGGCGCAGCGCGTCGACCAGGTCGGCCCGGTGCAGCAATGGGGTGAGCCACACGGCGGGCAGCCCACGGCGGGCCGCGAGCGGCGCGGCGAGGGCGCCGAGCGACTTGCCGACCAGCAGGTCCGTTCGCTCGTGCAGGGTCGGTGCGACCTGGTCGCACACCCACCCGCCGATGGTGTCGACGTCGAAGTCGTCGGGGACCTGCCAGGAAATCCCGTGCAGCCCGAAACCGACCCGGCGCAGCGCCTCACCCAGATAGAGGAAGAGGGGATACCGGGTGTCGTACCCGCGTCCCGGGATGAGCACCGCACGTCGGTCCGCCATGGACATCTCCTTGTCGTCGGCCATCGACCGTACCCCCTCACAGACCCCTGCGGGACGACCGAAGCTCCAGCAGGTGCCACCGAGCGGGCGGTAGCCTCGCAAGGATGTGGCCACGGATCGGCGGTCTCCGCGCGCTCGCCCTCGGCACTCCCGGAGAGTTACGGACACGCCTCAACACCCTCGTGCTGGCCGGCGTCAAGACCGCGACCGCCGGCCTGATCAGCGAGTACGCCGACGAGGGCGAGGAACTGGAGCATGTCGGAGAGCGGCTGGCCCTCGTCGACGACGCGGACGCGCTGGTGGCGATAGTCGAGGTGACCGGCATCGAGGTGGCCCGGTTCGCCGAGGTGCCGTGGGACTTCGCCCGCGCCGAGGGGGAGGGTGACCGCTCGATCGAGGAGTGGCGGGCCGGGCACGCCGCGTACTGGGCCCGTGTCGGCACCCCGGTGACCGACGACAGCGACATCGTCTGCCTACGCTTCCGCCTGGTGTCGGCCGGGCAGGGCGACGTACCCGCCGGCGACCTCGGCACCTGACGGGCCCGGACGCCCAGGTGGGTCAGCCGCGCAGCTCGGGCAGCAGGCGGGTGGCGACGTCGGTCAGGACCGCCTCGTCGCCGGCGTACCAGCTGCTCTCGCGCGGCCAGTGGGTGATCACATCGGTGAAACCGAGTCCCGCCGCCCGACCGACCTGGTCGGCGAAGAACTGCGCGCTGCTCAACGAGAAGACCGGTGCCGAGTCCAGCGAGAGATAGCGGTCCAGGGTGGCCGGGTCACGCCCCTCGGCCGTCAGTGCCGCGTCGAGCCGGGTGGTCAGTTCGGCCACCCCGCTCCACCAGTCGCCCAGGTCGTCGACGGCGGGTCCGGTGGTCACCCAGCCCTGACCGAAGCGGGCCGCGATCCGCATCGACCGGGGCCCGTTGGCGGCCACCACGAACGGCACCCGAGGCTGCTGGACACAGCCCGGATTGCTCCGCGCGTCCACCGCCGCGAACCAGTCACCCCGCCACGTGATGCCGTCCTGCCGCAGAATCGCGTCGAGCAGCTCGGTGAACTCGGCGAACCGGTCCACCCGCTGCCGAGGGGCAAGCGTTCCGCCGCCGAGCACGGCCGCGTCGAACCCGATGCCGCCCGCGCCCAGCCCGAGCAACGCCCGCCCGTCGGAGACGTCGTCGAGTGCGGTCACCTGCCGGGCGAAGGCCGCCGGATGCCGGAAATTCGGCGAGGCGACGAGAGTCCCCAACCGGACCCGGGAGGTCACCGACGCCGCCGCGGTCAACGTGGCCATGGAGTCGAACCACGGCCCGTCCACCAGATCACGCCAACCCAGATGGTCGTACGTCCAGGCGTGGTCGAAACCCCACTCCTCGACCTGCCGCCACCGGTGCCGCGCCACCGACCAGCGCTGGTCCGGCAGGATCACGATGCCCACCCTCATGATCGCCAGGGTACGTGGTGCGACATGCCCATCGCGCGCGTGCACGGCAGGGCCCCGACGGCAGGGTCTCACCGCTGTCGTTGAGGGAGCGGCTCAGCGACGGCTACGAGATCGACTGACCGCCCAGACACCGCCAGCGACCGCCGCAGCAGTCGGCAACAGGCAGCACAGCGTCAGGACGAACAGGTGCCACGGCTTGACAGCTCCCACGGCCGAGAGGATAGGCAGCTGAGGCAATGAGCCATCCGATGCGGCGCGATCCGAGCGCCAGAGAGCAGGGAAACCGGCGGGCCACGTGTCTACGGCGTTGCCGACGATACCGAACGGCTAGCGAGTGACCCGGGATGGCCCGTCAGGCGTTCGGGGCTGGTGGAACATCGAAGGCCCCGGCTCAGACTTGCGTCCTGACCAGGGCCTTCGGATCGGAGCGGGTGACGGGAATCGAACCCGCACTGTCAGCTTGGGAAGCTGATGTTCTGCCATTGAACTACACCCGCAAGCGGGATCACTCTACCCGAGTCACCCACCCTGACGCATCCAGGGTTCCACCCCGCCGGCCCGTTGCGCATCGCGGCGGGGCGGAGGCAGCAACATCCCCGAAGTTGCTGCCTCACCGCCGTCGGAGGCAGCAACATCCCCGAAGTTGCACGGATCTTGGACTTCGGGCGGCGCGCGGCGCAGGGCGGGCGGGCGGGCGGGCGGGCGGGCGGGCGGGCGGGAAAAGGTTTCATCATCGCAACATATGGCCATGTTCAAATCTGTCTATGGGTTGTAACGTCTGCCCCACGTTTTCCGCACGGCGCGACACAACCCCCGGTCGCGTCGCCAGAAAGAGGTGGGCTTATGGGACTGCGTCCCGTCCTGCTGAACCGGCGCATGGCCGGCATCGCATCGACGTCGTTCGCCCTGGTGCTCGGCGTGGCAACGGTCGGCCTGCTGCCGGCCGCCACCACGACCGCCGCCCCGGCGGCGGCCGCCGTCACCGCTGACGAGGTGTGCGAGGATCCGACGGGCACCCTGGCCCGGGCCAAGGGTGGCACCGCCGTCGAGCACGACCCGAACCAACTGACCCTCGCCCAGGTGCACCAGCGCGAGGCCGAGTTCGCCGACATCCTGCAGGAGCGAGCCAAGCGGGTCGGCCAGCGCACGATGAGCACCCAGGCCGCGGCGGCCACGGTCACCATCCCGGTCGTGGTCCACGTGATCCGTCGGGACACGACCCGGGCCGGTGGGAACATCCCCGACTCGATGATCCAGTCGCAGATCAGCGTGTTGAACCAGTCGTTCAGCGGAGCCACGGGCGGGGCGTCCACCGCGTTCGCCTTCCAGCTGCAGAGCATCAACCGGGTGACCAACACGTCGTGGTACCCGATCCGGCAGGGTTCGACGGCCGAGCGACAGATGAAGACCCAGCTGCGTCAGGGCAACAAGGCGACGCTCAACATCTACCTCGGCGCGCTGAGCAACAACCTGCTCGGCTGGGCGACCTTCCCGCAGACCAGCCTGAACGTGATGGACGGCGTGGTCGTGCTGAGCGAATCGCTGCCCGGCGGCACTGCCACCAACTACAACCAGGGTGACACCGGCACCCACGAGGTCGGCCACTGGCTGAACCTGTACCACACCTTCCAGGGCGGCTGCTCGGGCAGCGGCGACCAGGTCGCGGACACCCCCGCCGAGGCCTCGCCGGCCAGCGGTTGCCCGACCGGGCGGGACACCTGCTCCAGCCCGGGCCTCGACCCGATCACCAACTTCATGGACTACTCGTACGACTCCTGCATGTACCAGTTCACCCCGGGGCAGGCCACCCGGATGATCAACGCCTGGAACGCGTACCGCGCGTCGTAGCGCGACCGCAGCACCGCGTACCACCGGTGCCGGCTCCGTGGAACGGGGCCGGCACCGGCGCGTGCGGGTCAGGCGGCGCGGCGGTGGTGCCGGCCCGCGCGGGCCGGCACCGGACGGACGGCCTCGGAAGCGGAGCCGGACGGGTCGAGCCAGACCTGGACAGCCGGACGGGTCGCCGGCTCGCCCGGCCCACCGACAACGGCGTGCTCACGGCGGGCCAGCATCGCCACGTCGACCGTGAACTCGAAGAGTCGCCAGCCGGCGTGCGGTGCGGCCCGCGCCGCGAGCGCCAGGCGGGCGACGGTGGCGTCGTCCGTCACAGGCCGGGCGCGGCCGGCGACGTACGCCTCGTCGTCGCTCTCCTCCGGCGGGAACGAGTGCAGCGCGTAACGCCCGTCGCGTTCCAGGTCGCGCCGCTTGGGTGAGTCGATGACGAAGCAGTAGAGACCGTCGTCGGTGATCACCGGAGAGACCGGGTGCACCCGGGGCCCGCCGTCGGCGCGGACCGTGGCCAGGTAGCCGAAGCCCGGGCCGTACTGATGCATGAGAAGGCGGATCCCGTCGGCGAGCCGAGGCTCGTCAGCGGCGAATTCGGACCAGGAAGCCATACGGACATCCTATCGAACACACGTTCGAATGGGATAGCCCGACACGCAGGTCGCACCCGGACAGCTATGGTGTGGCGATGCTGCTCTCCGACCGCGACCTGGTCTCCGAGATCAAGGCGGGCACCCTGGCGCTCGAACCGTTCGAGCCCACGCTGGTGCAGCCCTCCAGCATCGACGTACGTCTGGACAAACTGTTCCGGGTCTTCAACAACCATCTCTACACGCACATCGACCCGGCCACCCGCCAGGACGACCTCACCTCGGCGGTCGAGGTGCCCGACGGTGAGGCGTTCGTGCTGCATCCCGGTGAGTTCGTGCTCGCCTCCACGTTGGAGGTCATCTCGCTGGGCGACCAGCTCGCCGGCCGCCTCGAAGGCAAGTCCAGCCTGGGGCGACTCGGCCTGCTCACCCACTCCACGGCCGGCTTCATCGACCCCGGCTTCTCCGGCCACGTCACCCTGGAGCTGTCCAACGTGGCCAACCTGCCGATCACCCTGTGGCCCGGCATGAAAATCGGCCAACTCTGCATCTTCCGGCTCTCCTCACCGGCCGAGCACCCGTACGGATCGGCCGTCTACGGCTCGCGCTACCAGGGGCAGCGCGGGCCGACGCCGAGCCGGGCCTGGCAGAACTGGCGAACCTGGCCGACCCGCTGACGTCGGAGGTCACTGCCGGAGGCCCGCCCCGGTCGAGGAGCGGGCCCCGGTCGTACGCCTCGACGCCTCAGCCGGGCCGGCCGAAGCTGTGCACGGGGCTGCTGTCCAGCGGCTTCATCTTCACCGGCTGACCCGCCCGGGAGGCGTGCACCACCCAGCCGTCCCCGACGTACATGCCGACGTGGTGCAGGTCCCGGTAGTAGAAGACCAGGTCGCCCGGGCGTAGTGCGCCACGGCTGACCGACGCGGTGACCTGCCGCTGCCGCGCCGCGTTGTGCGGCAACGCCACGCCGGCCCGCGCCCACGCGGCCAGGGTTAGCCCGGAGCAGTCGTACGCGTTCGGTCCCTCGGCTCCCCACGAGTACGGCTTGCCGATCTGCGCGCAGGCGAAGGTGACCGCCTCGCCGGCCGGCCCGCCCGGATAGCTGGCCGGGCAGGGGGCTGGCCGCAGCGGACCGCCACCCCCCTTGCCGTACGCGCGCAGCCGGAGCCGCTGCAACCGGTCGATCTCGGCGTCGATCTGCCGTCGCTTCGCCGCGAGATCGGACTCGGTGCGGGTGAGCTGACCGATGGTGCGGTCCAGCCCCGCCTTGGCGGCGGTCAGCTCATCGCGCAGTTCACTGGCGTGCCGTACGTCCTGCTGCTGGTGTTGGGCGTAGCGGTTCAGCAGGCCGAGCTGCTCGATGACCTCGCCCGGCGACCGGCTGCCGAGCAGGGTGTTGACCGCCCGCACCTGCTCGCCCTTGTAGGCCCGGGCAGCAAGCTTGCCCACCCGGTCCATCGCCTCGTCCACCTGCCGTTGCAACGGTGCGATGCGGGCCGCCACGGCGTCGGCCTCGCGTCGCTTCACGGCCAGGTCCTGCCGGGTGGCGTTGTGTTGTTCGATGACGGGTTCGAGCCGGTTCCAGTCCTCGTCGATCTGGCGCTCGATGTCGGCGACCGTCGGGTCGGCCTGGGCCGCCGTCGCGCCACCGGTCAGGATCACGGCGGTCGCGGCCAGGGCGACCAGGACGTGTCTCGCCGAGTTGAGGCGCCCTGTTGCGGTGGTGCAGCGGTACCAGCGGAAGCGCGGCGCTGCCGTCGGTGGGCCGGACAGCTCCGGCCGCTGCGACGGCGGCCGCTGGGCATGGTGTGCCACCGGGCTCCGTACTCCTTCTTCCCGTACCGCCTACCGGGTTAGCTGACGGGTTCGGGCGGGAAGGGGACGCCCTACCGCGACCCTCGCGGATTCACCCCGGGTACCTGGGCCCCCGGCTCGCTCACGAGCGACTCGGCGGTGTCGGACCGTTACCGCCCCGGGTGGACGGATCTGCCAGCGGCCGACGATTGCCCAGCGTAGGGACGATCGACGTCGATACGCAACATTACCGCACCGTCACTGTGGGTGCTGACATCCGACAGCGAGGAGGGCCCCCGTCGACTTGACCGGGGGCCCTCGGGCGTTCCTGCGCGTCCGCTCAGCCGACGCTGGTGGTGAATCAGCCGGGTCGGCGGAAGCCGGCGACCGGCATGGTGGTGATGGACGAGACGTTCACCGGTTTACCGGCGCGTGGCGCGTGCACCATCTGGTTGTTGCCCAGGTAGAGCCCCACATGGTGCAGGTCGCTGAAGAAGAACACCAGATCACCGGGGCGGGCGTCGGACCGGGAGATGGCCTTGCCCTCGTTCCACTGGGCACCGGTGAAGTGGGTCAGCGAGATACCCGCAGCCCGGTAGGCATACTGGGTCAGCCCGGAGCAGTCGAACGAGTTGGGCCCGGTGGCGCCCCAGACGTACGGCTTGCCGACCTGGGCGCAGGCCGTCCTGATGGCGGTCCGCGCGGCGTTGCTGACCACACCGTTGATGGTCGGGCAGTTGGTCGTCTTGACCGTCGTCACCGGCAACGACCGTTCGAGCCGCTTGATCTCCGCGTCGATCTTCTTCTTCTTCGTCGCCAGATCCTTCTCCTGCTTCTCCTGGGAAGCGATCAGGGCGTCGAGCTTGGCCTTCTGGTCGTCGTACTTCTTGCGGATCTTCATGACGCCCTCGAGTTCGCGGCGCTCCTGCGCCGCGAGCCGGTCGAGGAGGGCCATCTGCTCACCGAGTTCGTCAGGCTTCGCGTTGAGCAGCACCGCGCCGAGTTCCTGGGACGGGCCGCTGATGTAGTAGCGGGAGGCGAGATCGGCCACCCGGTTCATCGCCAGTTCGGTCTCCAGCGCCAGCGGCTGGATCTTCTTCTCCAGGCTCTCCGACTTCTGTCGGTTGACCCGCAACTGGGCGCGCACCTTGTTGTACTGCTCGATGGTGGGCTCCAGCTGACGCCACTGCTTGTCGATCTGGGCTTCGATCTCGTCGACCGAGGGCTCGGCGTACGCGGGGGCGGCGAGCAGGCCGGCGCCGACCGCGGCGGCGGCGACCAGGACGACCAGCCCACGAGCGGCCCGACGCAGGCCGCCCGGACGGAATCGTCCCGGCGCGTGACGATGGAGGGGCATGGTTGCCACCGGCAGCGTCTCCTTTGCAACCGACCACCGGGCGTCCCGCGAGCGGTATGGGGCGGGGACAGACGGCCCACGGTGGTCGGTGCCCCACATTAGGGAAGGCCGGGTAGGGAATCAAGGCGACCAACGGCTCATTCACCTTTGCGCGACGGCGCGCACACAAAGGGTGTCCACCATTTCGTTACAGTTACGTTCGCCAATACAAAAACCGGCGCGGGCGGCACCGGTGGAAGGTGCCGCCCGCGCCGGACGTACGCGCCGCTCAGCCGGCTACCGGCGTCTCCTCGGCACCCGCGGTCCGCTCGGGCTTGACCGACCGGAGCAGGACGCTCGCCACGTCGACGACCTCGACCTGTTCGCCGGCACCCTTGCCGTTCACCCCGTCGGTGAGCATCGTCGAGCAGAACGGGCATCCGACGGCGACCGTCCTCGCCCCGGTGGACATGGCCTCCTCGACCCGGTCCACATTGATCCGCTTGCCGATCCGCTCCTCCATCCACATCCGGGCGCCACCGGCGCCGCAGCAGAAGGAACGCTCGCTGTTGCGGGGCATCTCGACGATGCCTTCGCCGGACCCGCCGTTCTGCCCGCCGCCGAGGGCGGCACCGAGAACCTCGCGCGGCGGGGTGAACACCCGGTTGTGCCGTCCGAGGTAACACGGGTCGTGGTAGGTCACCCCGCCGTCGACCGGCTGCACCGGGGTGAGCCTGCCGGTGGCGACCAGGTGGGCCAGCAACTGGGTGTGGTGCACGACCTCGAACTCACCGCCGAGCTGGCCGTACTCGTTGCCCAGGGTGTTGAAGCAGTGCGGGCAGGTTGCGACGATCTTGCGCTTGGCCTTCTCGCGGCCCTCGAACGCCTCGTTGAGGGTCTCCACGTTCTGCTGGGCGAGCATCTGGAAGACGAACTCGTTGCCGATCCGCCGGGCCGGGTCGCCCGAGCAGGTCTCCCCCTCACCGAGGATGGCGAAGGAGACACCCGCCTCGTTGAGCAGGGTGGCGACGGCCCGGGTGGTCTTCTTCGCCCGGTCCTCGAACGCCCCGGCGCAGCCCACCCAGAAGAGGTACTCGAAGTCCTCGACCTCGCCGACCCGGGGCACCTCGAAGTCGAGGCCCTTGGTCCAGTCCTCCCGGGTGTTCTGCGGCGCGCCCCACGGGTTGCCCTTGTTCTCCAGGTTGCGCAGCATCACGCCGGCCTCCGAGGGGAAGCTGGACTCGATGAGCACCTGGTAACGGCGCATGTCGACGATGTGATCGACATGCTCGATGTCCACCGGGCACTGCTCCACGCAGGCACCGCAGGTGGTGCAGGACCAGAGCACGTCGGGGTCGATGACGCCGCCGGATTCGGCATCGCCGATCAGTGGCTTCTCCGCCTCGGCCAGCGCCAGCACGTCGACGTGGGCGAGCTGCGCGGCGGTGGCCTTCTCCTCGCCGGTGAGGTCCTTGCCACCGCCGGCCAGCAGGTAGGGCGCCTTGGCGTACGCGTGGTCACGCAGGCTGAGCACCAGCAGCTTCGGCGACAGCGGCTTGCCGGTGTTCCACGCCGGGCACTGCGACTGGCAGCGACCGCACTCGGTGCAGGTGCTGAAGTCCAGCAGCCCCTTCCAGGTGAACTGCTCGACCTGGGCGACCCCGAACTGGTCCTTCTCCGGGTCGGCCTCCTCGAAGTCGAGGGGCTTGCCATCGCTCATCATCGGCCGCAGCGCGCCGAGGCCGGAACCGGCCGCACCCGGCCTGCGCTTGAAGAAGATGTTGGGGAAGGCGAGGAAGCGGTGCCAGGCGACGCCCATCGTCACGTTCAGCGCGATCACGATGACCCAGGTCATCGAGATCGAAATCTTGATGAGGGCGGCGACGCTGACTCCGGACTCCCAGCCCGGCAGCACCGAACCGACCGCGTGGCTGAGGGGGGTGGCCCAGACGGGGTACTCGAAGTGGTCGGTGGCCACCTTGAAGCCGCGGATCAGGAAACCCATGACCAGTACGGCGAGGACGACCGCCTCGACGAAGTAGCCCTGCCACATGGTGGAGCCGGTGAACCGCGATCGGCGTCCCGCCCGGTTCGGCCGGTTCGCCAGCCGGATCGCGATCAGGACCACGATGCCGATCACGCCCAGAATGCCGATCCACTCGGTGACCAGGCCGTAGAGCGCCCAGCCGCCGATCAGCGGCAGCCCGCCGGTCGGCGACACGACCTCGAAGTACGCCTCGAGCACCAGCAGCGACAGCACGATGAAGCCGACCATCACGAACCAGTGCGCCGCGCCCACCACGCTCCAGCGGAGCATCCGGGTGTGCCCGGCGGTCTCCGCCAGCATGGTCATGGTGCGGCTGACCTTGTCACCGGAGCGGGTCGGGTCGGGCTGACCCAGCCGGATGACGGCCACCATCTTCGAGACCGCGCGTACCGCAAGCCACACCGCAACGGCGGTGATGGCGGCCGCGAGGATCGTGGTGACGATCTGGACGCTGCCCATCGAGTTGGCCTCCCGGTCTGCTGCCTGTCGAGCGGCTCGGCGACCGGGGCGTCGGTGCGATCGGTCGACCCACCGCCGCCGCACCTCAACCTGACCGGTCGATGACCTCGCTCCGCTCGGTCATGCAGTGCAGCCTACGCGCAAGGTTACCCAGCAGTAACGTGAGTCTTCTCGCACCCTGGGCCACGCTGCCCTGCGCACACCTTAGGAGGCCGGCGGCAACACCGCTCGGGCGGGCCGCCGGCGACCGTCGGCGGTCACGGCGTTGAGCTGCGGGTCAGCGCCAGCGGGAGAGCAGAACCAGCGAGGCGACCATCGCGCCGAAACCGACCGCCAGGTTCCAGTACCCCAGCTCCATGACCGGGTACTGCTGCTCGGAGAGGTAGTAGACCACCAGCCAGCCGATGCCGAAGACGATCAGCGACACCGCAGAGATCGGCAGCCACACCGGGCTGGGCTTGCGGGTTGCCGCGGTCGCCGGGGGGCGGACGTCCGTGGGCGGGGTGTACACCTTCTTCTTGCGGACCTGAGACTTGGGCACGACGCTCTCCAGAGGGGTTACGACCTCGTCCGGCCTGCAACCGGGCGCGAGGGCGACGGTCCATGGCCAATAATGTTCGACAGCTAGCGTAGTCCGGAAGACCCGTCCAAGCCACGAATGGGGCGAGACCGGTACCGGGCAGCACCGGAAAACGAGCGCTCCGGCCCGCACCGGGCGGCGTCGGAGCGCGACAACAAGGGGGGACGGTCCGTGGAGTACACCTCCGGCGCGGCGTCGTGGCAGAAGGCGCTGCGACGACTCGTCGCCGGGTTGCTGCCCGGTCGACCGCGTCAACGCCGGCCGGGTTGGTCGATCGGCGTACCGCTGATCGCCCTCGCCGCCGGTCTGCTCTTCACCACCACGGCCACCACGGCGGGTGGTACCGCCCTGCGCGAGGACCGCCGGCCCCAGCTCACCGAACTCATCGAGGACCGCCGCGAGCAGGTGGCGGCGAACGAGGAGCGGGCCGCGTCGCTGCGTGGGGAGGTCGAGAGTCGAACGGCCGTCCTCGCCAACTCCGACGGGCCGATCAGGGAGCAGCAGCAGCGGGCCGCGGCCAGCCGGGCCGATGCCGGCTTCACCGCCCTCACCGGCCCCGGTCTGACCGTCGAGCTCAACGACGCGCCCCAGCTCAGCAATCTGCCCGAAGGGGCCACCAACGACGACCTGGTCGTCCATCAGGGCGACGTCCAGGCGGTGGTCAACGCCCTTTGGGCCGGTGGTGCCGAGGCGATGTCAATCATGAACGTGCGCGTGCTGGCAACCAGCGCGGTACGCTGCGTGGGTAACACCCTGCTGCTGCACGGCCGGGTGTACTCCCCGCCTTTCAAGATCGTAGCAATTGGCGATCCCGCCGCACTCCGGCAGGCCCTCGCCGCTTCCGAGGGAGTCCGGTGGTTCAGGGACGCGGTCGCAAACTACCAGCTCGGCTACTCAGAGACCTCCGGCACGGTCACCGTGCCCGCATTCGAGGATTCCACCACCCTGCGTTCCGCGACGGTGCCGCAGTGAGGCCGCAGTGAGCCCGCAGTCCGACGGTCGGCACCGCGACCAGACCGACGAGCCCACCGCCTTCCTGCCCAAGGTCGAGCGAGCCGAGTCCGGCGCCCCCCGTCCGGCGGGAGCCTGGCCGGACCCGGTGCTGCCCACCCGGTCGGGCGCGGCCGGCTCGCCACACGATCTGCCGCCGACCGGAGCCCCGCGTCCGGGCGACCAGCCGCACTCCGGCGGCCGCACTCCGGACGGCCAGCGGTCGACGAACTCCGGCCGCTTCGACGGCTTCGCCGACGCGACTGTGCCGGCCGTGCCCGGCCGGTGGGACGCCCCACCGCCAGCGGACGCTCGGAGCACGGCCGCGCCGGGCTGGAGCGCGCCCCCGGGACCGGAGCGCCCCGGTGCGCCGACGGCAGACCAACAGAGCACCGGCCCCGGTCGGGAACAACAGAACGCCTCCACGGGCCGCTGGGACCCGCCGCCGGCCACCGACCGGGCGAACCAGTGGGATGCCCCGGCGACAGCCGGTCGTGCCGCGAACCAGTGGGACCCGGCACCGACCGCCGAGCGAACGGCGACTTCCGGCCGTACGGCCGACCAGTGGGACCGCGCGCCGGATCCGGGTCACGGCACCGCGGGTCGGCAGCAGGGCACCGGGAGCAACGACCAGTGGCACGGCGTACCCCTGCCGTCCGGCCAACCGGACATTCCGGTCGGGCCGACGCCGTGGCGCGGTGCCTTCCAGCCGAGCAGGGGCACCACGGAGCAGCCGACCGGCAACCGGCCCGACGTCGTGGACGCCGGCCGTTCCGGCTCCGGTGAGCGCGGCGTCACCGGGGTCGCGGGTCAGCCGGGTCGGGTTCCGCCGGCCGATGCGGCCGGTGCCCGGCCGGGCACCGGCGAGGCCACCGGCACCCCGCCGCCCTGGCCCGGCAGCCAACCGGCCGGGCCGGCCCGGGCCGGGACCGGACCGGCGCAGCCGAACGGTGGTGCGACGTGGCTCGACGGCGCGTCGACGCCCCCGGCCGCCGGGGCGGCCCACCCCGCCGCCCTACGACCGGCCATGCCGTCCCCCGGCCACTCACCTCAGCCTCGGCAGGCGACGCCAACTCCGCAGACCGGGACCGCGTACGGCGAGTACGCCTCCCGTCCCGGTTCCGGGCAGGCCGGCCCCGCAGGACCCGGGCAGGACTGGTCGGGCGAGGGACCTACCGCCTTCATGCCGAAGGTCGGCGACTCAGCCGGCCGGGCGACGGAGCCGGCCCGACCGAACCCGGCGGCCACCCCGACGACGAACGCACAGCCCGCTGCCGCCAACGGCCCGGCGACTCCGGAGCGCCCGGTCGCCCAGAACGGCCTCCCTCCGGGTCAGCACCCCCGCCCGACCGCGTCCGGTCAGCCGCCAACCCCGGTGCAGCCGGCTGCACCGAGCCGAGCGGCCGACCCGGGGGCCACCGCCCTCATCCCGGCGGTCACCGGGGCCCGGCCGGCTACGCCGCCCCCGATGGACTCGACCGCCCTGATGGGTGCCGTACCCCGGCCGCCGAAGGGCGAGGAGCCCGCCGACGGAGCCGACCAGCCCGCCGAGGCGCCGAAACCGCGGCGCGGCGATCGGGTGGTGCAACTGCGCCCCCACCAGACGGGTGAGGGCTACAAGAGCGTCTACTCGGAGCTGACCCGCCCGTCGGTGTGGTCCCGGGTGCGCACCGGCCTCCGGGTCAGTGGCGAATTGCTGATCACCTTCGGCCTGGTGGTGCTGCTCTTCGCCGGCTATGAGATCTGGGGCAAGTCGGCGATCGTCGACGCCCACCAGGGCGAGCTGAGCGAGCAACTGGCCCAGGCGTGGGCACCCGAGCCGGACCCGACGGTGGCAGCGTCAGCCAGCCCTTCCGCCAAGCCGAAGCCGGCGGTGCACGGCACCCCGATCGCGGGCCTCTACATTCCCAAGTTCGACAAGGAATGGATCGTCGTCGAGGGCGTCAGCCAGCAGGACATCCGGTACGCGCCGGGCCACTACCCGGACAGCGCCCTGCCCGGCCAGGTGGGCAACTTCTCGGTGGCCGGGCACCGGAACCGGGCGACCTTCTGGCGACTGGACGAGTTGCGCAAGGGCGATCCGATCGTCGTCGAGGGCCGCAACGAGTGGTACGTCTACCAGGTCACCGAGAGCCTGATCGTCAAGCCGACGCAGGTCGAGGTGGTGGCCCCGGTGCCGGGTCGACCGGGTGAGAAGCCGACCAAACGGATGCTGACCCTGACCACCTGCAATCCGAAGTTCGACAACTATCAGCGGTTGATCATTCACGCCGAGATGACGCGTACCCAGCCCAAGGCCGAGGGACGCCCGGCGGAGCTGGGGACCTGACGATGTACGCCTGGATCTGGCGCAAGCTGCCCTTCGGGCTGCCCGGCAAGCTCGTCGGCAGCCTGGTGCTCGCCACCACGATGGTGGCGCTGCTGTGGTACGTGGTGTTTCCCTGGGCGGAACCGCTGCTTCCCTTCGACGACGTGCAGGTGACCCAGGAGGACTCCGGCGTGCCAGGGGGTGGCGACGTCGTGCCCGGCGACGACGGCGGCGCGGTGGACGACGCCCCGCCGGGCGACGAGCACGACCTGCCGTACGACACCGACCGGAACAACACCCCGCCGCCCGACGAGGACGAGTGAGCCCGATGCGCGTCCTGGTGATCGACAATTACGACTCGTTCGTCTTCAACCTGGTGCAGTACCTCGGCCAGCTCGGCGTGGAGTGCGAGGTACGACGCAACGACGAGATCGAGCTGGCCGAGGTGGGCCGGGTCGGCGCGGACGGCGTGCTGCTCTCGCCCGGCCCGGGCACGCCCGACCGCGCCGGCATCTGCCTCGACGTCATCCGCGAGTACGCCGGCGAGCTGCCGATCTTCGGGGTCTGCCTGGGTCACCAGGCCATCGGCGAGGCGTTCGGGGCGACCGTCGCCCGCGCCCCGGAGCTGCTGCACGGCAAGACCTCGGAGGTCCGGCACGACGACACCGGTGTCCTCGCCGGCCTGCCCGACCCGTTCACGGCGACCCGCTACCACTCGCTCGCGGTGCTGCGGGAGACCCTGCCGGCCGAGCTGGAGGTGACCGGCTGGACCGCCTCCGGGATCGTGATGGCGATGCGCCACCGCACGCTGCCGATCGAGGGCGTCCAGTTCCATCCCGAGTCGGTGTTGACCGAGGGCGGTCACCTGATGCTGGCCAACTGGCTCGCCGCCTGCGGCCATCCGGAAGCGCTGGAACGCGCCCCGGCGCTGGCCGCCGAGGTCGACGCCCGCCGCCGCGCCGCCTTCGCCACCACCTGAGCCAGCTTCGGGAGCGGTCAGCGCGCCAGCGCGTCGGAGATGCCGGGGTCGGCGGGTGAGCTGACGGCGGGTGGCCGGTCGCGGATGGCGTCCCAGGCGGCCTTGCCGCTGGCCAGGTAGTCCCGAGCCGCCTTCCGCACCAGTAGGCCGGTGCCGCAGCCCGAACAGTTGGCGGTCACCCCGTCGGCGTCGATGCCGAGGTGCCGGCAGAGCGTCACCGCCCGCGACAGGTGGTACGACTGGGTGACGATCAGGGCCCGCTCGATCCCGTAGACGTCGCGGGCCCGCCGGCAGCTGTCGTAGGTGTCCAGCCCGTGCGGGTCGGCGACGACGCGCCCCGGATCGACGCCGAGCCGCTCGGTGAGGTGGGCGGCCATGATCGCCGGCTCGTCACCGGACTCGCCGGCACCGTCGCCCGAGACCAGCACCGCCCGGGCCCGCCCGCTGCGCACCAGCTCGGCGGCGGTCTCCAGGCGGCCGGCCAGCCGGACGCCCGGTTGCCGGCCGTCCTCCGTCACGGCCGTACCCAGGACGATCACGACGTCGGCGGTCGGCGCCTCGGCCGCCGGATGGAGGTGACCGTGGGCACCGACGGTCGTCCAGATCCACGGCAGGCTGGCGAGCAGCAGGACAGCCAGGCCGGGCACGGCCAACCGGAGCAGCCGTCGTTTCACCCGGGCGGCCGGCGGCTTCGGTCCCGTCACTCCTCGCCGAGGCGGAACGGGGAGAGGGAGGGCAGGATCCCACCGCCGCTGCCACCGCCGCCATCGTCGTCGTCATCCGGCGGCGGAGTGGTCGGCGGCGCGCTGGTCGGTGGCGCCTGGGTCGGCGGATCCGTGTCCTCCGGCTCCTGCACCGACACGACGATCGTCACCACACTGTTCTTCGTGCGCTCGGTGTTGGCGTTCGGGCTCTGGTCGACCACCCGCCCGGCCTGGTCGGCGGGGACCTCCGGGCCGAGTTCGACGTTGTGCCGGAAACCCGCTCGCTCCAGGGTCCGCTTCGCCTCCGCCTCGCTGAGGCCGACCACGGACGGGACCGGAACGACGTTGCCCTTGGAGACGGTGAGGGTGACCTCGGTGTCCTCCGCGACCTTCTCTCCCGACGGCGGGGAGACCTTCAGCACCTGATTCTTGGGCGCCGCGTTGTCGACCTCGTCGACCTCGACCACGAGTTTGAGGTTCTTGAGCTGCGTCTCGGCGCTTTCCCTAGTGCTGCCGACGAGGCCGGGCGGGATGGTCACCTCGGGCTTGCCGCCGCAGATCCGCACGGTCACCGTGCTGTTCGGGGCCGCCCGCTCACCCGGAGACGGGGACTGGCTGGTGACGGTCCCCTCCCGGCAGTCCGAGGTGAACTCCGGCTCGCCGCGCGCCGGTACGAAGCCGTCCCGCTCGATCTGGGCGAAGGCGTCGGCCTGGCTCAGCCCGGTGACCGTCGGCACCGGAGCGTCCTGCGGATCGTCACGCTGGTTCAGCAGCAGCGCGGCGACGAGGGCGATCACCGCGAGCACGCCGAGCGCGGCGAACGTGGCGATCAGCCAGGACGATGCCTTGCGCTGGCGCGGGTCGCCCACCCGGGCGGGAATCTGCCGGGTCTGCGTGGCACCCGCCGACGGGTAGCCCGAGCCGCCGGCCGCGGCCATCGCCACGGTCTCGTCCTCGCGCATCACCGGAGTCGCCATCACCGGCCGGCCGGCCGCCGCGCGGAGCAGGTCCGCCCGCATCTCGCCGGCGCTCTGGTAGCGGTTCAGCGGATTCTTCGACAGCGCCTTCAGCACGATCGCGTCGACCGCCGGGTTGACGTCCGGGTTCAGGTCGCTCGGGGTCGGCGGAGCCTCCCGCACGTGCTGGTAGGCGACGCTGACCGGACTGTCGCCGACGAACGGCGGATGCCCGCAGACCAGCTCGAAGAGCACACAACCGGCGGCGTACACGTCGGAGCGGGCGTCGACCGCCTCGCCGCGGGCCTGTTCCGGCGACAGATACTGGGCGGTGCCGATGACCGCGCTGGTCTGCGTCATCGTGGTGGCGCCGCTGGCCAACGCCCGGGCGATGCCGAAGTCCATCACCTTGACCTGGCCGGTCTGGGTGAGCATCACGTTGCCCGGCTTGATGTCGCGGTGGATGATGCCGTGCCGGTGGCTGAAGTCCAGCGCGGCGCAGATGTCGGCGCTGATCTCCAGCGCCCGCCGGGGTTGCAGCCGACCCTCGGCGCCGAGCACCTCCTTCAACGTGCGCCCGTTCACGAACTCCATCACGATGAACGGAAGCGTCTCGCCGGTCGGCGCCTGCTCCTCACCGGTGTCGTAGACGGCGACGATGGCGGGGTGGTTCAGGGAGGCGGCGTTCTGCGCCTCCCGCCGGAAACGCATCTGGAAGGTGGCGTCCCGGGCCAGGTCCGCCCGGAGCATCTTGATCGCGACGTCCCGACCGAGCCGCAGGTCACGACCGCGATGCACCTCGGCCATGCCGCCGTACCCGAGCAGCTCGCCGACCTGGTACCTGCCACCGAGCAGGCGGGCCTGCGCTGTCATCGCGTCTGTCGTCCTTCGCTCGTCGTCGTCTCGTCGCCGCCCGGTCGGGGCTGATCCAGTCGACGGTACGCCGTACCGGCCGGATCGTCTCGTCCGTCGGGCCGCAGCGCGTCGGACGTAACCGCTCGCACGGACGCCCCACCCGGCGTGCCCGCGCCGAGGTTGCTCCGCAGTTGGTAGGAAATCACGCCGGAGCAGAGGAGGACCAGTGCGCCCAGCACGATAGCCAGGAACACCATCCCGGATCGTGACCGTCGTGGCACTGGGCGTGACGGTCCGGGCGGCGGAGCGTACCCGGGTGGGACCGTGGCCGCACCGCGTGGATAGCCGGCGACGGCCGGCGCGACAGTGGTGGGGCGGTGCGGAGCCGCCGGCGGGCGGGCCGACGGATGGGCCGGTGGCGGTCGGTGCCCCACAGCCTGGGGGTGCGAGGGGGCCGGGGAGTGCGGCGCCACCGCCGGACGTGGCGGCTGCGGCGGCGGAACCTGCGCACGACCCGGTGCCGGTGAGGCCGGCGCGGCGGAGATCGGCGCGGCCTGACCGCCGGCCCGAGCCTGCCGGGACAGCGCGGTCTTCAGCTGGCGCGCCACACCGGCCAGCGCGGCGGCGCTCGGCCAGCGGTCCTTCGGGTCCTTGGCCAGGGCCCGCTCGACCAGCGCGCGGACCTGGGGCGGGATGTCGGCCGGCAGCGGGCGGGGCGTCTCCCGCACGTGCCGCATGGCGATGTCGAGAGGATTGTCGCCCTCGAACGGCCGTCGTCCGGCGAGACACTGGTACGCGACCACGCCGAGCGCGTAGACGTCGGAGGCGGGGGTGGCGACCTGGCCGGTGGCCTGCTCCGGCGAGATGTAGGAGGCGGTGCCGAGCACCGAGCCGGCTGCGGTGAGCTGCCCGACCAGGTCCGAGCGGGCGATGCCGAAGTCGGTCAGCACCAGCGTGCCGTTGGGCCGGACCAGCAGGTTGCCCGGCTTCACGTCCCGGTGCACGATGCCCTTCACGTGGGCGGCGTGCAGCGCGTCCGCGGCCTGGGCGACCAGCGCCATGGTCCGCGCCGGGGTGAGCCGGCCGACCCGGCTGAGTGTCGCCGACAGCGGGTCGCCCTCGACGTACTCCATCACCAGAAAGGCGATCTGCTGGTCGTTGCCGAAGTCGTAGACGTCGACCACACCCGGGTGGTTGATCGTCGCCATGGTGCGGGCCTCGCCCCGGAAGCGCTCGGCGAAGCCCGGCTCGTCCAGCAACGCCGGGAGCAGGCTCTTGACCGCGACCGTACGACCGAGCACCTGGTCCGTGCCGCGCCAGACGTCGCCCATGCCGCCGCTGGCGATCCGCTCGTCGAGCCGGTAGCGGTTGCCGAGTTGCACCCCGGGACTGAGCATGTCAGCGCCCCCCGGGTTCGGCGATGGCGGCCCGCATGATCTGCCCCGCGATCCGGGCGGCCTCGGCGCTGCCGCCGCTGCCCGCCTCCTCCAGGACGACGCAGACGGCGGAGACCGGCTTGCCGTCGGAGTCGAGGGCGAAACCGATGAACCAGCCGTGGTCGGGCCGCTCCGGCGCGGACTGGGCGGTGCCGGTCTTGCCGCCGACCGTGTAGCCGTTGATCCGGGCGTTGCGGCCGGTGCCGTTCTCCACCACGCTGACCATCATGTCCCGCAGGTCGGCGGCGACCTGACCACTCACCGGCCGGCGCAGCTCGCGCGGGTTGGCGGTGTCGTAGACGGTGGTGCGGTCCGGTGCCAGCAGCTGGCGCACCAGGTACGGCCGCATCTGGCTACCGCCGTTGGCCACCGCCGCGGCGATCATCGCGCCCTGCAACGGGGTCATCCGCACATCACGCTGGCCGATGGAGGACTGGGCCAGCGCCGCCGGGTCCGGACCGCCGTCCGGGTTCTCGATGCTGCCGGTGCGGCTGGCCGCCACGCCCAGGCCGCCCTCGCCGAGCCGGCCGACGGTCAGGTCCTCCTGCTCGAACCCGAACTGCTGGGCCTTCTGCTTGAGCACGTCGGGGCCGAGCTGAACGCCGAGCTTGGCGAAGCCGGTGTTGCACGAGTCGGTGACCGCCTTCATCAGGGTGACCTGGGACTGCGGGCAGATCGACGGCACGGCGTTGGTGATCGCTTCCCCTGAGGTGGGCGGGGTGTAGCTCGGCCCGGCGGGGATGTTGGTCTCCTTGCCGATCCCGTTCTCCAGCGCGGCGGCGGCCACCACGATCTTGAAGGTGGAGCCCGGGGGCAGCACCTCGCCGAGCGCCCGGTTCCGCAGCGGCCGTGCCGGGTCCCTGTCGAGCCTGTTGTACGCGGTGGTCGCCTCGTTGGTGTTGTGGCTGGCCAGCGGGTTCGGGTCGAAGCTGGGCATGGAGACCAGCGCCTGCACCGCCCCGGTGGCCGGGTCGATGGCGATCGCCGCGCCCTTGGTCGCCCCACGGTTGTTGTTGCGCAGCTCGTCGTAGGCGGTGTCCTGGGCCCGCTTGGAGAGGGTCAGCAGCACGTTGCCACCGGCGGTGGTGTCACCGGTGACCATGTCCCGCAACCGGTTGACGATGAGCTGGTCGCTGGTGCCGGCGAGGAAGTCGTTCTCGGCCCGTTCCAGGCCGGTCGCGGAGCCGTTGACCGGCTCGTACCCGAGCACGTGGGCGTACTTCGCGCCACCCGGGTAGGTACGCAGGTACTTCAGCTCGCCGTCGGTCTCCTTGCTGACCGCCAGGGCGGTGCCGCTGGCCTCGATGTTGCCGCGCTTGCGGTCGTACTTGGCGACCTGGACCCGGCCGTTGTAGTCGCTGGTGCGGTATTCGTCGGCCTTGTAGGCCTGGATCCAGTTGAGGTTCGCGAAGAGCAGGCCGAACAGGACGATGACAACGACGCCGACCCGGCGCAGGGGTGCGTTCACGGCTTGATCACCTCCGTGGGGGCACCGTGCAACTGCTCGGGCGGGCCGCCGGAGGGTCGGGTCACCTTGCCACCGGCGCCACCGACCGGCCGACGCCCGGCGTCGGAGACGCGCAGCAGCACCGCGATGAGCAGCCAGTTCGCCATCAGCGAGGAACCACCCGCGGAGAGGAACGGCGTGGTCTGGCCGGTGAGCGGAATGAGCTTGCTGATCCCGCCGACGATCACGAACACCTGGAGCGCGAGGGTGAAGGCCAGCCCACCGGCGAGCAGCTTGCCGAACGAGTCCCGGACCGCCAGGGCGGCCCGCAGGCCCCGCTCGACGATGAGCAGGTAGATGACCAGCAGCGCGGAGAGGCCGAAGAGCCCGATCTCCTCACCGATGCCGGCGAAGATGAAGTCGTTCTGCACCTCGGGCAGCAGCAGCGGCTGACCGCCGCCGGGCCCGGCGCCGAACAACCCGCCGGAGCCGAGCGCGAGCAGTCCCTGCACCAGCTGGTAGCCGTCGTCGTAGGGCTTGGCGAACGGGTCGAGCCAGATCTGCGCCCGCAGGTAGAAGTTCGCGAACGGTCCGCCGATCGACTCGCCGAGCACGTACGCGAGATAGGCGCCACCGAAGAAGAGGACCAGACCGATGAGCAGCCAGCTGACCCGCTCGGTGGCGATGTAGACCGTCGCCACGAACATGCCGAAGTAGAGCAGCGAGGTGCCCAGGTCCTTCTCGAAGATCAGCACCAGCAGGCTGATCACCCAGACGACGAGCACAGGGCCGAGGTCGCGCCCGCGCGGGAAGTCGATGCCCAGGATGCGGTGACTCGCCAGCGACAGCACCTCGCGCTTGCGCACCAGGTAGTAGGCGAAGAAGACCAGCAGGGCGAGCTTGGCGAACTCGCCCGGCTGGATCGAGAAACTGCCGATGCGTACCCAGAGCTTGGCACCGTTGATCTCGGAGATGCTGGCCGGCAGCACCGCCGGCAGCATGACCAGCACGATGCCCGCCAGACCCAGCGTGTACGCGTACCGGGAGATCGACCGGTGGTCGCGCATCAGGGCCAGCAGCCCGGCGGCGAGGATCACCGACGCCAACGTCCAGGCCAGCTGCCGCCCGCCGGTGCCGGCGAAGATGGCGAGGTCGACGCGCTCCTCGGGGGGTGCCTTGGCCAGGTCGAGCCGGCGGAGGAAGCCGACCCCGAGCCCGTTGAGCAGGGCCACCGCCGGCAGCAGAGCCGGATCGGCGAAGGGCGCGAGGAACCGGATCACCAGATGCATGCCGAGGAAGACCGCGGTGAGCGCGGCGGCCGGCACCCAGAAGCTCGGGGTGACCGTGTCGAGCACGTTCGCCTCGACCATCGCCCCGTACGCGGCCACCAGCGCCATCGCCAACAGCAGCAGCGACAGCTCGGCGTTGCGCCGGGCGCGGGCGAGGCGTACGCCGGGCCGCTCGCCCGCGGTCGCGGGCGAGGGTGCCGGAGTGGCCGCTGCGGTCACGATGATCCTCGGGTCGGAGCCGGTGCCTACTGGGGCGACCGGCAGGCCGCCGGATCGACCGTGGGCGTGAAGGTGTCGACGGGCGGCGCGTCGGGTGTGCTGTCCGGGGCGGCAGAGGCGTCGCCGGGCGTGCCGCTCGGCGCGGCCGCCGACCCGCCCTGCGGTGACGGCGAGCCGCTCACCTGGCTCGGCGAGCCGGCCGGCACACTCGGCGAGCCCGCCGGCGCGCTCGGGGTCGGCGACGACAGATCCAGCGAGGGGGTGGGGCTCGGCGTCGGCGGGCAGAGCGGCTTCAGATTCACGTTGGTCGGGCTGTCGAACGTCAGCTCCGCCAGCCGCCGTTCCGCGTCCGGCTCGCTCTTGGCCGGGATGCCCTGCTTGACCTGCTCCTGCGCGGCCAGGGTGAGGTCGTCCAGTTGGGCTTCGCTCTTGGAGTGCACGCTGGAGAGGTCCATGCCGGCGATCTGGCCCTGGATGCCGCGGAACACCGCCACCTGGCCGTCCTCGGTCGCGCCCACGTAGTACTGGCGCTGGGTGTAGCTCCAGCCGGCGAAGGCACCACCGCCAATGATCACCATCAGAGCGGTCGTCATCGCGAGCGCGCGCAGCGGGCGTCGGCGTGCCTCGGGCTCGTCGTCGGCGTTCGCGGCGGAGTCGTCGGGGGCCGCGGGCCGGGGGGCGGAGAGCGCCGAGGCACGCGCCGCCGGGGTGGAGACGTCCGCCGAGGTCGCCATGCCCCGGTCGCGGGCCGCCGCACCACCGACGATCGGCGCCGCCTCGACGATGTCCCGGTCGGTGGCGTCGGCGATGATCACGGTGATGTTGTCCGGACCGCCGCCGCGCAGGGCGAGCTGGACGAGCCGTTCGACACACTGCTGCGGGTCGGCGTACTCCCGCATCGTCTCGGCGATGGTCTCGGCGCTGACCACTCCGGAGAGCCCGTCGGAGCAGATCAGATACCTGTCGCCGGGCAGCACCTGCCGGACCGAGTACTCCGGGTCGATGTCGCGGCCGTCGAGGGCCCGGGTGAGCAGCGAACGCTGTGGGTGGCTGCTCGCCTCCTCCGGGCTGATCCGGCCCTCGTCGACGAGCATCTGGACGTAGGTGTCGTCCTTGGTGATCTGCGCGAACTCACCGTCGCGCAGGAGATAGGCCCGCGAGTCGCCGATGTGGACCATGCCCAGCTTGCTGCCGGAGAAGAGGGTCGCGGTCAGCGTGGTGCCCATCCCCTCCAACTGGGGGTTGGCTTCCACGGTCTCGCGGAGCTGCTGGTTGGCGGTGCCGACGGCGGAGCGGAGCGCGTCGACCAGGGCGTCACCTGGGACGTCCTCGTCCAACGGCGCCATGGCACCGATGACGATGTTGCTGGCGACGTCACCGGCGGCCATGCCGCCCATGCCGTCGGCGACGGCGAGTAGCCGCGGCCCGGCGTAGACGGAGTCCTGATTACCGTCTCGGATCAGACCGCGGTCGCTGTGGGCCGCATAGCGCAGGGTCAGAGTCATGGCCGTAATTCGAGAGAGGTGCGGCCGATCCGGATCGGCACGCCGAGGGGGACGGGGGTCGGTCCGGTGACCTTAGCGCGATCCAGGTACGTCCCGTTAGTCGAGCCGAGGTCCTCGACGAACCACTGCCCGTCCCGCGGCACGAGCCGGGCGTGTCGCGCCGACGCGTAGTCGTCGGTGATGACGAGGGTGGAGTCCTCGGCACGACCGATGGTTATCTGCGCCTCACCCAACGTGATCCGGGTGCCGGCCAACTGCCCCGCGGTCACGACCAGCTGATGCGCCGCCCGCCCCCGCTTCACCTTCGCCGGCTTCGCCGTCGCCTGACCGGTCGACGCACCCACCGTCCGGGGTGCGGCCACCAGTCGGCCCGAGCGGGCCCCCGCGAAGAGGTCCCGGCGGATGACGCCGACCACCGTGAACACGAAGATCCACAGCAGGACGAGGAATCCGAACCGGGCGACGGTGATGACGAGTTCCGGCAAGGCGGATCAGCCGTCCACGCGGAAGGTCAGGGTGGTCGTACCGAGCTGGATCATGTCACCGGGGTTCAACGCCACGGCGGAAACCCGCTGGCCGTTGACCATGGTGCCGTTGGTCGAGCCGAGGTCGGTCAGCACGACCTGCCCACCGTCGAAGTCCAGCCGGGCGTGTCGCCGGGAGATTCCGACGTCCGGCAGGCGCAGGTTGGCCTGGTCGCCACGACCGATCACGGTCGAGCCCATCTGGAGCGGGTAGGTACGGCCGTCACCGGAGACCAGCCGGATGTTGCGGCCACCACCGTGACCCGGCGGCGGGCCGTAGCCACCACCCTGGTCGTACGACGGATAGCCGGGCGGGCCGGCGTCGTAGCCGGGCGCCGAGACCGGGGCGACCTCGCCACCGGTGTAGACCTCCGCGGTGACCCGGAACATACCGGTGTCCAGTCCTTCACCGCGCTCGATCTCGACGATCACGTCTCCGTAGACCGTCCAGGCCTGCTCGCCGATGAACTCCGCCTGCGACTGGGCCAGTTCCTGGGCCAGCGCGGCAGCGTACGGCGCCAGCCGACTGTGGTCGTACGGCGAGAGATCGATCACGTAGCGGTTGGGCACCAACGTGCGCCCACCGGCCAGGATGGCCTTGTGCGCCTCGGCCTCCCGCTGCATGGCGTTGAGGATCTCCACGGGGTGGACCACCCCTTTGAAGACCTTGGCGAAAGCCCCTTCGACCAGGCCTTCCAGACGCTTCTCGAAGCGTTGCAGCACGCTCACCGGCTCCTCCTCGGGTCCCGAGGACATGATGGTATCCGTCCAGAGCGCACGCAGCTCACACGCCGCTCTGCCGGCAGGCCACGGCCCGTTCGGACGGCTCCGGATTGTCGTGCTACTCTTTCGTCCGCCACGAACGGTAACCGCTGCGAGCAGCGAAAGCCATTCGCGGCAGCAGACCAAGGTCACGTAGTATGACGGAGGCCCGCCGGTGACCGGCGGCGTCCGGTCCAGGCCACGTTTTCCGAGGTCGGGCCACGGGGAAGTGGCGGAATGGCAGACGCGCACGGTTCAGGTCCGTGTGTCCGAAAGGACGTGGGGGTTCAACTCCCCCCTTCCCCACCACAGACGAGGGCTCCGCGGCATGCGGGGCCCTCGCTCCGTATCGGGGCGTGCCGGACGTCACGCTATGCTCCGATGGTTTCTGCCTCCGACGCACCAGGAGTGGCATGTGAGTGTCGCATTCGTGACCGGGTCGGGCGGGCTGATCGGCTCCGAGGCGGTCCGGCACTTCGCCGGCCTCGGTCTCGACGTCGTCGGCATCGACAACGACATGCGGCAGGAGTTCTTCGGCGAGGAGGCGTCCACCGCGTGGAACGTGCGCCGGCTCACCGACGAGCTGGGTGACGCGTACTCCCACCACAGCATCGACATCCGGGACCGGGCGGCACTCGACGCGCTGTTCGGTCGGTACGGTCGGGACGTGGCTGTGGTGATCCACACCGCCGCACAGCCCTCGCACGACTGGGCGGTCCGCGACCCGTTCACCGACTTCGACGTGAACGCCGCCGGCACCCTGAACGTGCTGCAGAACGTCCGGGAGCACTGCATCGACGCCCCGGTCATCCACTGCTCCACCAACAAGGTCTACGGTGACCGGCCGAACAGCCTGCCCCTGGTGGAACTGGAGACCCGCTGGGAGATCGAGCCGGGCCACCCGTACGAGCAGGGCATCCGCGAGGACATGTCGATCGACGCCTGCCTGCACTCGATCTTCGGTGCCTCGAAGGTCGCGGCGGACGTGATGGTGCAGGAGTACGGCCGCTACTTCGGCATGAAGACGGCCTGCTTCCGCGGCGGGACGCTGACCGGGCCGGCGCACTCGGCCACCGAGCTGCACGGCTTCCTCGGCTACGTGATGCGGGCGAACATGGAGCGCCGCACCTACAAGATCTTCGGTTACCAGGGCAAGCAGGTCCGGGACGCCATCCACAGCTCGGACGTGGTCTCCGCGTTCGAGGCGTTCTTCCGCAGTCCCCGGTCGGCCGCCGTCTACAACCTCGGCGGCGGCCGGCACTCGAACACCTCCAACCGCGAGGCGTTCGCACTGGCCGAGCAGATCACCGGCCAGGAAATGATCACCGAGTACGTCGAGGCCAACCGGATCGGCGACCACAAGTGGTGGATCGGCTCGAACGAGGCGTTCCAGGCCGACTACCCGGACTGGAAGCAGATCTACGACGTACCCATGATCATGCGAGAGATCTACGAGGCGAATGTGGACAAGTGGGTGCCGGGAGCATGACCAAGAAGAACGTGCTCGGGGTCCTGGTCGACGCGACCGACTACGCCCGGGCCACCGAGCAGGTCGTGGCCGCCGCGCAGGACCGCCGACCGTTGGCGTTGACCGCGCTGGCCGTGCACGGCGTGATGACCGGAGTGCTGGACCGGGCGCACAACGCCCGACTCAACTCCTTCGACGTGGTGACCCCGGACGGGCAGCCGGTGCGCTGGGCGTTGAACCTGCTGCACGGGGCCGGACTCACCGACCGGGTCTACGGGCCGACGTTGACCCTGCACGTGCTCTCCCGCTTCGCCGACGAGGGCTTGCCGGTCTACCTGTACGGCTCGACCGAGGAGACCCTCGCCCGGCTGATCCCGGCGCTGGAGCGGATGTTCCCGGCGCTCAAGATCGCCGGAGTGGAGGCGTCCAAGTTCCGCGGCGTACAGCCGGGCGAGGACGTCGAGATCGCCGACCGGATCAAGGCCAGCGGCGCCCGACTGGTCCTGGTCGGGCTGGGCTGCCCCCGGCAGGAGATCTTCACGTACGCGATGCGCCCGCTGCTGGACATGCCGCTGATGGCGGTCGGCGCGGCCTTCGACTACCACGCCGGTCTGCTGCGCCAGCCGCCGCCGTGGATGCAGCGCGCCGGCCTGGAGTGGTTCTGGCGCCTCGGCCTGGAGCCGAAGCGCCTGTGGCGGCGCTACGTGATCCTGAACCCCGCGTACCTGGGACGCCTGTTCGCGCAGAAGACCGGGCTGTGGAAGGCCCGGCCGCCCGCGCCGGCCACCGAGCGCCCTACCGAGTTCGCGGTCTGACACCCGGCACGGCGGAGCGGGCCCCGGTGCGATGCCCGGGGCCCGCTCTTCGTCGTGACGTCAGAGGGCCAACGTCCAGGTGTTGATGTAGCCGGTGTCACCGCCGTAGACGTCGCGCACCTGAAGGCGCCAGGTGCCGTTCGCCGCCTCGCTGGACAGGTTCACCGTGTAGGTGGTGTTGATGTTGTCCGTACCGTCGAAGAGGTTGCTGTTCTTCAGCCGGTAGGACGAGCCGTCCGGTGCGAGCAGGTCGATGACCAGGTCACCGCGGTAGGTGTGCACGATGTTCACCGCGACGGTCGAGGCCGACGAGGCGTTCCGGTTGCAGCCGGAGATCGTGATCGAGCTGGTCACCGCCGAGCCGGCGTCCGGGATCGGCACGTCGGTGCCGTTGGTTCCGGAGCAGCCGCCGCCACCGCTGCCCGTCACCGTGAGCGTGTAGGTCGCGCTCCTGGTGCCGGAAGCCGCCGTGCCGGTGACGGTGATCGGGTACGTGCCGGCCGGGGTGCCGGCCGAGGTGCTGATGGTCAGGGTGGACGAGCCGCCCGAGGTGACGGTGGCCGGGCTGAACGAGGCGGTCGCCCCGGACGGCAGGCCGCTGGCCGACAGGCTGACCGACTGGGCCGAGCCGTTGGTGGTGGCGGTGGCCACCGTCGCCGTCACCGAGCCACCGGGTGCGGTGGAGCCGGAGGTCGGCGAGACCGCGACCGAGAAGTCGTTGACCGGCGGCGGGGTGGTGCCGTTGACCACGTAGAGCAGCTGGTTCGGGGTCCCCGTGCCGACGTTCGAGATCACGTTCGGGGTGGAGTTGTTCACCAGGTAGTCGCGGACCTGCTGCGGGCTCCACGAGGGATTGGCCGAGAGGACCAGCGCCGCCACCCCGGCGACGTGCGGCGAGGCCATCGAGGTACCGCTGATGGTGTTCGTCGCGCTGTCGTTGCTGTGCCAGGCGGACGTGATGCTCACGCCGGGGGCGAGGATGTCCACACAGGTACCGAAGTTGGAGAAGCTCGCGGCGGCGTCGTTGTTCTGGGTGGCGCCTACGGTGATCGCCGGAGCGGCCCGGGCCGGCGAGTAGTTGCAGGCGTTCTGCCGCTGGCCGAGAGCGTTGCCGTTACCGGCGGCCACCGCGTACGTGACGCCCGAGTTGATGGAGTTGATGACCGCGTTGTCGACCGCGGTGTTCGCCCCACCGCCGAGGCTCATGTTGGCCACCGCCGGCTTGACCGCGTTGGCGGTGACCCAGTCGATACCGGCGATGACGCCGGCGTTGGTGCCGCTGCCGGAGCAGTTGAGCACCTTGACCGCCACCAGGCGGGTCGCCTTGGCCACGCCGTACGCCGAGCCGCCGACGGTGCCCGCCACGTGCGTGCCGTGGCCGTTGCAGTCGGTGTTGTTGGAGTCGACCGTGTTGGTGCCCCAGGTCGCGCGACCGCCGAAGTCCGAGTGCGTGGTCCGGATGCCGGTGTCGATGACGTACGAGGTCACGTTCGTGGCCGTGTTCGGATACGTGTAGGAGTTGTTCAGCGGCAGGTTCCGCTGGTCGATCCGGTCCAGGCCCCAGGACGGGGGGTTCGTCTGGGTGCCGGCGATGGAGACGACGTGGTTCTGTTCGACGTACGCGACGGCGGGGTCCGCCGCGATCCGCGCCGCGGCCCGGGCGCTGACGCGCAACTCGGCGCCCCGGACGGCCGCGCTGTACGTCCGGGCCGTCGTACCGCCGTGCCGGCGCAGCAGCCGGTCCACCGACGAGCCGACGGCCGTACGGCTGACCTCGCTGTCCTTGAACACGACGATGTAGCTGCCTTCGACGGCGGTCGCCCCACCGGCGCTCCGGACGGTACCGACGGGTTCGGCCGCCATGGCCGGTGTGGCCGCCGCCACCATGGCCAGCGTGGCCAGCCCGACGAGCACGGATCTTTGTGGAAGAACCATCTTCCTACCTCCCTCCGAGCGGCATCGACCGTCCACCTGCTCGTGGCAGATTGATCGATGAATGCCGATCAAGGTGAGGGTAGTTGGACGCGTGCGCGCAGTTAAACATGTCGGATCCCTCATAACATCGACGAGATGGTTCCCCTACGGGGGACGGGTACGGGACGAACGGGGGGTGGGCCCGGATTCGGCGGGCCGGAAATCGGGCAAGGCTGATGGGCATGCAGAGCCACCTCGCCCTCCTGCTTCCGGTCGCCGCCGTCTGGTGGACCGCCGGCTACCTCGCGGACGGGCTGCCCCGCCTGACCCACGCCCGCGAGCTGCGCCGGCACACCGGATGGCTGCTCGCGCTGACGCTGACCGGCCTCGGCCTGACGGTGGCCCTGCCGACCGCCGGTCTGGCCACGGTCGGGACCACTCTGGCGGACCGGGCCGCCAGCGGGCTGACGCTCGCCGCCGTGCCAGCCGTGCTGGTGGCTTTCTGCACGGTGCGCCGGCTGCGCCGGCTCCGGGCCGGCGCGGGTGCCCTGGCCGTCGCCTCCGGGACGCCGGCACCACACGGACTGCGGGCCGCCGCCGCCCACCCGTTGATCGGACTCCCGTTGCAGGTGACCGGGTTGGCGCTGCTGCCTGCCCTGATCGCGGCGAGCGGTGCCAGCCATCTGTTCGGACCGGCGGCGACCGGGCCGGCGATCACCGTCGGGGCGCTCGGCGTCGCGGTGATCGGCGTACGCCACGCGTTGCGTCACAACCGGCTCGCCGAACGGGCCATGCCGGAGCGGGTGACGTCACCGCGCCCGGCCAGCGCCCTGCACGTATAGGAGCTCCAGGATCGCCCGGGTCGCCTCGAACCAGCAGTCCAACCAACCAGGGGGTGGCACGCTGCCCTTCGGTGGCAGCTCCATCAACAGACCGCGCAGCAACGGATGATCCACGAGGGAGCCGTCGTCCGCCGTCGACCAGCCGGAGGCCGGGAAGGAAGGTTCGGTGAGCGGGTTCGGGTCCAGCGACGGCAGGGTGAGTGGCGAGGGGGCCACCTCCGTCGCCGTCGGGCTCTCCCGGCCCGCGTGCTCGGCCTCCGTCGACACCACCTCGGTCAGTACGGTGTCCCGCCGGGCCCCGCGGTACTTGCCGCCGAACCGTTCCGGCTTTCCCGGTCCGTTGGTGAGGTTCTCCGACCCGATACTCGTCATCCGTCTCGCCTGCCTCGCTCGGTTACCCGCCCTGCCGGGGGGATGTCGACCAGCGCGTACCGAGAGGTACAACGAGACGGGCACGATGTGGCGACGGCAGCCGGTGGAGCACGCGTCCGGGATGCGTGCCCCCGCACGACAGCAGAATCCCCGTCCGGCCACCGGCCGGACGGGGATTCGTCGTCACCGTCCCGGGCGTCAGGCCCGGACGAACGCGCCGTCCCTGGTGCTGGCGACGAAGGCGTGCCAGTCACCCGGTGCGAAGACCAGGGCCGGTCCGGCCTTGTCCTTCGAGTCCCGGACGCCGACCGCCCCGGTCACGTACGCCACCTCCACGCAGTTGTCACAGTTCGGCCCGCTCTTCGAACTCTTGAACCATGTCGCCTGCGTCAGGTTCACGGAGAATCCTTGCGTCGCCACTTCCACAACGGCTCCTCTGTCAGTCTCGCGATGTACTCGACGGACTCCTCCGGACGCTTGGCCGCTGCTCGAATGTGATCGAAGATGAAGCTGTACTTCTGTAGTTCGTCACTCTTCTCCAGGAAGAGCCCACCCGTGGCGTTCTCCGCGTACACGACATCCGGATCACCGGGTTCGGGGAAGCTGAGGATCGTGAAGGTGCCGTCCATGCCGGCGTGCGCCCCCACCTCGAATGGCAGGACCTGCAGCGTCACGTTCGGCAGTTGGGCCACCTCCACCAACCGTCTGAGCTGGTCACGCATGACCGTGTCCCCGCCCACCGGACGGCTCAACACCGCCTCATCGAGCACCACCCACAGATCGACCGGATCATCCTGGGTCAACAACGACTGACGGCCCAGTCGGACACGCACCCGTTGCTGAACCTGTTCGGGAGTGAAGTCGGGGCGGGCCGCGCGGATCATCGCGCCGGCGTAGTCCTCGGTCTCCAGCAGCCCCGGCACCACCTGCTGCTCGTACGCGCGGATCGAACTCGCCGCCGCCTCCAGGCCGACGTACGCCCCGACCAGCACCGTGCTGTAGGGATGCCACCAGCCCTTCTGCCGCGCCTCGCGGGCGATCTGTACCAACTCGTCGCTCTCGGCACCGACCACCCCGTAGATCCGGAGCATGTCCCGCACATCCCGTGGAGTCGCGGTGGTGTGGCCGGTCTCGATGCGCGAAATCTTGGAGGCCGAGCACTCCAGCTGTTCCGCCACGGCTTCGATGGTGATCCCGGCGGCCTCGCGCTGACGACGAAGTTCCGCGCCGAGCCGGCGCCGCCGGATGGTCGGGCTGCGCCGCTCGCTCACCGTGTCACCTCTTCGTTTCGACGCGCCGCTGTAACCGCCCGCCCACGGCGCGTTCCTCCCCCGGCGAACGTTCGCGGCTTGGGGTGGTGCCGGTCTCGACCGACCGCGGCGGGCGAAACCGGCCCTCAGTGTGCCGCCGGGTGGCGGCACGTTCAAGCGCCGTTTCGTGCGAGCCGCTCACGTATCGGCAAAAGTCGACGTGCAACTTGCATGAAGCACGGTCCTGATGCACTCTGTCCGTATGACCCGGGTTACCGATCGTCTCCGCTTCGTCTCCAGGAGTGATCACTGCTCTGGAGAAGCGGGTCACGAGCGCTCCCGGTCATCAGTGCCCGGCACGGCCCCCGGGATGGGGAGCCGCTCGCCCACGTCCGACGGCGACAGCTGCGGCGACACCTCCTGACCAGCCGACCGAGCTGGCCGGAGTTCCGCCAACAGCAGCTCCGACACCGACGGACTGCGTCCCCGACCCCGGTCCCCGAGACACGACCTCGTCGCCCGGAGCCGACCCAAACCCCCATCACCTCTTGCCGGCCCTTCCCCGCCGGCCGAACCTTCCAGGAGCCCATGTGCTTCCCCGCTCCGGTGACGTGCTGCACGTGACACGCGCGGCGAGTGTCCAGTTCCGCAAGCCCATCCTGTTCCGCGTGATCCGGGTGCTCGACCGGCCCACCTACGACGGCTGGCTCTGGCTCGAAGGCTACGAGTTGAACGCGGCGGGGGACGCGGTCAACCGTCGGTCGATCTTCGTCCAGCGGGTCGGGTTGCGGCAGGTCCAGGCCGCCCCGCAACCGCGTCCGCACACCGTACGTCCAGCCCGCCGGCCGAGCGTCCGGACGCCGGTCCGGGTGGGCTGAGCATCGCGACGGCAGTCTGGCGTTCAGGCTGAAAAGGATTCGGGGGGCACGCCGCCGCCATAGAATCGGTGTGCCCACCCCGGCATGTCTCCACCCCGCGCCTCCCGGACCCCGACTCTGGGATGGCCATGGTCAATCTGTCCGCGCGGGAGCCACGACGGTCCCGTATCGCCTATGCCTTCGGACTCCTGGCGCTTCTCGGTGCCGTCACCACGCTGGTGGTGCTGGTCCGCGATCCCGCCCTGTCGTCCACCCGGCTGGCCGAGCCCGTACCGGCTCCGGAGATCACCGTCATCGAGAGTGAACCGGTCGAGCCGGACGCTCCCTTCGGCGACTGGGACACCTTCGCGCCCGGCGGTTTCGTCGACCAACCGGCCGACGATCCGGCGGAGATCCGGGGCGGCTCCGACCAGCCCACGTACCCGACGGAGCGGGACACGTCCGCTCGGGCCGGGGGCGACCACAGCCGGGAGGAACTCAGCCGCTCGCTGTTCTGGTCCGGTGTATTCGGACTGGCGATCTCCCTCGCCGGGCTGGGGCTGGTCGGTACCAGACGCCGCATGTGGTGATCGCGCCGGTCACCCCGTGGGGCTCACCGTCACCGTCGGATCCGTGGTCGGCTCACCCGTCGTCGGCGATGGACTCGGGCTGGCCTCCGCGACCACCAGCCGCACCTCATCACCGGCCTCGACCAGCTCGCCGGCCTCCGGGTCGGTGGCGATGACGGTCCCCTCCGGCTGGTCCGATGGGCGGTACTCCACCCGGTAGTCGAGGTCGAGCCCGTCCAGCAGTGCGCGGGCTGCGGCCTCCGGCAGACCGACCAGCGGCGGTACCGGCACCTGGGCCGGGGCGGCACTCGTCGTCGGTGGCGGTGACGGGGACGCGGTGGTCGGGGACGGCGACGCCGTGGTCGGCGGGGCCTGCGTGGTGGGCGAGGGCGACTCCGACGCCGGCCCGTTCCGGTCGAGCCCCTGTCGAGCCAGCCAGATGCCGACCCCGATCAGGCCGAGCAGGAGCAACAGCACGACGCCCCACAGGATCGGCAGCCACCACGGCCGACCCGGCTGCTCGTCGGCGTACCACTCGCCGCCGGCCAACTCACGGTCCGCGCCCGGCCGGATCGACGGTACCTCCGCGCGCCCCGACCAGGCCGCCGGCCCTGTCCGCTGCGCCGGAGGCAGTGCCGCGGTCGCATCCGCAGGCGCCGTGGGCTCCCCGGCGACCCGGTCCATCGGCGCGGTCCGGTCGGGGACATCTACCGGCTCGTCCGGGGTACGCCCGAGCGGCGCGGTCTCCTCCGGGGTACGCCCGAGCGGCGCGGTCTCCTCCGGGTTGTCGGCGGCGGGCGGAATCGGACGGGTCCGGTCGTCCGGTTGCCCGTCGGGCTCCTGGCGGTCGTCGCTCATCGCACGTCCTTTCCGCCGGCCGGGCGGGCAGCAGGGCCCTGACGGTCAACCTAGCGGTTCTGCCGGCCATCGGCCGGCACCAGCGTGTCGGGTGCGCGTCACGGCGCCGGGGCGCTCGCCTCCTCACTCGGCGGCGTGCCGCACCAGATCTGCACCACGTCGTTCCATCTGCCGACCGTCCCGCCCGTCGGTTGCTGGTTCGTGACCGTGCCGGATCGCCCGCTCGGATAGCGAGGGGAGAACCCGTCGTCGACGAGTTCCTCGCCCGCCCTGCCGCACGTCTCACCGACCAGATCCGGTACCTCGTTCGGCGGTGCGGCCCCGACCACAAAGATCTTGACGGTGACGCCGCGTCGCACCGGTGTGCCCGGGGCCGGATCGGTGCCGCGCACGCTGGAGCTGTCCCCGCTGCCGAACACGAGCTGCCAGCCCAGGCCCCGCTTCCGCAGTTCCTCCCGGGCTTCCTCGAAGTCCGCGCCGACCAGATCCGGCACCGTCAGGCCGGCCGGCCGGGAAGGGCTGGGACTGCCGCTCGGCGTCGCGGGTGTCGGCCGCTCACGCGGCGGCGAGGACCGGACCGTGGGGCTGGGCGCGGGGGTGCCGGTCACGCCGGACGACACCGTCTCCGGCCCCACCTGGTCGCCCGCCAGCACCCAGCCGCCGGCCGCACCGATGATCGCGAGCAGTACGGCGGCGGCCCCGCCGCCGAGGATCAACCTCGTCCGGTCGGAGCCGGCGTCACCGCGCCCCGGCCGTCCGTCCGTGGTCCCGTCCGTCATCCCGCCCACCGCCTCATCACCGGCGACCCTAGCCACCGGGGCCAAGCACTGTCCGTAACCGTCGCCCTGCGGGTGCCGCGCACGACTCGCCGCACCGACCACAGGACGTTACGCTGCCCGGCATGGCCAGACAGGGCTGGGGAGGATCGATCGCCACCGCGGCCGGCGTGGCAGCCGGCGCCGGGGCCGCCCAACTGGGCTTCGGGTACGGCCTGGGCATTCTCAACTGGGCGCCCACCGAGGCGACCGCCGGCACCGCGGCCTGGGTGGCCAGCCTGATCTGGGCCACCTGGATCGCCGCCACGTCAACCATCTTCGGTGCGGTCTGCGCCCAGCGGTTGCACGACCGCCGCCGGACCGGGTACCCGTCCGACGGGGCAGCCACGGCCGACGGGCCGGCGGCGTCCGACGCCTCGGTTCCGCCCACCGGTGAACCGTCGTCCGCCACCGCCAGACGAGCCGGTGACGGGTGGTGGGGGGTCGCGCTGGCCGTGGCCGCCGGCCTCGGCGCACTGATCACGGTGCTGCTGGTCGCCGTGCCGGCGCGGGTCGCGGAGGTGCCGGACACGCCGTCACCCCGGAACATGGCCGCCGGATACGCGGCTGTCGGCCTGCTGGTCGGGACGCTCGTGGCGGTCTGGGCCCTGCGTTGCCGCGCCGCCGCGGTCAACGTCATCGCCACCGCCGGCTGGCTCTGGCTGCTCGCGGTCATCGCCGTCGTCGACTCGGTGCTCGCCGGTCGCGGGCTGACCACCGCGCAGCTCGGCATCTGGCAGCTCAGTTCGGACAGCGACCAGTTCTGGGTCCGGGACTACTTCTACTGGCCCGGCGCGGTCCTGTCGCTCGGTTCGGCACTGGTGATCGGCGCGCTGGCCGCCCGCACCGGCGTCCGCACGACCGACCGGCGGGTCGGCGCCACCGCCTCGGGTGCCGCCGGACCGCTGCTGGTGGCCATCGCCTACTTCCTCGCCGTGCCGAGGCTCACGGCGATCAGCCCGGAACAGGTGTCCGCACATCTCATCGCCCCGTACGCGGTGATCGTCGGAATCGGCGGTTCCGTCCTGGTGGCGGCGCTCGCCCAACGTTCGGCCCGGCTCGCGCAGAGCCGGTCGAGCAGCGCCGGCGTCGCCCCGGTGCTGCCTCGGCAGCGGGTCGGCGACGACGACCGAGTCGCGTCCGAGTCCGGGCCCGACCGGTCCGGGCCGGACGCCCACCGGTCCCAGCCGGACGCCGACCGGCTCGCGCGCGAGTCCGGGCCGGACGCCGACCGGCCCGGGGCCGAAGCCGACCGGTCCCAGCCGGACGCGCACCGCCCCGAGCCGGACGCCCAGCGGCTTGACCGGACAGCAGCCGGCGAAGCGACGGGGACCGCAGCGGGATCCACCACGCCGCAACCGACACCGGTCAAGCCGGCAGCACCCAAACCCGCGACGCCCAAACCGGCGTCGAAGCCGGCAACGCCGAAGCCGGAGAGGTCGACCAGAGGCCGCTAGCTGGATCTTGGCCCGAAACGGCCCCCGGAGGGGCGATCTCGTTCCAGGAACTGCCGACGTCGGCCGGACGCTCAGTCGAGCGGCCAGGTGTGTACCGGCTCGTTGGTGTACTGCAACTCCGCGTAGCGCTGGAGCATGTGGTGCAGGGCGGCGCGGCGGTCCAGACCGAGCTGCCGTTCGGCGGCCCACACCGTGGCGGTCTGCCAGGCCGCACCGTTGCGCCCGGTACGGCAGCGCTGCTCGATGATGCCGAGCAGCCGGTCCCGTTCGGCCGGGGCGACGCCGAAGGCGTCGAGGCCGGCGGCGGCGATCGGCAACAGCAGGTCGAGTACCAGTTTCGTCACCGGGACTTCGCCCAGCCGAGGCCAGTGCAGGACCGCGTCCATGCCCCGGCGGGCGGCCGCGTGGAAGTTCTCCTCGGCCGAGCTGAAGGTGAGCTGGCTCCAGATCGGCCGGTCGGCCTCGGCCATGCCCCGCACCAGCCCGAAGTAGAAGGCGGCGTTGGCCAGCATGTCGACCACGGTCGGCCCGGCCGGCAGCACCCGGTTCTCCACCCGCAGGTGCGGGCGGCCGTTCATGATGTCGTACACCGGCCGGTTCCACCGGTAGACCGTGCCGTTGTGCAGCCGCAGCTCGGCCAGTTCGGGAACCCCGCCGGCGTGCAGGACCTCCACCGGGTCCTCGCTCTCGCAGATCGGGAGCAGCGGCGGAAAGTAGCGGACGTTCTCCTCGAACAGGTCGAAGATCGAGGTGATCCACCGCTCGCCGAACCAGACCCGGGGCCGCACGCCCTGGGCCTTCAGTTCGTCCGGCCGGGTGTCGGTGGCCTGCTCGAACAGGGCGATGCGGGTCTCTGCCCAGAGCTGTCGGTCGTAGAGGAAGGGTGAATTGGCGCCCACCGCCACCTGGACGGCGGCGATCGCCTGGGAGGCGTTCCAGTAGTCGGCGAAGCTGTCCGGCGCCACCTGCAGGTGGAACTGGAGGCTGGTGCAGGCCGCTTCCGGCGCGATCGAGTCATTGTGCGTACGCAGCCGCTCGACCCCCCGGATGTCGAGTTCGATGTCTTCGCCCCGGGCTCCGACGATCTGGTCGTTGAGCACCCGGTACCGCTCGTTGGTGGAGAGGTTGTCCGCCACCAGGTGCCGCTCGTTCAACGTGGGCAGGATGCCGACCAGGACTATCCGGGTGTCCGACCGGGCCGCGCGGTCGTTGGCGCGGTTGAGGCTGGCGCACAGGTCACGCTCGTAGTCGGCGAAGCCGTTGCCGGAGATCAGCCGCGGGTTGGCGTTCAGCTCCAGGTTGAACTGCCCCAGTTCGGTCTGGAACAACGGGTCGGCGATCGCGGCGAGGATCTCCTCGTTGCGCATGGCCGGTTCGGCGGCCGGGTCGACCAGGTTCAGCTCGATCTCCAGCCCGGTCATCGGCCGGTCGGCGTCGAAGCCGAAGTCGTCCAGCATCAGTGCGAACACGTCCAGGCAGCGACGGACCTTCTGTCGGTACCGGATTCGATCCTCACGGGAGAAGGAGGCTCGATCGACGTCCCTGCCCATGTTTCCTCCCGGCGCGCGACGCCACGGAACGGTGCCGCTCCGGAGCGCACTGTGAACCATACTCGTTGGAAGCGCCGAGCCCAGCCGCCCCGAAGATCGGTCCATTGCCGCAGTCCACCCCGCCGCCGAGGCCGATCGCCGTCGACCTGACCAGGCCCGTCGCTCCCACCGGATCTCCTACCCAGCCGGACCGCCCGAACCTGGTGGCCGCCAGCGAACAAGTTGTGACAATTCGCACCAACAAGGTGCGGGAACGCGAGGCCGCCCCCGAACGGCCGACAGGCCCGCGCGGTGCGGGCGCGGGCCTGTCGGGGCGTACGGGATCAGGACTGCCGGATGGCCTCGCCCTCAATCTCGATCTTGACCTTCTTGCCGACCAGAACGCCGCCGGACTCCAAGGCGACGTTCCAGGTCAGACCGAAGTCCTCGCGGTCGATCTCGGCGCTCGCGGAGAAGCCGAAGATGTCCTGACCGAAGGGGCTGCGGCCGACGCCCTCGAACTCGACCTTGAGGTCGACCGGACGGGTCACGTCCTTGATGGTCAGCTCACCGGTGAGGACGAACTCGTTGCCCGAGTGCGACTTCACGCCGGTGCTGCGGTACTCCAGCGTGGCGAACTTCTCCGCGTCGAGGAACTCGGGGCTGCGCAGGTGCGCGTCCCGGTCCGCCTGCGCGGTGTTGATGCTGGCTGCCTGGATGGTGGCGGAGACCGTGGACTCCAGCGGCTCATCGGCGATGGTGATGGTGGCGCTCGCGTCGGCGAACTCGCCACGTACCTTGCTCACCATCATGTGCCGGGCGACGAAGCCGACCCGCTTGTGCGCCGCATCCAGCAGGTAGGTGCCGGCCGCCGGGATGGTGAGGCCGTTCCACTCGCGGGTAACCGGCTCGGTGCTGCTGGTCATGAGAAACTACCCTCCGGAAGAGATTGTTTAGTAGCCCAACGTCTGCGTCAGCAACTATAGCGTCGGCAATATTCCAGCTGTCAAGTACTGGTACTATGGAGTGGTGAAACCGAACGCGTTCGACGACCCTCGGATCACGGCCGTCGGCCTGCTCTTCGAGGTACATGCAGGGCTGGCGGCGCGATTCGCCGCACAGTTGGAGGAGCACGGTCTGTCACCGGTCGAGTTCGAGGTGCTGACCAGACTCACCAGGTCACCCGCCAACCAGCTGCGGATGACCGATCTCGCCGCACAGACCTCGCTCTCGACCAGCGGCGTCACCCGCGTGGTGGACCGGATGGAGCGGGACGGGTTGATCACCCGCCGCGCCTGTCCATCCGACCGGCGCAGCTCGTACGCGGTCGTGACGCCCGCAGGGCTGCGCCGCCTCGACGAGAGCCTGCCCGGGCACCTTCAGCTCATCGAGGACTGGTTCACCGGCCAGCTGGACCCGGTGGCGCTGGAAGCACTCCTCGACGGTCTGCGCCGGGTACGCGACGCCGTGCATCCCTGCGCGACCGCCGGCAGCGGCAACGCCGTGGCCTGCGACGACGAGGCGGTGGTGCGTTCGGCGTCGGACGGCGAGCCGGACCGTCGCTGATTCCGGGCATCGGACGAATCGCCGACCCTGGGTGCCCACCCGAGCAGCCGAGCGTCACGTCACCGGCAGAAAGACCGGCAGAACCAATCGATCAATGGGCGATAGTCCACCAAACCCGACAGACGGGCTGGCAACTCCTCGCTAATGTCGCAGCGGCGGGGGCGCAGCGGGGGGCACCGGCGCGGGCGATGAGCGAGGGGTGCAACAGGGGGCTTCCTCGCCCGCGCCGCCCCCGTCCCCGCCACCGGTGCGCTCCGGCCCGGGATCTCTCACCGCCCGTCCACCGTCGGCCCGGTCCGGGACACCGACAGCACGTAGAGCAGTTCCTCCTCATGGCCCAGCAACCGGATGCCGTTCTCCCGACAGGCCAGGTCCAGCCGATCGAGGACTGCCGGGTCGGAGGTACTCGCCGCCAGGCCCACCAGCGCCTCCACCACCGTACGCCCTTCCCGATCGGCGCTCTCCGGATCGGCTGCGGCCGTGAACCACTCCGCCGCGACCTCCCGATCGCCCCGATGCAACGCCAGGTGGCCCTCGATCAGCGCACCGGTGCCGTCGAGCGGACGCAGCTCGGCGAGTACCTCGGCGGCCTCGGCGGCCCGCCCGTCCTGCGCGAGGGCCAGCCCCAACGTCCCCAGCACCTGGCGCCGGTGGCGCGGTGTCCCCACGTCGGTGAAGACGGTCAGCACCCGGCGGGCCTCGTCGACCGCGTCGGCGTACCGGCCCTCCAGGCGGAACACCTCGGCGACGGTGCCCCGGGCCAGCATTCGCAGCCACCGCTCCGCGCACTGGCCGCCGAGCCGGTCCACCACGGCCAGCCGGCGGCGGGCCGAAGTCAGGTCGCCTAGTCTGATCTCGTGCCACGCCAGATGATGGTGGGCGACCGCCGTCTGACGGGTCAGGCCCTGCTCGGTGGCCAGAGCCAGCACCGCCTCCGCCTGCTCCCGCGCCTGCCCCGGGCTGCCGGTCGCGGCCAGCAGGACGCCGAGCACCGTACGCGCCTCCAGCTCGCCCGGCACGTCGCCAAGCCGGCGGAACTCCGCCAGCGCCGCGCGGGCCGTCGGCAGCTCAGCGGCGGCCGCGCCGTGCTCCGCGGCGAGCATCGCCACACCGACCGAGGCCCACGCGCGCAGGGCCGGGTCCGCATCGGCGGTACGCGGATCGGCCAGCAGGCGCAGCAGCCACTGCCGGCCCACCACGTCCCGCCCGCGCAGCCGCCACCACCGGGGCAGGCTCACCGCGAGGCGTAGGGCGGTCAACGGGTCGTCGACCGCCGCGTACGCCAACGCCGAGCTGATGTCACCGGTGACCTCGTCGAGACGGTGGGCGGCAGCGCCGGCACCGACACCCGTCAGTCCCGAGGCGGTCCGCTCCACCAACCGGGTGACCAGTCGGGCGTGCCGACGTCGGATCACAGCCGACTCGCCGGCCCCGGACGCCTGTTCGACGGCGTAGTCCCGAACGGCGTCGACCAGCCGGAACCGGAATGAACCGCCGCCTCGTACGCTGAGCAGCCCGAGATCGAGGAAGCGGTTCAGCAGCGGCACCGGATCAACCCCGGTGCCCGCGAGCATCTCCTCGGCGAGTTCGACCGACCACCGGTTGCCGAACGCGGCGAGCCGGCGAAGCGCGGCCCGCTCCTCGACGGCGAGCAGCCGATAACTGGTCGCCACCGCGTCGCGTAGCGTCTCCGCCACCGCCGTGCGGGCGTCGTCACCCGGTGGCCGCGTCTCCCACCCGCTACGGGTGGCGGCCGACGTGTCCAGATCCAGCACCCGGTCGCCGTACCGGTCGAGCAGTTCGGTCAGGTCGAGCAGCCGGCCACGCGCCGCCATCAGCTCAAGGGCCAGCGGCAGCCCACCCAGCCGCCGCACCAGCGCGGCCAGCGCCGGCAGTTCGGCGTCGGCCGGCGGTTCCCGCCGGACCTGGGCCAGTCGCGAGGTGAACAGGGCGACCGCCGGATAACCGGCGAGGGCGACCGGGTCGGTGTCGTCGGGTGGCGGCACCTCCAGGGGGGAGACCGGGCGCACCCACTCACCCGGCAGCCCGACCGGGTGCCGGCCGGTGACCAGCACCCGCAGCGTCGGCACCGCGCCGACGAGCCGACGCAGGGTGCCGGCCACCGGGTCGGGTGCCCGCTCCACGGCGTCCACCAGCAGCAGCGCCCGCCGGTCACCGAGCCGCGCGGCCAACTCGGTGTCCCGGGCCACGCCGAAGACCGTCATGGCGGCGGCGAGCACGTCGGCGGCGTCCGATCCGGCACCGATCAGCACGCCGGCGACACCGCCGGGGTGGGCGGGAGCGGCGGCGTGGACCGCAGCCAACGCCAACGCCGTCTTGCCGACGCCGGCCAGTCCCACCAGGCTCACCACCCGGGGACCCCGCGGGTCGCTCAACAGTTCGGCCAGCTCGGCGACGTCGCGCTCCCGGCCGATCAGCTCCGGTGGTGGCGGCAGCCCCAGGGGCGTACCCGCCTCTGGTTGTGCGGTCGTGGTGCCGCCGCCCCGGGCGGCGGCCAGGAACGCCGACCGGGTCGTGCCGGTCAGCCCGAGCGCCTCGGCGAGCAGCTCGACGGTGGTGCGCTGCGGCCGGGTGGAACGCCCGCGTTCCAGGTCACGGACCGTCCGAACCCCGATACCGGCACGCGCCGCCAGCTCGGCCTGAGTGGCGCCGGCCGCCAGCCGATGCGCCCGCAGCAGCTCCGGCAGACCGGCGTGCGGCGGACCAGATTGACGATCATGACCGGGAGCCATGGGCACGGACAATACGGGCCAGGCCCGACACCGGACACGGGATCGTCGGCCACCCGACGGTGCCGTGCCGAAACCTGACAACGCCCGGGCGGTGGCCGGCACAAGACGAACAGCCATTGATGAGACCTCCGATCGGCGGTGACAATGCCGCCCATGTCGTACGACCGGATGCCCGGTGGTCTCGGGACCTGGCAGGCCCGCTGGCTGCTGGCGCGTCACGACGGGCTGCTCGGCACGCTGCTCTACCCGCTGGCGCTGGCGGTCGTCATGCCGGCGGTGCTGGTGTGGGGTGCGGTCCTCGCGCTCTTCGACGCCGGCACGGTCCGCCTCGGCAACCGAGGCGGGGTGCCGGTCACCCCCGACCGGAACCCCGAGTTGTACGCGCTGGTGGAGCGGACCGCGCGGCAGTCGGACACCCCGATGCCCGACCGGATCCTGCTCACCGCCGCGCCCATGGTGGATCTGGCGGTGATGTACCGGCACCGTCATCTGCTGATCGGGCTGCCGCTGCTGGACTGCCTCACCGCCGACGAGCTGCGCGCCCTGGTCGGTCACCGGCTCGCGCTGCTCCGGTACCGGCACACCGGTCTGGTTGCCGGCCTGCTCGACCTGTGGACCGACGCCGTACGGGCGGAGTCGTACGAGGAGGGTGGCGGCCTGCGGCGGGCGACCGAGTTGCGGAGCAGGCTCGACGGCTTCGCGACCGAGGTGCAGCGCGACGCCGACGAGGCGGCCGTACGCGCGGCCGGTGGAACGGACCGTGCGGCCCGCGCGTTCGCACTGGCCAGCGTCGTCTCCGACGGGTACACCGACTACCTGGAGCACGCCGGAGTGCCGGAGCACCGCTGGTGGCGCGCGGTCGAGGTGGGCATCAGCGACGTCGACGAGGGCTGGCGTCACGTGCTGCGCCACGGCCTCGCCGACTCCGAGTGGGACGCCGACGACGCGCGGGTGCTGGCCACGGTCCATCCCCGGCTCTCCGTCGCGCTGCGGGCACTTGGTGCCGAGCCACTGCTGCCGACCCGCACCGCGGACCCGGTGCCGATCGCGCCGCTGGCGGAACGGGAGCGGCGCCGGTTGGTACGCCAGCTCATGGAGATTCCCCGGCCGCGCTACATCCGGTGGTTCACCTTCGCCGACTCACCGCAGGACTGGTGGCGCCGACGCGCGGCCCGTGACGCCGACTCGGTACGGGCCGACGTGGCGAGGGTGCTGGGCCGGAATCCGACCGACGACCTGGAGGTGTTCGAGGTGGTCCGGAACCGCCCCCGGGAAGTGCTGGCGGCGGCGATGGACGTGCCGGTGAGTGAACTGTCGGCCGATCCGCGCGACTACGAGACGGACCAGCCACCCGAGGCGCTGGTGTGGCTGGTCGAGGCGAACCTGATGCGGCGCGGCTGGCGGTTGGCGCACCCGGCCGTGCGGGGCGTGCTGGTCGGGCCGGACGGGACGCTGGTCGATGCTCGCGAGGTGCTCAGCCGGATCGAAGGACCGACGGACCCGGCCGGCAGAGACCTTCTGCGCTCGTGGCTGGCCCCGGCCGGAGCGGCGCGCTGACCGGCCGGGATCACATCCCCAGGTCGCGAGCGATGATCATGCGCTGCACCTCGGAGGTGCCCTCGCCGATCTCCAGGATCTTGGAGTCTCGCCAGAACCGGGCCACCGGGTACTCGTTCATGAAGCCGTACCCACCGTGGATCTGGGTCGCCTCGCGGGCGTTGTCCACCGCGATCGTGCTGGCGTGCAGCTTGGCGATCGCCGCCTGCCGCTTGAACGGCTCGCCGGCCAGCATCCGGGCCGCCGCGTCGTAGTAGGCCAGCCGCGCGGTGTACGCCTTCAGCTCCATATCTGCGATCTTGAACTGGATCGCCTGGTAGTTGCCGATCGGCTGACCGAAGGCGTGCCGCTCCTTCGCGTACTTGATCGACTCGTCGACGCAGCCCTGGGCCAGGCCCACCGCCAGCGCGGCGATGGCGATCCGACCCTCGTCCAGGATGCGCAGGAACTGGGCGAAGCCGCGACCACGCTCACCGAGCAGGTTCTCCGCCGGCACCCGGCAGTCGTCGAAGGTCAGCTCGTGGGTGTCGGAGGCGGTCCAGCCGACCTTGGAGTAACCGGGCGCGACGGTGAAGCCGGGCGTCCCGCTGGGCACGATGATGGTGGACAGTTCCTTCGAGCCGTCCGGCCGGGTTCCGGTCACGGCGGTGACGGTCACCAGAGCGGTGATGTCGGTGCCGGAGTTGGTGATGAACGCCTTGGCGCCGTTGATGACCCATTCGCCGGTGGCCTCGTCCAGCACCGCCCGGGTCTCGGTGCCGCCCGCGTCCGAGCCGAAGCCCGGCTCGGTGAGCCCGAACGCGGCCAGCGCCTCGCCACTGAGCAGCTTCGGCAGCCACCGGGCCTTCTGCTCGTCCGTGCCGAACCGGTAGATCGGCATCGCGCCGAGCGAGACCGCCGCCTCCAGGGTGATCGCCACGCTGGAGTCGACCCGGGCGAGTTCCTCCAGGGCCAGGCAGAGGGCGAAGTAGTCGCCGCCCATGCCGCCGTACTCCTCGGCGAAGGGCAGGCCGAACAGACCCATCTTGCCCATCTGGCGAATGATCTCGTACGGGAAGGTGTGCTGCTCGTAGTGCTCGGCGATGACCGGCGCGACCACCTCGCGGGCGAAGTCCCGCACGCTGTCGCGCAGCGCCTCGTGCTCCTCGGTGAGCCGGAAGTCCATCGGGTTTCCTCCTGTGTGGACGGTTCGCCGGGCGCTCGTGACGCCGGGACGGAATCGTGCTGGTGCCGGGATCGGCGGCTCAGACCGGGGTGACGCCGTGCCGTCGACGGGAGAAGTGCCGCTGCTTGCCGCGGGCCGCGGCGAACCGGCGGACCAGCTCGGCACGCAGCTCCTGCGGCTCGACGATCGCGTCGACCACCAGCTCGCTGGCCAACCGGACGATGTCGATGTCCTGCTCGTACTCCGCGCGCCGGGCGGCGACGAACGCGGCCCGCTCGGCCTCGTCCCCGATCGCGGCGATCTTGTTGGCGTACACGGCGTTCACCGCGGCCTCCGCACCCATCACCGCGATCTTCGCGGTGGGCAGGGCGATGGTGGCGTCCGGCTCGAAGCCGGGTCCGGCCATGGCGTAGAGGCCGGCGCCGTACGCCTTGCGGACCACCACGCAGATCTTGGGTACGGTCGCCTCGGAGATCGCGGTGATCATCTTCGCGCCGTGCCGGATGATGCCCTGCTTCTCCACCGCGCTGCCGACCATGAACCCGGGCACGTCGCTGAGGAACAGCAACGGCACGTTGAATGCGTCGCACAGCTGCACGAAACGGGTGGCCTTGTCGGCCGAGTCGACGAAGAGCACCCCACCCTTGAACATCGAGTTGTTGCCGACCACGCCGACGACCTCGCCGTTCAGTCGGCCGAAACCGATGGTCAGCTCCTTGGCCCAGAGCGCCTGGATCTCGAAGAAGCTGTCCTCGTCGAGCAGGCCCTTGACGTAACGCCGCATGTCGAACGCCTGCCGCTCGCTCGCCGGCACCAGCGCGGCGAGGTCGGCCTTGGCCGGTGGCTCGACGGCGGGCACGGTGGGCGGCTGCTGCGTCCAGTTCGCCGGCAGGTATGACAGGTAGCGCTTGACCACGTCGAGCGCCTCGGCCTCGGACTTGCAGAGGAAGTGTCCGACGCCGGACTCGGCGCAGTGCACCCGCGCCCCACCCATCGCTTCGAGGGTGGTCTTCTCGCCGGTGACCATCTCGACCATCCGGTCCGAGCCGAGGTACATGCTGGCGTTGCCCTCGACCATGGCGACCACGTCGCAGAACGCCGGAATGTAGGCGCCGCCGGCGGCGCTCGGTCCGAACAGCGCGCAGACCTGAGGGATCGATCCGGAGGCGCGGACCTGGTTCCAGAAGATCTTCCCGGCACCACGCCGGCCGGGGAACAGCTCGACCTGGTCGGTGATCCGGGCACCGGCCGAGTCGACCAGGTAGACCATCGGTACACCGGTGTCGTACGCCCGCTCGATGATCCGGATGATCTTCTCCACGGTACGGGCACCCCAGCTACCCGCCTTGACGGTGGAGTCGTTGGCCATCAGGCAGACCTGACGGCCCTCGACGGTGGCGGTGCCGGTGACCACGCCGTCCGCCGGCAGGCCCTCGGCCAGGGCGTTGGCGTAGAGGCCGTCCTCGACGAAGCTGCCCTCGTCGACGAGCAGCGCGACCCGCTCCCGGGCGAACAGCTTGCCCTTGGCCGCGTTCGCCGCGTGGTACTTCTCCGCGCCGCCGGCACGGACCCGCTTGCGCAGCTGCTCCAGCGCCTCACCGTCAACCGTCACCGCGGCTCCCCACCCCAAGCAACCTGAACGATCGTTAGGCTACCCCAACCCCGCGCGATCTTGCACTTTCGGTTGCCGAGATGCCGGACAAGAGGGGATCTGTCCCGACCGAAATTGCAAGATCGCGAGGCCGGGTTGGGGGTGGGGGTGGGGGGCTAGTGGGGGGTCAGGCGGGTGCGGGGGCCGGCGCGGAGGACGCCGGAGGGGAGACTGCGGGCGGTCAGTTCCTCGGCCAGCTCGGCCACCTCGATCAGGGCGTCCAGGTCGATGCCGGTGTCGATGCCCATGTCGTGCAGCATGTGCACCGCCTCCTCGGTGGCCAGGTTGCCGCTGGCCCCGGGGGCGTACGGGCAGCCGCCGAGACCGCCCACGCTGGCGTCGAACTCCGTCACCCCGAGCTCCAGCGCGGTCAGCAGGTTGGCCAACGCGGTTCCCCGGGTGTTGTGGAAGTGCAGCAGCACCGGGACGTCCGCGTTGCGGTCCCGCACGGCGGTGAGCAGGTCACGGACGCGTCGGGGCGTACCCATGCCGGTGGTGTCGCCGAACGCGACGCGGTCCGCGCCGTCGCGGACCACCCGGTCCACGATGGCGGCCACCCGCGCCGGATCGATGTCACCCTCGTAGGGGCAGCCGAAGCTGGTCGCGACGATCACTTCGGCGCTGGCACCCGCGCCGTGCAGCAGGTCGATCAGCTCGGCGATGTCGTCCAGCGACTCGTCGGTGGAGCGGTTGACGTTGCGCCGGTTGTGCGTGTCGCTGGCCGAGACGACCACCTCGATCTCGGTGAATCCGGCGGCGAGGGCGCGCTGCGCGCCGCGCGTGTTCGGCACCAGCGCCGAGTAGCGCACCCCGTCGACCCGCTGCGCCCGTCGCCACACCTCGTCGGCGTCGGCCATCTGCGGAATCGCCCTCGGGTGCACGAACGACACGGCCTCGATCCGTCGTACGCCCGTGCGCGAGAGCGCGTCGAGCAGCCGCACCTTGGCGTCGGTCGGGATCGGCGCCTCGTTCTGCAACCCGTCGCGCGGCCCGACCTCACGAATGGACACCGCACCCGGCAGATCCGCCATCACGCATCACCCCACTGTGACACCACCCGTCGCCAACCCTCCCAGCATGTCACACCACCCACCCTCCCCCCACCCTGTTGATCATGAGGTTGTTGTCCCGCCACGCCGGAGCGGACGACAACAACCTCATGATCAACCAGGCGACGCCGGGTGGGTCAGCGGAGGCGGGTGACGATGGTGGTGTCGTAGTCGCCGGAGAGGAACTCCTCGTTCTCCAGCAGGTCGGCGAAGAAGGGGAGGTTGTTCTTGGGGCCGGCCAGTTCGAAGGCGGCCACCGCCGTGCGGGCGCGGGCGATCGCCTCGTTCCGGTCCCGGCCGTGCACGATCAGCTTGGCCATCAGGCTGTCGTAGAACGGGGTGACGGTGTTCCCCTCGACATAACCGGAGTCGACGCGTACCCCCTCGCCGGTCGGCTCCACCCAGGTCCTGATCGTCCCCGGGCCGGGCAGGAACCGCTTCGGGTCCTCGGCGTTGACCCGCAACTCGATGGCGTGCCCACGCGGGGTCAGCGCGTCCGGGTCGAAGGTCGGCGCCAGGCCGGCGGCCACCCGTAGCTGCTCCTCGACCAGGTCGATGCCGTGCACCAGCTCGGTCACCGGGTGCTCCACCTGGAGTCGCGTGTTCATCTCCAGGAAGAAGAACTCCCCGGAGGCCGGGTCGAGCAGGCACTCGACCGTGCCCGCGTTGCGGTAGTCGACCGCCTCACCGGCGCGTACCGCCGCGGCAAGCAGGCGCGACCGGAGTTCGGGCGAGACCGCCGGGGAGGGCGACTCCTCCACCAGCTTCTGGTTGCGCCGCTGTACCGAGCACTCCCGCTCGCCCAGCGCCACCACCCGGCCGTCGGCCAGACCGAGGATCTGCACCTCGACGTGGCGCACCCGGGGGAAGTACCGCTCCAGCAGCACCGAACCGTCGCCGAACATCCGCTCGGCGAAGGCCCGCACCTTGTCGTACTCGGTGCGCAGCGCGGCCTCGTCGACCGCCACGCCCATGCCCATGCCACCGCCACCGGCGGCGGCCTTCACCATCACCGGGTAGCCGATCTCCGCCGCTGCGGCGACCGCCGCCACCAGGTCGGCCGCCGGCTCGGTGGTCCCGGCGGCCACCGGCACGCCGGCCGCCGCCATCAGGTTCCGCGCATTGATCTTGTCGCCCATCGCGCTGATCGCGTTCGCGCCGGGCCCGACCCAGATCAGGCCGCTGGCCTCGACGGTACGGGCGAAGTCGGCGTTCTCCGACAGGAACCCGTAGCCCGGGTGGATCGCCTGCGCACCGGTCGAACGGGCGGCGGCGAGGATCGCCTCGACGTTGCGATAGCTCTGTGCCGGGTTGGCCGGGCCGACGCAGACGGCCTCGTCGGCCTCGGCGACGAACGGCAGATCGGCGTCGGCCTCCGAGTGCACCGCGATTGCGCGCACCCCGAGCCGCCGGGCGGTACGGATGATCCGGCGGGCGATCTCGCCACGGTTGGCGACCAGCAGCGACTCGATCATGCTTCCTCCGGCGTCCAGATGGTGGGAACGCGTGCTAGGGAACCACGCCGCCCCGGGTACAAGGAAGGGCCCCCTGTTAACGCCTGCGGTAGAACAAGGGCCCCTTCTTAACGCGCCAGCCGACGGCGACGCACGGCTGCGCCGCAGCGGGCCGGCGGCCACGGGGCGGTGCAGCCGGCACGGCGGCGGCGAGCCGGATGTGAGGAAACACACCGTTCCTGGCCGTGCCGGGCTGGAACGCGGGTCGGCGGACGGCGACGATCAGGCGGGCTCGGTGGGCGCGAGCAGCGCGGCCAGCGTCGCGGCGCGCAGCAGCTCTGCCCGACGCCGATGGTCAACCTCGCCGCCGAGGAAGGGGGTGGAGTTCATCAGGCCGAACGCGGCGTGCGCCAGCACCCGCGCCTCGCCGTCGGGGAGCCCCGGGTGCAGGACGGTCAGCACGGTGACCCACTCCTCGACGTAGAGCCGTTGGAGCCGGCGGATGCGCCGGCGGGGCTCCTCCGGCAGCCGGTCCAGTTCGTGCAGGTGCAGCGCGATGACCGCCGGGTTCGCGAGCGCGAAGTCGACATGGAAGTCGATCAGCGACTCCAGCACCGCCCGTGGGTCGCCGGGATGGGCGGCGGAACGCTGCCGGCCGCCTTCGAGCAGCCCCTCGCTGACCGGAACCAGCGCGGCGACCAGCATCGCCTCCTTGCCGGCGAAGTGGTGGTAGAGCGCCGGGCCGGTCACGCCGGCTGCCGCGCCGATGTCGTCCATCGACACGCCGTGGTAGCCCCGGGAGGCGAACAGACCCACCGCGATCTCGAGAATCTCGTCCTTGCGGGACCGGCGTCGTCCCGCCCCCGTGGCCCCGCCGTTCGCGCTCCGGGCCTGCTGCTCCACCGTCACCGGGCCAGCGTAGACCCGGCTGTCGACGGCGTGGAGCCGTGGTTACCCGCCAGTCCGATTGCCGGGAACCTGGTTCAGGCCGGAGAGCCGTAGCGCGATCCGCCGCCGCACCGGCGGCAGTACCGAGATCAGGCGCAGCAGCACGTCCCGGGCCGGACGGGCGGCGGACGGCACGGTGGCGAGGCGGGTCAGCCGGTCGGCGAAGCTGGCCACTTCGTGCGCGAGCGGGCGACGGCGGGCAGCGTACTCGTCCAGCCGGGTCTCGGCGGCTCCGGCGAGCACGTCGGCCAGCGTGTCACCGAGGTCGACCGCGTCGCTGATGCCCAGGTTCATGCCCTGCCCACCGGCCGGGCTGTGCACGTGTCCGGCGTCGCCGGCCAGCAGCACCCGCCCGGAGCGGAACGTCCCGGCGACCCGTCGGTGCAGCCGGAACCGTGACGACCAGAGCACCTCACGCACCCGGTCCGGTCGACGTCGGGGCCCGCGCTCGTCGAGCAGGCGTTGCAGGTAGGCCGGGTCCGGCTCGGCGGGTGGGTCGGCGACGGTGGCGACGAGGCGTACCCGCCCGTCGGGCAGGGGCGCCCAGACCAGCGGTCCGCCTCGGGCGAGGAAGATCGACGCGCCGTCGCGGGGCAGGCTGCTGTCGACGCGTACGTCGGCCAGCACGAAAGACTCCGCGGAGTCCGCCGGCCCGGTGAAGGTGATGCCGGACAGCTCACGCACGGTGCTGTGGATGCCGTCGGCGCCGATCACCCACCCGGCGTGGACGGTGGTGCCGTCGAAGTCCGCCATCGCACCGTCGCCGTCGTGGTGCAGCCCGGTGAGCCGGTACGGGCGCAGCACCCGGACGCCGGCTTCGGCCAGCCGCTCGGTGAGCACCTCCTCGGTCACCGCCTGGGAGACCATCAGCGCGTACCGGTGCCGGCTGGGCAGCCCGTCGAACGGCACGGTGACCAGCACCCGGTCCCGGTCGCGGACGCTGAACCGGGCCGAGCGCAGCCCCCGGGCCACCAGGGTCGCGCCGACTCCGATCCGGTCGAGCACCTCCAGGGTGTACGCGTGCACGACCGCCGCCCGCGAGGTCACCGCGGGCTCCCCCCGCTGGTCGACGAGGGTGACCTCGACCCCTCGCCGGGCCAGGGTGAGCGCCGCGGTGAGCCCGGTCGGACCGGCACCGACGACCAGGACGTCCGTTCGTGCGGGCAGCATGGCGACCCTCCTCAGGGAGAATGCCAACAGATGTTGGCCAACGCTTGTTGGCAACGCTAGGACGCCCCGGATCGAGAAGTCAACAGTCGTTGGCATACCGTCGGTCACATGACGGAGGGCGTACCCGGAAGGGCTCGGAAACCGGTCGCGGAGCCGGCGGCCGACCGCGGACACCGCGACGCGGATCCGCCGTCGGGTGGCGGGGGCCGCAGCACGGAGCCGGCGGGTGGCGGAGGCCGCGAGGCGGCGCTGGCAGCGGCCGGCGGCGGACGCCGCGACTCGGAGCTGGCGGCCGGTGGCGGACGCCGCACCTCGGCGGCGACCCGCGCCGCCATCCTGCGAGCCGCCCGCGACCGCTTCGCCGCCGACGGCTACGACCGGGCGACGATCCGGGCCATCGCCGCGGACGCGCGGATCGACCCGTCGATGGTGATGCGGTACTACGGCAGCAAGGAGAACCTGTTCGCCACCGCGGCCGAGTTCGACCTGCGGCTACCCGACCTGAGCGGTGTGCCGGCCGACCGCCTCGGCGCGGCGCTGGTCAGCTACTTCTTCACCAGGTGGGAGGGGGACACCACCCTGCCGGCGCTGCTGCGCACGGCGAGCACCAACCCGAGCGGGGCGGACCGGGTACGCGACATCTTCGCCACGCAGCTCGGCCCGGCGGTCGCCCGGATGGTCGCCGACCCGGAGGAGGCCCCACGGCGCGCCGGCCTGGTCGCCAGCCAACTGCTCGGCGTCGCGCTGACCCGCTACGTCCTGCGCCTGCCCCCGATGGTCGACATCTCCCAAGCCGACCTGATCGACTGGCTCGCCCCCACCATCCAGCGTTACCTACGCGACCCGGCCCCGGGCTGATCCCCTCCCGTTGATCATGAGGTTAGCGGCACGTTTGATCTCCATTTCGACCGCTAACCTCATGATCAATTAGGAGATCACCTCGGGTCGGGGCCCTTCACGACGGGGGCGCGGACCAGGTTGCCCCACTCGGTCCAGGAGCCGTCGTAGTTGCGTACCTTCGGGTAGCCGAGCAGGTGCCGCAGCACGAACCAGGTGTGACTGGAGCGTTCGCCGATCCGGCAGTAGGCGATGACGTCGTCGTCGGGGCTCAGGCCGAGCTGGTCGGCGTAGATGGCCCGCAGCTCGTCGGCCGACTTGAAGGTGCCGTCGTCGTTGGCGGCGGACTTCCACGGCTTGCTCACCGCCCCCGGGATGTGCCCACCGCGCAGCGCGCCCTCCTGCGGGTAGTCCGGCATGTGCAGCATCTCGCCGGTGTACTCACCCGGCGACCGCACGTCGACCAGCGGCCGACCTGCGTCGACGTGCGCCGACACCTCCTCACGGAACGCCCGCACCGGCGCGTCGTCGCGCTGCGGCACCGGGTAGTCCGCGCGGGGCCGGGTCGGCTTGTCGCGGGTCAGCTCCCGCCCCTCGGCGATCCACTTCTGCCGGCCGCCGTCGAGCAGCCGCACGTCCGCATGGCCGAAGAGGGTGAAGACCCAGAGGGCGTACGCCGCCCACCAGTTGAAGTTGTCGCCGTAGAAGACGACCGTGTCGTCACGGCCGATGCCCTTGGCCGCACAGAGTTCGGCGAACCGTTCGGCGTCCAGGTAGTCCCGGGTCACCTGATCGTTCAGCTCGAGATGCCAGTCGACCTTGACGGCACCGGGAATGTGGCCGCTGTCGTAGAGCAGGACGTCCTCGTCGGACTCGACGACCACGAGACCGTCGTCGCCCAGGTGCTCGGCCAGCCAGTCGGTGGTGACCAGTCGCTGCGGGTCCGCGTACGACTGGAGTCGGGGATCGGGATCGTTGGGCACAGACATGATCCCCAAGGTACGCCGGGCTTCGGGCGGCCATCGGAATTCGGGTGCAGCGAATGTGGCCCGTCGGGCGTGACACTCCTGACTGCCGCCGAACACCGAGGACCGCCATGACCTCAGCGCCACCAGGGGCCGACCCACCACCGGTGGACTTCAGCGAGTTCTACCAGGCGCACTTCCAGCGGGTGGCGGTGCAGCTCTACGCGTACCTCGGCGACCATGCCGAGGCGCAGGACCTCACCCAGGAGGCGTTCTGCCGGACGCTGGAGCGCTGGGACCGGATCAGCGGGTACGACGATCCGTCGGCGTTCGTCCGCCGGGTCGCCTGGAACCTGGCCACCAGCCGGCTGCGTCGGGTCCGTACCGCCGTCCGCCATCTCGCCCGGCAACGGGAGGAGCACGTCCCCGGCCCGAGCCCGGACCGGGTGGTGCTGCTGGAGGCCCTGGCCATCCTGCCCGCCGCCCAGCGCCGGGCGATCGTCCTGCACCACCTGACCCAGCTCACCGTCGCGGAGATCGCCGAACAGCTCGGCGTACCGCAGGGAACCGTCAAGTCCTGGCTCTCCCGGGCCCGCACGGCCCTGGCCCGCCACCTCACCGAGCGGCAGGAGGCCGGCCGTGCGTGAGATCAACCTGGACCAGCTGTTCACCGACTTCGAGGCGACCGCCGCACCGACCTTCCGCCCGCCCGGCATCTCGGACCTCCAACGCCGGATGCGCCGCCGCCGGAGTTGGCGGAGCCTGCTGGCCGGGCTGGTCGTGCTGCTGCTGACCGGGCCGGGCGTCTACGCCACCGCCGGTCTGGACGCCGACCGCGACCCACCCGACCCGACCCCGTCACCGGTGCCGGACGGTCAGGTGATCGAGCGGAAGGTGAACCCGGTAGGGGTCGCCGGAAGGTTGGCCGAACTACGTTTCGTCGACGCCCGGCACGGCTGGGCCCTCTTCGACACCTGCGGTCCCGAGGACAGCGACCGGATCGGCTGTCGGCTCGACCTCGCCCGTACCGCCGACGGGGGTGAGACCTGGCAGCGCAGGCCGCTGCCGGACACGGCGAACAACCCCCGGTGGGCCGGGCCGTACTACCTGCTGCCGGTGGACGGCCGGACCCTGACCGTGGTCCTGCCCGACGGCTACCTGGTCACCACCGACGGCGGTGCCTCCTTCACCGAGCATCCACGGGACTCCCCGTCCGAGGTCACCCGGCTCGGCGTGGCCACCCGGAACGGCTACCTGCTGCGGTGTCCGGACGGTACTGGCGTGCAGGACATCCCGTGCTCCCGTTACCGGCTCGACCGGATCGGCAGGGAGATCACACCTGCCCATCCCGAGGTCGTTGGCGAGGTCAGTGCCCTTCCCCTGACCCAACCTCCGGTGGTGCTGAGGGGCGATGCCGCCCGCCAGCTCATCGAGGGCGGCGACGGTCGGCTCTGGGTGACCGTCCAGGAAGCTGACCGGTTGCACGTGGTGGTCAGCAGGGACGCGGCGTCGACCTGGCGGCAGCTGCCCACCGTGCGAGGCGCCGCCCGCCTCCTGGTCTCCCCGGACGGTTATCACCTCTGGCTGGTCAGCATGTCCGAGACGGACTTCGGCATGACGGAGAGCAAGCGCGTCTGGCAGTTGATCGGCAACCGGTGGCAGGAGCGGACCGGGCTGCCGCCGGACACCTACTCGGTGGCCGCGTTCAACGGTGGTCTGCTGGCCGTGACCAACACGTGGGGCAGCGTGGGCTATTGGACCGGCGACCGCTACCTCGACGCCCCCGAACTCCGCCGCCGCCTCGGCAACGGCGAGCAACCCCCGTCGGTCCAGGTGCTCCCCGACGACACCATCGTCGTCACCACCCCGACCGACACCACCCTCGGCACCGGCCCCACCCACACCCGCACCTGGACCCGCCACCTCCACTGACCTCCCCCACCCGATCCACCCCGCCGCCCCGTTGATCATGAGGTTATTGCCTTGTTCGATCTATAAATTGGGCAACAACTTCATGATCAACGAGAAGAGGTGGGGTGGGGGTGGGTGGGGTTAGTCGGTTAGGGGGGTGAGGGTGGGGCGTTTGGCGGTTCGGGTGTCGCCGGAGGAGCGGCCGGTGAGGCGGCGCTTGAGCCAGGGGGCCAGGTGCTTGCCGGCCCAGCGCAGGTCGGCGGTGCGGGCGGAGAGCCAGGGGGTCGGTTCCGGGTGCGGCGGCACCAGCAGCCACTCCTCGTCGCAGCCGACCCCGAGGGCGGTCAGCACCTGACCGGCGACCCGGCGGTGCCCGGCCGGGGACAGGTGCAGCCGGTCGGTGCTCCAGAGCAGCGGGTTCAGGTACGTGTCGTCGGCGTACAGGTCGACCAGGATGGCACCGTGCCGCTCGGCGGTCTCCCCGACGGCCCGGTTGAGCAGGGCCACCCGGGGCGCGATCAGCCGCTGCCCGGGCAGTCGCGCCATCACGTCGGCGAACCGGAACAGCAATACGTCGGCACCCCCGCTGCGCAACCGACCGACCACCTCGTCGAAGCGGCTGACCAGGGCGTCCGGGTCGAAGCTACGGCGCAGCACGTCGTTGCCGCCCGCCGCGAAGCTGATCAGGTCGGGCTTCATCGCCAGCGCCGCGGGGGCCTGTTCGGCCACCACGCTGGGGAAGGTCCGTCCCCGGATGGCCAGATTGGCGTACGTGAAGTCCGGGCCGACCTCGGCGGCGAGCCGGGTCGCCACCAGATCGGCCCAGCCCCGGAAGCTGCCGTCCGGGTAGGCGTCGTCCAGGCCCTCGGTGAAGCTGTCCCCGACCGCGACGAAACTGCGCCAGCGCACCGCTCACTCCTCCGACGTGCGTGTAGCGACCTACGACCTAGCACCGGGAGTTTTACATCGGTCGCCCTCGTGGCGTTGCCCCGTGCGAGGGAACGTGGCGGACGTCATCGACACTGCCCGGGTGATGGTGTCCATTTCCGCCGGGCGGGTGCTGCTCTCCGATCGACGGACCCAGCGTCGCTGGGCGGTGGAGGTCGGGGCGTACCGGCTCGCCGCGTATCCGGTGACCCAGGTCGAGTACGCGCAGGTCACCGGCGAACGCCCCAGTGCCTCCGCCGGTGACCGGCTACCCGTCGAGAGCGTCTCCTGGTGGGACGCGATCCGCTACTGCAACGCCCGCTCGGAACGCGAGGGGCTGCGGCCGGCGTACCGGGTCGACGGCGAGCGGGTCGACTGGGACCGCTCCGCCGACGGCTACCGGCTGCCCACCGAGGCGGAGTGGGAGTACGCCTGCCGGGCCGGCGCCACCGGTCCGCGATACGGGCCGCTCGATGAGATCGCCTGGTACCGCGACAACTCCGACGGGAGCATTCACGAGGTCGGCGGCCGATTGCCCAACGCCTGGGGCCTGTACGACATGTTGGGCAACGTGTGGGACTGGTGCTGGGACCTCTACGACGCGGAGGTCTACGGCAGCTACCGGGTGCTGCGCGGCGGTGGCTGGTTCGACGAGCACTGGAGTTGCCGCGCCTCGGTACGCCGCCGCAGCCATCCGACCTTCACCGTCGACGACGTGGGCTTCCGGGTGGCACGCTCCGGCTGAACGGGGTAGTACCCTCGCGGGCTCATTGCGGATAGTGTCCTCAACCACACCGTCTGCACACCCGAAGGATCCCGCCGTGGCCGTTCGCCGTCGATGGCTGTCCCGGACAGCCGCTGCCGCGCTGCTTCTGCTTGCCGGGGTCGCGGTCCCCGCAGCTCCCACCCTCGCAGCGGAGCCGGAGCCGAGCTTCACCTTCGACATGACCGGCACGACGATCACGTCGGGGGTCAGGACGAAGAGGGCCTACCTGAAGGTGACCAACCTGACCGACGAGACCCCGAGCGTTGTCGAGTTCCGCGTTCGGCCTGTTCTCACACCGGAGGACTACTGGATCGACAAGGCTTACCTCAAGTGGGCAACTCAGACCGCGGGCTCCGGCGAGTGCGACGGCGACTTCGACGGTTGGTACTGCACCATCTATCAGCACGCTCGTCCTGACCTGCGGCCAGCCCCCGGCGGAACGGCCGACATCCCCATCGACATCTACACCACGGGGAGGCCGGAGCCCTTCGAAGGCAAATTCCACGTCGAGGTCAGCATGATGTGGGGCGAGAGCGCGGAGCGGATCACCGACCGGAGGGAGTTCAAGCTCGCCCTCGTCGACGATGCCGAGGCCGACCTGGCGGTGGTGGCGCCGGACGTCAAGCAGTCGGTACGCGTCGGTGCCGGCGGCAAACTCGAACCCACCGGAACGTTGAACCCGGGCGAGACCGGCGCGGTGCGGTACCGCATCGTCAACCAGGGCGAGAAGGCGGTCAGCGGCGTCCGGGTCACGTTGCGACTGCCGGAGAAGGTGACGTTCACCCGACCGCCGCAGGAGTGTGTGATCGACGACGATGGGCGGTCGGCGGTCTGCACCTACGATTCGCTCGCGCTCGTACCGGCAGACGAGACCGACCCGAAGGATCGCGTCCACTCCGCAGTCGAGTTGCACAACCTG
>NZ_JAXCFK010000002.1:0-187420 GCF_056150025.1 Micromonospora aridisoli | reverse complement strand
TGGTCTACCGGTCACCGGGCCGCAGGCCGGACTGATCGCCGGCGCCGGCCTCGCCATGGTCGTAGCGGGCATCGTGCTGCTCCTCGCCCGACGCCGCCGGCCGGTCGCGTTCATCGCGGGGAACGACACCACCACGTCCTAGACCGTCCTTCCGCCGGCAGACCTCGGCTCCACCAACCCTGGGCCCGCACCACCGCCGGCCGAATGCTGCGCCCGTCCGGATCAGGTTGTGCGGCAGCGGCCGGTGCAGGCCGGGGGCAGGGCAACGGCCGGGCGACGGTACGGGCCCCAGGCCACGAAGCGCTGGAACAGCTCACCCGGGGTCGGGCCGCCCTCCGGGTCCAGGCGGAACAGGTCGTGGGTCGCCTCGTAGTACAGCCCGGACAGGTAGACCGCCAGGTGGTGCGAGCGGGCCCTCGGAGGGGCGCTGCCGGTCCAAGATCCGCGTCAGGGGCGCACGCGGGACAGGCCCCAGGCGATCAGGCCCGTGACGACGCCGACGATGACGCCGGTGAAGAGGCTGCTGATCGCGGCGAAGAACCGCAGGATGACGGCCTGCGTACCCGGCGCGAGGTCGGTGAGGTTACCGCCGAGGGTCGGCCGCTCGTCGAAGGCCACGTGCCAGAGCAACTGGTGGGTCAACGCCAGCAGGACGCCGTAGAGCAGGCCCACCACGAGCAGGGTCAGGAACGGGTTGGGCACCCGCTTCGCCAGTGTCACGGTGATCCACACGACCGGCGGTACGACCACCAGCAGCAGGTTGACGAAGGTGCGCTCGTGCACCAGGTCCAGGTCGTGCAGTACCACCCGGGGCACGCCGAGCAGCGCCAACCCGAGCAGGGTGAGGAACGGAAGTCCGAGAGCCGGGCGGGGTGACATGTTCATGCCGGCAACGCTAGGAACAATCGGTCGCCCCGCCATCGGCCCGCGAACCCGTCCCGGGTACGTCCGTGGGCGACCCCTGGTGTCGCCTTCCGACGACTCCCACCGCCCCGACCTCGCCGTACGCTGATTTTGTGGCCGGCCAGTCGACGCAGCGGAGGGTACGTCCCTGGGTAACCGACCTGCTCCTCGGTGCGGGTGTCGCCGTCACCGTCTCGATCGTCATCACCGCCAACGAGGGCGGTCGGCACGGGCCGGACCGGGTCGCGTACCTGTGGGCGGTGGGCCTGGGTGCGCTGATGCTGGTCCGGCGGCGCTACCCGGTGGTGGTGCTCGCCGTCAGCGTGCTGGGACTGTTCGCCTACTACGCCGCCGGCTACCCGGCCATCGGCTTGGCCGTGCCGGTCGCCGCCGCCCTCTTCTCCGCCGCCGAACGCGGCCGGATCGCCGCCTCGATCACCGCCGCCGTGCTGGTCATCGTGGTCTCGGTGGCCTTCCGGCTGGCCGAGGGGCAGGACTTCGCCTTCGTGGTCGGCTACGAGTTGGCCGGGCACGTACTGCTGATGGGCACGGCGATCGCCTTCGGCGACAGCCTGCGATCCCGGCGGGCCGCGCAGGCCGACGCCCGACGCATCGCCGAGCTGACCGAGGCCCGGTACCGGCAGGAGGCGCAGGCCCGGGTGCGGGACGAGCGGATGGCCATCGCCCGCGATCTGCACGACTCCCTCGGCCACACCACCTCGGTGATCGCACTGCACGCCGACGTCGCCCGGGAGGCGCTGGGCCGCGACGAGGCCGCCGTCCGATCCGCGTTGGAACTGATCCGATCCACCGCCCACCGCAGCATGGACGACCTGCGGCGGACGGTGACGCTGCTCCGGTCACCCGAAGACCCGCCCCGCACGGTCGTCTCCCTGGCCAACCTCGAAGCGGTCACCCGGGCCGCCTCGGCCGCCGGTTTCGACGTCGACGTACGTGTGAACGTCGACGCGCCACTGCCGGCACCGGTGGAGGCCGCCACGTTCCGGATCGTGCAGGAAGCGGTCACCAACGTCGTCCGGCACTCGGCCGGCAGCCGCGTCCAGATCCGGGCCGAACAGGACGGCGGGCAGCTCACGCTCACCATCACCGACACCGGCTCCGACCCGGTGCCCGGCGCGGGCGCGCCGCCGAACCCGACGCCCGGCACACGCCGGCTCGACCAGGGTGCCGGCGCGGACCGGCGCGCCGGTGCACCCGACCGGGTGCCGGCAGGGACCCGCGATGCCCCAACCAGCCACGCCGAACCGCCGACCGACCACCACGCCGCAGTCGACGAGACCGAGCCACCGACCACCGGCCGGGCCGGGCACGGCATCGCCGGGATGCGGGAACGGGCCGAGAGTCTCGGCGGCACACTCACCGCCGGACACCGGCATGACGGTTTCGTCGTACGGGCGGTGCTGCCCCTCAGGGAGCCGGAATGACCAGCGTGCTCGTCGTCGACGACCAGGATCTCGTCCGGGCCGGCATCCGGACTCTGCTGGCCGCCGATCCGCAGCTCACCGTGGTGGGGGAGGCCGCCGACGGGCGCTCGGGTCTGCGCCTGGCCCGCCAGTTGCGGCCGGACGTCGTACTCATGGATCTTCGGATGCCGGTGATGGACGGCCTGGCCGCCACCGCGGCGATCCGCGCCGACGAGGCCCTGACCGCCACCCGGGTGCTGATCCTCACGACCTTCGACGACGATGAGGAGATCATCGAGGCGGTCGGTCTCGGTGCCGCCGGTTACCTGTTGAAGGACACGCCCTCGGACGACCTGCGGCGGGCGGTGCACACCGCCGCGGCCGGCGGGAACCTGCTCTCGCCCACCGTCGCCCGCCGGGTCATGGAACGGCTCGCCGCCACACCGAGGCAGCCCCCGCCCGACCCCCGGTTGGCCGTGCTCACCGAACGGGAACGCGCGGTGCTGACCCGGGTCGGGCTGGGCGAGACGAACGACGAGATCGGCCGCGCGCTCTTCATCAGCCCGGCGACCGCCCGCACCTACGTCAGCCGCCTCCTGACCAAACTTGACGCCCGCGACCGCACCGCACTCGCAGTCATCGCCCACCGCGCCGGCCTGACCCCCTAAACCCACCCACCCAGGGGCTGGGGGTGGGTGGGAAAGGGGTCGTTGGGGTGGGGGGTCGGGTCGTAGGGTGCGGTGGTGTTGTTGCGGATGTCGACGTCGCTGATCCGGACCCTGCGCGAGGATCCGGCCGACGCTGAGGTGCCGAGTCACCGGCTGCTGCTGCGTGCCGGATACATCCGGCGGGCCGCCCCGGGCGGCTACACCTGGTTGCCGCTGGGCAAGCTGGTGCTGGACCGGGTCACCGAGATCGTCCGGGCCGAGATGGCGGCGATCGGTGACCAGGAGGTGCACTTCCCGGCGCTGCTGCCCGCCGAGCCCTACCGCACCAGTGGACGGTGGACGGAGTACGGCGACGACATCTTCACCCTCGCTGACCGGCGCGGTGCCGAGCACCTGCTGGCACCGACCCACGAGGAGCTGGCCGCGCTGCTGGTCAAGGATCTGTTCACCTCGTACCGGGACTTCCCGGTGACGTTGTTCCAGGTTCAGACCAAGTTCCGCGACGAGGCCCGCCCCCGTGCCGGGCTGCTGCGCGGGCGCGAGTTCCTGATGAAGGACGCGTACTCGTTCGACCTGGACGACGAGGGCCTGCGGGCCGCGTACGGCCGGCACCGGGAGGCGTACCGGAAAATCTTCGACCGGCTGGGGCTCGACTACACGGTGGTGCACGCGATGTCCGGCGCGATGGGCGGCTCCGCGTCGGAGGAGTTCCTGGCCACCACACCGGTCGGCGAGGACACCTACGTCGGCTGCACCGACTGCGACTACGCGGCCAACACCGAGGCGGTGACTACGCCCGTGCCGGCGGCCGGCGACCCGCAGGCACAGCCGGTGACCGAGGTGCACGACACCCCCGAGACGCCGACCATCGCCAGCCTGGTCGCGCTGGCCAATGACCGCCGGCTGGGCGGCCGGGACGACTGGACGGCCGCCGACACCCTGAAGAACGTCGTGCTGACGGTACGCCGGCCCGGTGCCGAAGCCTCCGAGCTGCTGGTGGTCGGCCTGCCCGGCGACCGGGAGGTCGACCTGAAACGGCTGGCCGCCGCGCTGGCCCCGGCCACGGTGGAAGTCTTCGACGCCTGGGACGAGCATCCCGAACTGGTCCGTGGCTACCTCGGACCGCAGATCTTCACCAAGCTCGACGTCCGTTACCTGGTCGATCCCCGGGTCGTGCGGGGTACCTCCTGGCTGACCGGCGCGAACGAGATGGGCCGGCACGCCACCAGTGTGGTGTGTGGCCGGGACTTCACCCCGGACGGCACGGTCGAGGCCGCCGAGGTGCGCGCCGGTGACCCCTGCCCGGCCTGTGCCACCGGCCGGTTGACCATGCGTCGGGGCATCGAGATCGGGCACATCTTCCAGCTCGGTCGCCGCTACACCGACGCCTTCGCGGTGGACGTCCTCGGACCGCAGGGCAAGCCGGTCCGGCCCACCATGGGCTGTTACGGCATCGGCGTGTCCCGGGCGGTGGCGGCGATCGCCGAGCAGCATCACGACGACCGGGGACTGGTCTGGCCGGCGTCGGTCGCACCGTGTGACGTGCACCTGGTGGCCGCCGGTAAGGGTCCGCAGCTCGACGCGACGCTGGATCTCGGTGTCCGGCTCTCCGCCGCGGGCCTGCGGGTGTTGGTCGACGACCGGACCGGCGTCTCCGCCGGGGTGAAGTTCACCGACGCCGAGCTGATCGGCATCCCCCGCACCGTCGTGATCGGACGCCGCCTGACCGAGGGGTACGTCGAGCTGCGCGACCGGGCGACCGGGGAACGCACCGATCTCCCCGTGGCCGACCTGGCGGAGAGACTGCTGAGCGAGTAGGCAGGAACGTGGTGTAGCCGTTGAGTGACGGGGTACCGCATCCCGATCGGCTGAACGTTCTCTGGAGGCTCTCTGATGACTGGTTACCGGGTCGCTGACGTGATGACCCGGCAGGTGATCTACCTGCCGGCGGAGACCACCCTCGACGAGGCCGCCAGGGTGATGAAGGAGGCGGACATCGGCGACGTCGTGGTCACCGACGGCGCCAACCTCGCCGGCATCCTGACCGACCGCGACATCGTGGTGCGCGCGGTGGCCGAGAACGCCAGCGCCACCGACACCACCATCGGCTCGATCGTCACCCGCGAGGTCGTGATGATCGAGCAGTTCTGCACCGCGGGTGAGGCTGCCGCACTGATGCGTGAGCGCGGCATCCGCCGCATCCTCGTCTGCGACAACGAGCGCAAGCTGGTCGGCATCGTCTCCCTCGGCGACCTGGCCATGCAGCTCGACCCGACGTCGGCGCTCAGCGAGATCAGCGAACAGTCCCCCACGGTGTAAGGAAGGGCACCTTCTTAACGCCTCCGGTAGAGGAAGGGCCCCCTGTTAACACCTCACCCGGCCCCCATGCGGCGGCGGTAGCCTGGCGGGATGCCCGAGATGCCGAGCAAGCTGGCCGAGATCGTCGACGAGTTCGCCGGGGCACCCCGTGATCTGGTGCTGGAGATGCTGCTGGAGTACTCCGACGCGGTGCCGCCGCTGCCCGCCGGCCATCCGGGTCATGAGGGCATGGAGCAGGTCGTGGAATGCCAGACGCCGTTCTTCCTGCGCGCCGAGGTGACATCCGAGGGCACCGTCCACACGTTGTTCGACTGTCCGCCGGAGGCACCCACCACCCGGGCGTTCGCCGGCATCCTCGCCGAAGGGTTGGCCGATGCCACCCCGGAACAGGTCCTCGCCGTTCCGGACGACCTGTACCAGCGGATGGGCCTGGCGCAGGCGATCAGCCCACTACGGGTACGCGGTGGCACCGCCATCCTGGCCCGGCTCAAGCGGCAGGTCCGCGAGCAGACAAGCTGACCTGGACGGCACCGCCACCGACCCGGGCGCTGAGCCCCGCCGCTCACCGGGGCGCTGCGCCTGTGGCCGGCGTGGGCGCGGAGGCCCACCGCCGACCCGGGCGCTGAGCGGCCAACCGGGTGCTGAGCCTGCGGCCGGCACCCGCGACCGGGCTGCCCGGCCCCGCCGTGACCTGGACGGCACTCGGGAACAGACCTGCCGGTCAGCGGGTTGTCCCCGGTCATGGAGATCGACATCTACGCCGACGTGGTCTGCCCCTGGTGCTGGATCGGCCGCCGTCGACTGGAGCAGGCGCTGGCGTCGTACGAGGGCATGGTGACCGTCCGGCACCGCCCCTACCAGCTGGACCCGTCGCCGGTTCCGTCGCCGCGCCCGACGCTCGACGTGCTGGCCGAGAAGTTCGGTGGCCCGCAGCGGGCCCGGCAGATGGTCGCCCGGGTCGCCGAGATCGGCGCGAGCGTCGGTCTGGAACTGCACTTCGAGCGGGCGATCGCGGCCAACACCTTCGACGCGCACCGGCTGATCACCTGGGCCGGGCAGCGGGACCACGGCGGTGAGATGGTCGAGGCTCTGCACCGGGCCCACTTCACCGACGGCGTCGACATCGGCTCACGGGAGGCACTCGGCGCAGTGGCCGCCCGTATCGGGCTCGACGGCGAGGACGCCCGCCGCTTCCTCGGCTCCGACGAGGGGGTCGCCGAACTGCGGGCCGAACTGGCCGCCGCCCGACAGCTCGGGGTGACCAGCGTGCCCACCTTCGTGCTCGCCGGCCGGTACGCGGCCACCGGAGCGCAGGAGTCGGCCACCCTGCTCGCCGCCATCACCGAAGTCCAGCAGCGCGAGGCCGCCGCCCACTGACCGCCACCCGTCGACGCCGTTGATGTTTCACGTGCAACAGCATCGATGCGGACAGATGGTCAGGCCGGCCTGGCCAGGTCCTCCACCACCCGCGCACCGGGCAGCGCGGCCAACGCCGGGCCCGGTAGGGCGATCTTGCTGTGCCGCACACCCGATCCGATCACCACGTGCGGCGTGGCCACCACCCTCGGGTCGACCAGGATCGGCCACTGCGACGGCAGCCCGATCGGCGTGATCCCGCCGTACTCCATGCCGGTCAGCTCCACCGCGTCGGCCATCGGCGCGAAGCTCGCCTTGCGTACGTCCAGCGCCCGCCGGACCACCCCGTTCACGTCCGCTCGGGTGGTGGCGAGCACCAGGCACGCCGCGTACCGGATCACGCCCTCACGCTTACCGGCGACGACCACGCAGTTGGCCGACTCGTCCATCCCGACGTCGTACGCGGCGCAGAAGGCCGCGGTGTCGGCGAGGTCGGCGTCAATCGGTGCGACCAGCACCGAGTCGACGTCCACCGGGGCGTCGGCGGGCCATTCGGTGAGCGCGGCGGCGACCGGCGGAGCCAACAGGTCGGCACGGGTGCGGGCGGGCTCGGTCTTCAACGTTCCCATCACGCCTGCGATCGTCGCACTCCGGTCCGTCGCCGTGGACGGCGACCGGCGGACCGGAGCAGCTGACCGCCGGCGCGAACGGCTGGTTCGCGTCGGGACCGACGGTCAGCCGCCGTTGGTCAGAAAGCCGTGCCGCTCCAGCATCGCCCGGTCCCGGGAGGCGGCCATCTCCTCGGCCCGCGCCGCCTGGACCCGGCGAACCTCGATGTCCTCCAGGGCGTGCCGCACCGCGAGCCGGATCACCCCGTAGAGGAAGACGAACCCGCAGACGTACAGAAGACTGGTGACGACGAACGTGAGCATGGCTCGACGGTAGGGCGGACGGGAACGGGGGCAGGTGTCATCGGGTCACCGTTCGCCCGTACGTGTCGGACAGGTATTCGGCCCAGGTTCGCCGGCCCGTCGGCTCGGCGTCGGTGACCAGACCCCCCGCGCGCAGCTCCCGCCCGAGTCGGCCGGGAAACCGGATCGGCAACAGCGGACGGCGGGACCGACGCGCCTGCCGCCACGTCCGCACCGCCTCGTCGAAGCGCTGCACCTCGGGGCCGCCGTAGTCCACGATGCCGCCCCGTGGTCCGCCGTGGAGAAACTCGATCAGCCGGTCCGCCACCTCGCCCTGGTCGACCGGCTGGGCCAGCACCGCCCGGTCACCGATCACCGGTCCGAGCCGACTGGACATGCGCAGCAGTTGGTCGATGAACGGGAAGAACTGGGTGGCCCGCAGCACCGTCCACGGCACCCCGCCCTCGGCGATCACCCGCTCGGCGGCGAGCTTGTGCCGGTAGTACGGGTAGGGCACCCGGTCCACACCCACGATCGAGACGTACACCAGATGCTTCACCCCGGCCTCCGCCGCGGCGGTTACCAGGCGTCGGGTGCCGAGCACGTCGATCTGGTGGGTTCGCCGGGTGGGCGAGGACGCCAGGTGCAGCACCGCGTCCACGCCGGCCACCGCCGAGGCGATCCCCGCACCGGTGGCCAGATCCGCCACCACCCACTCGACTCCTGACCCGGTACGCGGCCGGCGGCTGGTGGCCCGCACCTCGAACCCTTCGGCGAGCAGCCGGGGCAGCACCTCCCCGCCCAGCACGCCGCCGGCGCCGGTGACCAGTACGTGCATGTCAACCTCCCTCGTCGCTTGCCAGCACGACGGATCGGGCCGGCCCTGACGTGACAGCTGTGAGTGGGCTCACCTCGCCAGGTTCAGCGCCGTGATCAGCATGAAAAGCACGATGACCGCCTCACTGACCAGCCAGGAGTGGCTGTTCGCCCAGTCCCTGATGCGCGGTAACACCACCGCCGCACGGTGACCGAGCAGCAGCAGCGCCAGCAGCGGCAGCGCGAGCAGGACCAGAGTGAGCAGCCCGAAGGGCAGCAGGTGCCACCACGGCAGGTCGTGCCGCGCGGCACTGGCCCCGACGGTGACCATGGTCAGGTCGTCCGACGGCATGCCGAGGAAGAGCAGCAGGCCCACCTTCAGCGCGTACCCCGGACCGGCGTGCTGGAGCCGACCCATCCAACGCGGCGGCCCCGAGTGCCGGCGCAGGAACACGATCACCGCCAGCACCACCAGCAGCGCCAGGACGAACCAGTCGAGCCACCGTTCGACGGCACCCCGACCCCCACCGGAAAAACTGATCTTGAAAAGGTGGACCACCAACCAGGCCAACAGCGTGCCACCGAAAACGACGATCGCCGCGCCCGCCAGGTAACCCAGCGAAGCGGCCCGTGGCCGGTCGGACGAGGCGAAGAAGACGGCCGCCACCAGCTGGGTGCCGGCGACCATCACCACGGCCAGCGGCAGCAGCGTCAGGAAGGTCATCGCCAGCTCATCCTGCCGGCTCACCCGGCCACACACTCCCGCTTCGGCCGATCCCCACCGCACCGCGCTGCCGGCTCTCACCGATCTGCCCGCCCACCGGCACGTGGTCAGCTGGAACGGTCAGACCGGCGTCACTCGCGGCGTCGGCACGACCCGGTTGGCGAGCAGGGCACCGACGAGCGCCAACCCGGCCGCCGCAGCGAGGGTCACCCCGTAGTCGAACCGTCCGGGTGCCACCCCGGCGGCGAGTACCGCACCGGTCAGCGCCAGCACCGTCGCCGCCGCCAGCGAATCGCACAGCTGCAGGGAGGAACTGTTCCGCCCCTGCTCGCCGGGGGCCGACAGCTCCAAGGTCAGTACCGACAGCGACGGATAGAGCAGGCCCATGCCCAGGCCGGCGGCCGCCCAGCCGAGAATGCCCACCGACACCGGCACCGCAGGAACCACACAGCTGCCCACCACCGCGGTACCGGCCGTGATGCAGGTGAGGCCGACCCTCGGCAGGGTGGCCCGGGACCGGGGTGCCCGGATCCGCCCCTGCAACCAGGAGCCGAGCGACCAGGAGAGCGCACCGGTGGTCAGCACCAGACCAGCCGCCGTCGGAGTGAACCCGCGCTCCCGGGACAGCATCAGCGGGATGACCACCTCGGCACCCACGAACGCGGCCGAGGCCAGCCCGCGCAGCCCGACCACGGTGGGCAGGCCGCGACCGGCCCGCAGAAACCCGGCCGGCAACAGTCGCGGCGCGCAGACCAGCAGCCCGACCAGGGCGACGGCGACCAGCGCCACGGCGGTGCCGCCGCGCTGCTGACCCCCGATGTGCAGCAGTGCGGCGCTCACCCCCGCCCCGCAGGCCCAACCGATCCGAGCCAGTGCCCCGGCGGCCCGACGGACCGGACCGGCCGGACCGACCGACCGCAGCCCGGGATGGATCAACAGCACCGCCGGCACCGCCACCACCGGCACCGCCAGGAAGACCCACCGCCAGCCGACGTACTCCACCACCAGACCCGCCACGACCGGCCCGACCAGTGACGGGACCACCCAGGCGGCGGCGAACGCGGCGAAGATGCGGCGGTGCAGACGCTCCGGGTACGCCTGCGCGACGATCACGTACAGCGCCACCGACAGCAGGCCCGAGCCGAAGCCCTGCACGATCCGGCCGACCACCAGCGTCGACATGGCCGTGGCCGCACCGGCGAGCAGCAGACCGGCGACGAACCCGGCGAGACCGAACCACATCGGAGCGCGTGGCCCGCGGGCGTCGCACCAGATGCCGGAGAGCACCATCGCCACCACACCGGCCGCGAACGGGCCACCGAAGGCGATCCCGTACAACGCCAGCCCGTCCAACGCACGGGCGACCGTAGGCATGGCGGTGCCCACCGCCAGCGCCTCGAAGGCCAGCAACGAGACCAGCGCCACGCTGCCCACCGTCATCGCCCGCAACCGAGGGGCGAAGAGCGACTCGGCACCTACCGGAGACGGGGCGATCAGCATGAGGCAAGCCTCGGACCTCAACCCGCCTTCAAGTCAATTGTGACGCCGCTTACCTCAGGCGGACTCCAGTGCCTCGCCTATCCCTTTGGCCAGGCCGGACAGGTGCTGGTCGGCCAGCAGATGCCCGGCGGTGATGACCAGCGCCAACGGCCACTCGATCACCTGGAGCGCGGTCAGCACCCCGATACCGGCGTAGTAGGTGAGCTTGTCCGGCGGCGGCACCGCCACCTCCCCGAGCCACGGCACGTTCACCCGGCGGGTGAACGCCTGCAGAGTCTCCCGGGTCCCGCTGAGCTGTCGTGTCAGCGCACTCATCTCGCCTCCCCCGAACCGACGCGCCCACCCCGGATTCCTCCACCGAGGCCATCCATGCCCAGCCGAGCAGCAAACTTTGCCCAGCTCCGGTGGGCATAAGGGACGTCCGGCCGGGAAGCCAGGCCGCCGGGCACGAACGGTAGGAGGCGAGATGCGGTTTGGCGCCGTCGGAGTACCTCCGGTGGTGGGCGCCGCGTCCCGCAGCGTCGGTGCCGCCGCCACCCGGCTCGCCCGGGCGGCCGGGCTGACCAGCCGGCGGGTGTGGTCCCGTCCCGGCCGGCACCACATCGAGGTGCACGGCGTCTGCCAGGACGGCGGCGACACCCTCGCCCGCCAGGTCGAGGCGGCACTGGAGAAGGTGCCCGGGGTGACGTGGGCGCGCGTCAACGCGCCTTCCGGACGGGTGGTCGTCGCGGTCGACACACCGGGACCGAAGGTGCGCGCGCTGGTCGCCACCATCGCCCGGATCGAACGCACCTGCCCGCACGAACCGGATCCGGACATTCCGCCGCCGCACCCGCCCGAGGAGGGACCACGCACCCCGCGTACCCTCGGCGCCCTCGCCTCCGACGCGCTCGGCCTGACCATCTCCGCGGCCACCCGCATCCTGCCCGTCACCCCCGTCCCCGGTGAGGTCTCCGGCCTGCTCAACGCCATCGACCTGCATCCGAAGCTGCACAGCCTCGCCGGTCTGGGACTGCGCCGCGACCCACGCGCCGAGATCCTCTTCCCGCTCACCGAGGCGGTGGTGCAGGGCCTCACCGGCGGCTGGACGGGAATAGTGCTCGACGGCGCACAGCGGATCGTGCAGTGGGGAGAAGGGCTCGCCCAACTGCGAGCCTGGGAGAAGGCCGAGCCCCGACTCACCGGCGAACCGGACCGCGCCGTCGCCCGCGCACCCGCCCACGACCGCCCCTGCCCGAAGCCCGACGGCTCCGTCGAGCGGTACGTCAACCGGATGCTCGTCGGCGGCGCGGCCGCCTTCGCGGCGGCCACGCCCGTGGTCGGTCCGAAGCGGGCCGCCGCCCTCGGACTGTCCGCGCTGCCCAAGGCACCCGGCAGCGGACGCGAGGGGTACGCCGCCCAACTCGGCCGGATCCTCGCCCGACGCGGCGTCATCGCGATGGACCGCAGCGTGCTCCGCGAACTCGACCGGATCGACACGCTGGTGCTGGACGCCCGGGTCCTCGGCTCCGACCGGGGCGTCCTGGCCGACCTGGCCCCGCTGCCCGACGTCGACACGTCGCAGGTGGCAGCCCGGGCGTTCACCCTCTTCGAGCCGGCCGCGCCGCACGACGTACGCCAGCTCGACGGTTGGCGACTCGGCCCGCTGGACCGACTCGACGTGCGGGACCCCGGCGACACCGACGACAGCCGGCGGCTACGCGAACGCGGTGGCACCCTGCTCGGGCTGGCCCAGGGTGACACCCTCACAGCGGTGCTGCGGGTCGAACCGGAACCGGCACCCGGCGTCGAGACCCTACCGACCGTCGCCCGGCAGGCCGGCCTGCGACTCGTCGTGGCCGGCGGCGACCCGCAGCGAAACGCCACCGCCGACGCGCTGATGCCCGGCGAGGAGCAGCTCTCCGAGACGGTACGCACCCTGCAACGTGAGGGTGCGGTGGTGATGCTCGTCTCCGGTGACCGTGCCGCGCTCGCCGCGGCCGACTGCGGGTTGGGCCTCGCCAGCCATGACGATCCGCCGCCGTGGGGAGCCCACCTGCTGGTCGGCACCGACCTGCGGGTCGTCGCCCTGATCATCGAAGCGGCCGGAGTGGCCCGCCGGATGACCGCGCAGAATCTGCGCATCGGGCTGGCCGGCACCGGCCTCGGCGCGCTGAGTGCCTTCACCGCCGACCGCGCCCTGCTGCCCGGCCGCAGCCTCGCCTCGGTCAACGGCGCGGCGGCGCTCGCCTTCGCACACGGCGTGTGGCGAGCCGGTCGGCTCTCCGAACGGACCACCGCACCCGCACCCGCGATCACCGCCTGGCACCTGATGCCGGTCGCCACCGTCATCGACCAGCTCCGCACGAGTCAGGCCGGGTTGACCGACACCGAGGCCCAGCGACGACGGTCCGCACGCCCGGGCGAGGCGGCCGGTCCCGGTGGACTGCTCCGCGCCTTCATCGACGAACTGGCCAACCCGCTCACCCCGGTGCTCGCTGCCGGTGCGGTGCTCTCCGCCAGCTTCGGTTCGCTGGTCGACGCCGCGCTGGTCGGCGGGGTGGTCGGGGCGTCCGCGCTGGTCGGCGCGGTACACCAGCGCAACACCGAGAAGTCCCTGGCCGAACTGCTGTCCCGCTCGGCGGTGACCGCCCGGGTCCGGCGCGACGGCGTCGAACGGGTGGTGCCCGCCGACGACCTCGTCCCGGGCGATGTGATCGTGCTCGAATCCGGCGACGCCGTACCCACCGACTGCCGCGTGCTGGAATCCGTCGGGCTGGAGGCCGACGAGTCCTCCCTGACCGGCGAGTCGCTCCCGGTCAACAAGACCGACCAGCCGGTGGTCGCCGCCGCAGTGGCCGAACGCTCCTCCATGGTGTACGAGGGAACCACCATCGCCGCCGGCCGGGGCACCGCCGTGGTCGTGGCCACCGGCGCCGACACCGAGGCCGGCCGCAGTCTCGCCCTCGCCGGGCAGGCAGCACCGACCAGCGGGGTCGAGGCCCGGCTGGGGCGGCTGACCCGGACCGCGATCCCACTGGCCGCCGGGTCGGCGGTCGCGGTGGCCGGCGCCGGCCTGCTGCGCGGCGTACCGCTTGCCCAGACGGCCGCGACCGCCGCCAACCTGGCCGTCGCCTCAGTGCCCGAAGGGCTGCCGTTCCTGGTCAGCGCCGCGCAGCTGGCCGCCGCCAGACGGCTCGCCGAACACGGCGCACTGGTCCGCAACCCGCGCACCATCGAGGCCCTGGGTCGGGTCGACGTGCTCTGCTTCGACAAGACCGGCACCCTCACCGAAGGGCACCTGATGCTGGCCGGTGTGGGCGACGCCGACTCGTACGCGGCACCGGAGCAACTCGACGACCGGCTACGACGCACCCTGGCGGCGGCCCTGCGCGCCACCCCGGCGGCCGACGACCCCGAGGAACTCTCGATGCAGACCGACCGGGCGGTGCTGCGGGGCGCCCGGGGCGCCGGTGTCGGCGAAGAGGTCGGTGCGCCCGGCTGGCGGGCCGCCGGTGGGCTGCCGTTCGAACCGTCGCGCGGCTACCACGCCACCGTCGGCGAGACCGACGGTGGCCTGTTGCTCAGTGTGAAGGGAGCACCCGAGGCGGTCCTGCCCCGCTGCGCCGCCCAGCGCACCGCCGGACGGGACGAGCCGCTCGACGACGCCGGCCGCGCCGAACTGCACCGGTTGCTCGGCGAACGGGCCGGTGCGGGGCACCGGATCCTCGCCGTCGCCGAATGCACCGTCGCCGACCCGGAGGTCACCGACGAGGGCGTACGCGGCCTGGTCTTCACCGGTTTCCTCGCGATCGCCGACGGGGTCCGCGCCAGCGCCGCGCCGGCCGTACGCCGGATCCGTCAGGCGGGCGTGCACACCATCATGATCACCGGGGACCACCCGGCGACGGCCGAAGCGATCGCGGCCACCATCAGCGACGGAGAAGAACAGCAGGTGGTCACCGCCACCGAACTCGACGAGCTCGACGACAACGCCTTGGCCGAGCGGCTCGCCGGCACCGACGTGGTGGCCCGCTGCACCCCGGCGCACAAGGTCCGCATCATCCAGGTTCTGCAGAAGTGCGGGCGTACCGTCGCGATGACCGGCGACGGCGCCAACGACGCGCCCGCCATCCGGCTGGCCGACGTGGGCATCGCCCTCGGTCAACGGGGCACCCCGGCGGCACGCGCCGCGGCCGACCTGGTCGTCACCGACGACCGGCTGGAGACGATCATCGCCACCCTGGTCGAGGGCCGGGCGATGTGGTCCTCGGTCCGCCACGCACTCAGCATCCTCGTCGGCGGCAACCTCGGTGAGATCGCGTTCAGTGTGCTGACCGCCGCGGCCACCGGCCGGGCCGCCCTCAACGGACGCCAACTTCTGCTGGTCAACCTGCTCACCGACCTGGCACCCGCGCTGGCCATCGCCGTGCGACCACCCGGCGGCGACCACGCCGACGGGCTGCTGCGCGAGGGGCCGGACAGTTCGCTGGGCCAGACCATGACCCGGGAGATCGGGCTCCGCGCCGTCGCCACCACGCTGGGCGCCACCGCCGGCTGGACGCTGGCCCGCTACACCGGCACCCGCCGACGCGCCGGCACCGTCGCCCTGGTCTCCCTGGTCGGTACCCAACTCGGCCAGACCGTGCTGGCCGGCGGCACCAGCCCGACCGTACTCGCCTCCACCGCCGCGTCCTTCGGTGTGCTGGCGACGGTGGTGCAGACCCCCGGTCTGAGCCAGTTCTTCGGCTGCACTCCGCTGGGTCCGGTCGGCTGGACCATGGCCACCGGATCCGCGCTCGGCGCCACCCTCGCCAACGGCGCCCTCACCCGGCTCGTCGCCCGCCTCCCCCAAACCGGTGGCGACCGCGCCGACGACGAGCCGGCCGCGGGCGAGCACCCAGACGTTGGGCGGGCCGGCAGCCGTCCCGATGCCGCACACGGAACGTGACCGGCAGTCCGGTTCCGGTACTGCCTGCCCAGCCGGCGCCCGTCCGCTGTCCGGTGTCTGTCAGGCGGCGGGATGCCAGGTGGCGGCGGCGCGGCGCAACCGGTCGTTGACGGCCCGCCCCACACCGATGTCCGGCACCGGCTCCGCGACGATCTCGGCCACCCCCGCCGCGTCGAGCCGGTGCAGCGCGTCGAAGAGTCGGGCCGCCGCCTCGGTCAGGTCACCGGAGGCGGAAAGCACCTCCACTGCCGCCCAGCCGCCGGCCGGCCGGTCGCGGAACGCCAGATACCCTCGATCCATGCCGCCGGTGTCCGCCGGCTCCGCGCCGGACACCAGGCGCAACGGCGTACGCGGCGCGTAGTGCGCGGCCAACGTGCCCGGCGCGACCGGCTGCCCCGAACTGCCCGGCCGTACCGTCACCGGGCCGGTCACCTTCTCCAACTCCTCGACCGGCAACGCACCGAGTCGAAGCACCACCGGGCGGCCCTCCCGGGCGTCCACGATCGTCGACTCGATCCCGCACCGGGTCGGGCCGCCATCGAGCACCACGTCCACGGCCGCGCCGAGCCCGCGTACCACGTGCTCCGCACGAGTGGGACTGAGCTGGCCGAACCGGTTCGCGCTCGGCGCGGCCACCGGGACCCCGGCAGCGGCGATCAGACGCCGAGCATGCTCATGGTCCGGTACTCGCACCGCCATGCTGTCGAGCCCGGAGGTGACGATCGGCGGAATCTCCTCCGGGCGGTCCACGATCAGTGTCAGCGGCCCCGGCCAGAACCGTGCGGCCAGCGCCGCCACGGCCGGAGACACCGGACCGACCAGCGGTTCCAGGTCCGCCGAGTCGGCGAGATGGGTGATCAGCGGATCGAAGCTCGGCCGCTGCTTCGCCTCGAAGATCCGGGCCGCCGCCCGCGCGTCCAACGCGTTCGCGCCCAGGCCGTAGACCGTCTCCGTGGGAAAGGCCACCAACCCGCCGGTACGCAGCACGGCGGCCGCCTCGCCGAGGTCACCGTCGGCAGGCAGGACGCGGGGAGATCCGATGCTCACGCTCCGACGCTAGCCTGCGGCCGGCACCCCGCCCGACGCGCCCCGAGATCAGCCGGTGAAGTCGACGACGTACGCCGCGAGCGACAGGCCACCCGACCCGCCACCGCCGACGGTCACCCAGTCCGCACCCCCTGGTCCGTCGGTCGGACCGGCTGCACCTAGCGGACCGGGGCCATCGACCGGGCTACGCTCCCCGGCCGGACCCGCCACGACCCGCAGCGGATGCTCGAAGTGCACGGTCAGGAAACGCCAGGCAGCCCTGTTCAACTCCGGCTGCCGGGAATTGGCCACCTCACCCGGGTCACCCGAATGAAAGAGCAGTAGGACACGGAATCCCACTCATGGGCCACCCGGAGCCGGTGGCCGCCGTGATCGGCGAGCAGCTTCCACAGCGCACCGGACGCGGACCGGGACTGCGAGAAGACCGGTTGACCCGGGTTGCCGGCGTACCTGATCACTGCGCCGTCGGGCTGCTCGCGCAGCGGTTTGCCGAGCCCCCAGCAGATCCGATTGCACGAGCAGTAGAGAAACGCCGAAGCCCCCACGTGCCACCCCCCCTGACCGGGCACGCCCAGTCACCCGAGACCGAGTCAGGCTTCGGCGATCACGAGGTAGAACGTGAATCCCGCGACGACAGGACCACTCGCCAGACGCTTCACCCACTCCGCTGCTCTCGTCTCGGCCAGCTTTCCTTCCTGCACAGCACGAGCGGCGTTACGGCGGAGACCCAGAATCTGGTCAGCTGTGCCGAAGTCCCGAAACATCACCGCGACGGGATCGACCGATCGCACCCGCAGACCCGCCTGACCACACAGGCGCACCAGCTCCCTACCGATCGTCGGGTTGCGCACCCGGCCTGCCGCGGAGTCCGCGAACCGTCGGCTGGTCTGGAGGTCTTCATCCGCGACAGCGAGCGTGTCCCAATCCGGCTCCGCCATGCCGAAGAGCCCGCCTGGTCGTAGTACTCGACGGACCTCAACCATCGCCTCAGTCGGGTCCAGGACGTGCTGTAGCACCCTGTCCACCCTCGCCCGGTCGACGCTGCCGTCGGTCAGGGGAAGGTCATGGATGTCGCCCGCACGGAGATCGACAATCGGTCGGTCGGCATAACGGCGGCGGGCCTCGTCCAACATCCGGGGATCGTTGTCGACACCAATCACCGTGCCCTCGGCACCAACTGCGTCAGCCATCCGGCCGAGGTCCGTCCCCGGGCCACAGCCGATATCGACCACGACCTGACCGTTCTCAACCTGGAGAGCGGAGAGAAAGCGCTGCTTGTAGTCCAAGCCCACCGCAGTGCCGGCTGCCCTGTCCATGTACTCGATCTGATCAGGTGCGGTCGTCGCCGCCGTGAGCTGACTCATTGAGCAACTTAATCACAGCAGCCCCCGCAGGCCCGCCGGGTCTTGGGCGAACGCGAGTGCTGGAGAGACATACCGCGTTGGTGCTGGTGGAGCCCAGGGGACTTGAACCCCTAACCCCTGCCTTGCAAAGGCAGTGCTCTGCCAGTTGAGCTAGGGCCCCGTGGCGGCGTTAGCGCCGCAGGTCGGAACGGACGCCGTCAGCGCAGGTCCGGCGAGGTGGTCGCCTCGTGCCAGAGGGCACGCTCGTCGTTGGCTTCCTTGACCTTTTTGGCCACCACCGCGGCCACGCCGACGACACCGACCAGGATCAACAGCTTCTTGAACATCGGGGCTACCCCTCACGCTCGACATGCCGTCGGACCAATGCGGTGGGGCTAGCTGGAATCGAACCAGCGACCTCAGAGTTATCAGCTCTGCGCTCTAACCGACTGAGCTATAGCCCCGCGTAGCGACGAGCAAGGTTAACCCATCCGCCCAGCGGCTCCCAAATCGGGGCCAGTGTGCCGGCCCCTCCCCGTCGCCCCCTGAACCTACCCGAGCGGCGGTTGCCGGTACACCAGGTTACGGCCCCTGCCACCGTCCCCGACGAAGCCTCACCGGATGCGGTATCCCGCGCGAACCCGGCCACCGGGGACCCCGATATGCCGCATCCCGCGCCGGCGTGCCATGCCCGGATGTACGGCGACGCCGGCCCGCACCACCGGGGAGGGTGGCGGGGCCGGCGTCGGAGATCGGGTCAGTCCCGCTCGGCGAGGGTCAGTTCGATGCCGCCCACCAGGTCGGCACAGACGTTGTAGACGAACGCGCCGAGGGTGGCCAGCGCGGTGAACAACACGACGTTGACCAGACCGATCAGCGCCGAACTGAAGATCACACCACGTGCGGTGATCTGGAAGCCGTTGGTGCTCTGCCCGCCACCCGCGTTCACCAGGTCGCCCAGGCTGTCGTTCACGCTGGTGAAGACACCCATCGCGTCCAACGCCAGGTACAGCACCGAGGTCGCCACGACGATGACGATGAACAGCACCACCGACACCGCGAAGGCGAACTTCATCACCGACCACGGGTCGATCCGCTTCAGGTTCAGCCGGGCCCGGCGCGGTCCGCGCGAGGCGGCCGAGCTGACCGAGGTACGCGCGGCGCGTACCGCCTCACCGACCCGCGCGGCACCCACCGCCGGGTTGACCCCCGGGGGTAGCCCGCCGCCGCTGGCCGGGCGGCCCAGCCCGAGCGGCCGGGTCGCGTCCGACTTCGTCCCGCCCCCGGTCACGCGTGGCTGGGTACCGGTCGTGCCGGTGCTGGCCGTCGGCAGGACCCCGGTGGCACCCACGGAGGACTTGCCTGCGGGAGTGGCGGCCGACTGGGGAGGCGACGGCTTGCTGGCGACGGTCGCGGTGCTGTCCGCGGCGCTGCCTCCTTCCGTCACCTTCTCCTCGGCGTCGTCGCCCTCCGGCGAGTCTGTCGGCTTGTCGGGTGGCGGGGCCATACCGGGAGCCCGAGTGAATTTCGGGGCAGGCGCGTCGGCGGGGACGGTGGCCCGACCCACGGCCGCGCGGCCGGTCGATGGCGTGCCGCTCTTCGCGGCCTCCTCGTCGACCGGGTTGGCCGAGGTCCCCGCGTTCCCCGACTTCGCCTGTGTCTCCGTCATTCAACTAGTCCTGTTCGTCAGGCTCGTCGGCATTGCGAGCAATCGCCACGATAGTCACGCCGTCCGGAAGGTCCATCAGCTTGACCCCCATTGTGTTCCGGTCACGCGTACGGCGTACAGGCTTCACCGGAGTCCGGATGACGCCACCGTTGCTGGTGATAGCGAACAGCTCATCGTCCGGGTCGATCACGACAGCGCCGACCAGACCACCGCGTCGCTCGGTGATCTTCGCAGTCAGCACACCCTTACCTCCCCGGCCCTGGACCGGGTATTCCTCGATCGGAGTACGTTTCGCGTATCCGCCGTTCGTGGCCACCAGAACGTCCAAACCCTCCCGGACGACCTCCATGGCCAACAGCTCATCATCCTCGCTGAAGCGCATGCCGATCACACCGGAGGTGGCCCGACCCATCGGGCGCAGTGCCTCGTCCGTGGCGTTGAACCGGATCGCCTGAGCGTTCTTGGAGACCAGCAGCAGGTCGTCGGTGGGGCCGGCCAGCGCAGCACCGACCAGCTCGTCCTCATCGCGCAGGTTGATCGCGATGATGCCGCCGGACCGGTTGGAGTCGAACTCCTCAAGCCGCGTCTTCTTCACCAGGCCGTTCTTCGTCGCCAGGACCAGGTAGGGCGCCACCTGGTAGTTCGGGATCTCGATGATCTGTGCGATCTGCTCGTCCGGTTGGAAGGCGAGCAGGTTGGCCACGTGTTGGCCCTTGGCCACCCTACTGGCCTCCGGAAGCTCGTACGCCTTGGCCCGGTACACCCGACCCTTGTTGGTGAAGAACAGCATCCAGTCGTGCGTCGAGCAGACGAAGAAGTGGCTGACGATGTCGTCCTGCCGCAGCGTGGCGCCGCTGACCCCCTTGCCGCCTCGCCGCTGCGAGCGGTACAGATCGACCTTGGTCCGCTTGGCGTACCCGGTCCGGGTGATCGTGACCACCACGTCCTCCCGGGCGATGAGGTCCTCCATCGAGACCTCACCGTCGAACGGGACGATCTTGGTCCGCCGGTCGTCGCCCCACTTGGCGACGATCTCCCCCAGTTCCTCCGAGACGATCCGGCGCTGCCGCTCCGGCTTGGCCAGGATGTCCTTGAGGTCGGCGATCTCCAGCTCCAGCTTGGCCAGGTCGTCGAGGATCCGCTGCCGCTCCAGCGCGGCGAGCCGGCGCAGCTGCATGTCCAGGATCGCGGTGGCCTGGATCTCGTCGATCTCCAGCAGCTGGATCAGGCCCTGCCGCGCGTCCTCCACCGTGGGTGAACGCCGGATCAGCGCGATCACCTCGTCCAGCGCGTCCAGCGCCTTGGACAGACCCCGCAGGATGTGCGCCCGCTCCTCCGCCTTGCGCAGCCGGAACGCCGTCCGCCGGCGGATCACCTCGATCTGGTGCTCGACGTAGTAACGGATGAACTGCGCCAGGTTCAGCGTGCGCGGCACCCCGTCGACCAGCGCCAGCATGTTCGCGCCGAAGGTCTCCTGGAGCTGGGTGTGCTTGTAGAGGTTGTTCAGCACCACCTTCGCGACCGCGTCGCGCTTGAGCACCAGCACGATCCGCATGCCGGTACGCCCGGAGGACTCGTCGCGGATGTCGGCGATCCCACCGAGCTTGCCCTCCTTGATCAGCTCGGCGATCCGCTCGGCCAGGTTGTCGGGGTTGACCTGGTACGGCAGCTCGCTGACCACCAGCGCCGGCCGACCCCGCTTGTCCTCCTCCACCTCGACCACGGCCCGCATCCGGATCGAACCGCGACCCGTGCGGTACGCGTCCTGGATGCCGGACTGACCGACGATCAGACCGTGGGTGGGGAAGTCCGGACCCTTGACGATCTCCAGCAGTGCTTCGAGGGTGCTGGCCTCGTCCGCCTCCGGGTGCTCCAGGCACCACTGCACCGCCGCGCCGATCTCGCGCAGGTTGTGCGGCGGGATCTTGGTGGCCATGCCGACCGCGATGCCCTCGGAACCGTTGATCAGCAGGTTCGGGATCCGCGACGGCAGGATGGTGGGCTCCTTCGCCCGGCCGTCGTAGTTGTCCTGCAGGTCGACGGTGTCCTCGTCGATGTCCCGCAGCATCTCCATGGCAAGCGGGTCGAGCTTGCACTCCGTGTTGTGGCTGACGAACCCGTCGGAGACGAACGAGTGGTCTTCGGTGTCCACCCGGATGCTGTAGACCGGCTGCACACCCGCGTCCGCGACCTCGGCCACCTCGGCGTAGTAGAAGCGCCCGTCGACAAGCGGCTCGACCACGTCGAGCACCTGGGCGTTGGTGATCCGGGCGGCAATCTCGTCGCGGTCCCGCTCCCACCGCTCGACCCCGTCGACGTTGTGCCGACGCAGCCAGTCCCGCTCGGTCCACCGGCTCGCGCCGTGCGCCCGGATGAAGTCGCCAACCAGCGGCACGTGGTCGCTGGAGAGCGCGGTGCTGCTCGCCGGCACCGACGCCAGCTCCGACTCCAGCTTGGCCTGCTTGCGACCGAGGAAACCGACGTGAGCGGCGAAAATCCGGGCGTCGCGACGGTTGGTGATGACCACCTTGAACTCGCCGTTGTCATAGCGGCACTGCTTGCTGACGACGCCGAACTCCAGCAGCAACTGCTGCACCTCGCGGGCCAGCCGCTCGCTGCGGGTGGAGTAGCTGATCTGGATGGTGTTGCGGGGCAGCAGCGACGAGAAGCCGTCGCCCTCGAAGAGCGACTGGAGGAAGGCGCGCTTGACCGCCGCCGGCCCCTGCCAGACGAACTCCGGCACGAACTTGCCGGCGCTCCGCGCCCCGACCAGCTCGCCGAGGACGCTGGCCCGCAGCGCAGCGAGGTCTTGAATGTCCAGCTCATGCAGCCTGCTGCCAGAGGCGATCGTCCGCTCGCTGACGTAGCGGGGGCCGCCGACCGCGAGGTCGTAGGCAGCAAGCACCCGGACAAAGAATTCGCGATCGATGTTGTTGAACCCAGCGCGGCTCTCGGAGACCCACCCCTCGCTGACGAAGGCACCGGCGAGGACGGCGGCCTCGACGTGCTCCAGCATCGGGTAGCCGATCTCGTCCGGCACGCTGCGCTGGAGCACCACCCGGTCACCGGGGGAGATCTCAGCGAGCAGCTTCCAGAGCAGGGTCGGCACGCCGGCCACGTCCACCAGGCAGAGCACCGGGTGGTTGTGGGTGCCGGTCAGCTCGTACCCCTCGCGGGTGCGCAGCCGCAGCGTCGGGTGCTCGCCCGAGTGGAAGAACTTCGAGGCCCGGACCAGGTCGCCGTTGCGGTCGCGGACCTTGAGGTCGATGTCGGTCTCGCTGCTCGACGCCGCGTCGGCCACCACATCGCCGATCCGCATGCTGCCGTCGAGAGTGCGAATCCGAACATCTCCGGACAAGCAGTATCGCATCGCCGCAGCCGGATCGTTTCCGGGCGAACCGAAGTTGCCGTTGCCGTCGACCAGGGGGTAGCGCAGCGACCAGGGCTGAGCCATCCGGACCAGGGCGTCGTAGATGGCCGAGTCCCCGTGCGGGTGGAACTGGCCCATCACGTCGCCGACGACCCGCGAGCACTTCACGTAGCCGCGGTCCGGCCGGTAACCGGAGTCGAACATGGCGTACAGGATCTTGCGGTGGACCGGCTTGAGCCCGTCCCGGACGTCCGGCAGCGCCCGCCCGACGATGACGCTCATCGCGTAGTCGAGGTAGGAGCGCTGCATCTCCACCTCGAGCCCGACGGGCTCGATCCGGTCGTGCGAGACGACGGCGGCCAGCGCCTCGGGGACTTCGGGCTCGCTAGGTGTGGACTCGGGGGAATCGGTCACTGTTAACCCTTATCAGACTGAGAGTCGCTTTTGTGCTGTGGATAACGGCTGTGGATACCGGCCAAGCTGTGGATAACTCTGTGGACCCGGCAGCCGGACCGTCGGTGGAGGTCTCGTCCGGCTGCCTGGTCCATCAGATGTCCAGGAATCTGACGTCCTTGGCGTTGCGCTGGATGAACGACCGGCGCGCCTCGACGTCCTCACCCATCAGCACGCTGAACAGTTCGTCGGCGGTGGCCGCGTCGTCCAGGGTGACCTGACGCAGGGTGCGGGTGGCCGGGTTCATCGTGGTCTCCCACAGCTCCGGGTAGTTCATCTCGCCGAGACCCTTGAACCGCTGGATGTCGTCCGGCTTGGCGTTCGGCTTCTTCTGCTGGCGCAGCAGGATCAGGCCGTCGCGCTCCCGGTCGGAGTACGCGTACTGCGCGTCGTCGCCCTTCCGGTTCCACTTGATCTTGTAGAGCGGCGGAGCGGCCAGGTACACGTGACCCAGTTCCACCAGCGGGCGCATGAAGCGGAACAGCAGGGTGAGCAGCAGCGTCTGGATGTGCTGGCCGTCGACGTCGGCGTCGGCCATCAGCACGATCTTGTGGTACCGCAGCTTCTCGATGTCGAAGTCGTCGTGGATGCCGGTGCCCAGCGCGGTGATCAGCGCCTGCACCTCGTTGTTCTTCAGCACCCGGTCGATCCGGGCCTTCTCCACGTTGAGGATCTTGCCGCGGATCGGCAGGATCGCCTGGGTACGCGGGTCACGCCCCTGCTTGGCCGAGCCGCCGGCCGAGTCGCCCTCGACGATGAACACCTCGGACTCGCGCGGGTCGGTGGACTGGCAGTCGGCCAGCTTGCCCGGCATCGAGCCGGACTCCAGCAGCGACTTGCGACGGGCCAGCTTGCGGGCCTGCTGGGCGGCGATCCGGGCGCGGGCCGCCTGGGACGCCTTGGTGATGATGATCTTCGCCTCGGCCGGGTTGCGGTCCAGCCAGTCGACCAGCCGGTCGTTGCAGACCCGCTGCACGAAGCTCTTCACCGGCGTGTTGCCGAGCTTGGTCTTGGTCTGACCCTCGAACTGCGGGTTGGTCAGCTTGACCGAGATGATCGCGGCCAGGCCCTCGCGGATGTCCTCGCCGGAGAGCTTCTCGTCGCCCTTGAGCAGCTTCTTGTCGGTGCCGTAGCGGTTGACGACGCTGGTCAGCGCGGCCCGGAAGCCCTCTTCGTGGGTGCCACCCTCGTGGGTGTTGATGTTGTTGGCGAAGGTGTAGACCGACTCGCCGTACGACTCGTTCCACTGCATGGCGATTTCGAGCGACATGCCCTCCTCTTCGGCACCGTACTCGATGACCGTCTTGTGGATCGGGGTCTTCGAAGCGTTGAGGTGCCGGACGAAGTCGGCGATGCCGCCCTCGTAGTGGAAGGTGACCTCGCGGAGCTTGCCTTCCTCGCCCTCCGCGACCCGCTCGTCGAGCAGGTGAATGGTGAGCCCGCGGGTCAGGAAGGCCATCTCCTGGAGGCGGCGGTAGATGGTCTGGAAGTCGAAGTCGACGGTCTCGAAGACGTCCGGGTCGGGCCAGAAGGAGACCGCCGAGCCGGTACGGTCCGTCGGCTCGCCCTTCTCCAGGGCGGTCGGCTTGGAGTGGTGGTACTGCTGCCGCCAGACGAAACCGTCCTTGTGGATTTCGACGGCCATCCTGGTGGAGAGGGCGTTGACCACGCTGACGCCGACGCCGTGCAGACCGCCGGAGACCGCGTACGCCTTGCCGTCGAACTTGCCGCCCGCGTGCAGGACGGTCAGTGCCACCTCGACGCCCGGCTTCTTCAGCTTGGGGTGCAGGTCGACCGGGAAACCACGGCCGTTGTCGGTGACCCGGACGCCGCCGTCGGCGAGCAGCACCACGTCGATGGTGTCGCAGTGACCGGCCAGCGCCTCGTCCACCGCGTTGTCGACGACCTCCCACACGAGGTGGTGCAGGCCGCGCTCGCCGGTGGACCCGATGTACATGCCGGGCCGCTTGCGGACCGCCTCCAGCCCTTCGAGAACGGTGATCGACTCGGCGCCGTACTGCTGATTGTCCTGCGCTGCCACCCTCGGCCACTTTCTCGCGTCCGGCGCGCCGTGGGGCACGTTCGGACGCGGGTTCGGCGGACAGGACGCGACGTCGGCACGCGGACCGGCACCGGGGACAATTCCGGGGTACGGGTCGAACGCACCGGTCGCCGCGGTTGCCCGCGGATCGCGATCGGCTCCGACCCGAGTCGGACAATGATCGCGGGCCCGCACCGGACCCGCGACCCGTGACTCCGCACCGGGTCTTCGTCTCACTCCAATCTTACTGTGCGCAGGCGATAGAACCACCACTCGGCACCCCTTCGCAGCGGCTGAGATCTCCGTAGCGGGCCGAATCGTGCTGTCCGCGACTCCCCCTACACGCCAGGGCATGATCACCGAATCCGTCGCGTGACGGCGCTGCCGGGCCGGGCGCCGCACGATGGGTGGTACCGACCGGTACGACCTGGGACGGGCGAATCCGGTACCCCGGGTTGCCGGGGCGGCCTTGATCTTTCAACGTTGGAACCGGACGATCGACCCGATCCACTCGCCCGCCTTGAGAGGTGACACCAGATGGGGCTGGACAACGTCGCGGTTCAGTGGCCGCGGACCGGCCGCTTCTACGACCCGGTCGCACCGGCCGAGTTCGTCGATTTCGGCGACATCGTCGACGTGCCGGGGATCTCGGCGCCGACCGCCGCGCTCGCCGAGCTGATCGCGAAGACAGGCACGGTCCGGGCCACCGCGTACACGGAAGTGGTGGATCTGATCCTCGGACTGGACGGTGTGCTCTACGCCACAGACGCCGCCGCCGAGGATGAGGACCCGGTGATCGACCCGGACGGGTGCGGCTGGATCGCGGGTGGCATCGAGCGGTTCGTCGCCGCACACCGTCCGCACGGTGAGGCGGTCACCTTCGAGTCGGTGGGCACGGTGCTGCGTTCGCTGCTGGCCGACGGCCGCCTGGCCGAGCAGCAGCTGCGGTGGTTGGACAGCCGGCTGGACGCGTTGCGCGACGACAGTGGGGCCGCGCCGCAGTGGACCTTCACCTGCGCGGAGCTGAGCGTGTTGGCCGCCTTCTACCGGCGCTGTGCCGACAACGGCTTCGCCGTCTACGCCGAGTCGGCGGCGCCTCGCCGGGCGTCCCAGCCGTAGCGGAAGCCCGGCCTCGGGTCGGGTGCGGCGCGGACGGTCGATCAGCCGTAGGTGTCGCGAGGGCCCCGGCCGCGTACCCGGCGTGGGCCGCGCGACCAGGACGGGGCCGCAGGTCCGTGGATGTGCAGTTTGCGGACCACGTTGTGGCCGACCTCGCGGGCGATCTGCTGCAACAGTGAACCGGCGAGCAGGCGCAGCTGCGTCGCCCAGGCGGTGGAGCGGGCCTCGACGGTCAGCTCGCCGTTCTCCAGCTTCACGGGGCGGCTGTGCTGGGCCACCTCCGCACCGACCACCCGCTCCCACGCGCCGAAGACCGTCGCCTCCGCGGCGGGCTGCTGCCAACCTCGGGCCTTCACCAGCCGGTTGAGCACCGCGCCGAGGGGCTGCGGGTCGCGCGGGTCCGGTCCGGGGCCGGAGTAGCCGCGCAGGCGACGCTCGCCGTCACCGCCGCCGGTCGCGGCGCGGCGACGGGGACGGGCGGCCTCCCGCCGCGCCTTTGCCGCGTCCAGCACCGCGCGCGCCAGCTGCGGTCCGGAGACACCCTCGCCGTCGGCCGTCGCTGGCGCGGTGTCGCCGGCATCCGCCGGTGGTGGCCCAGCTGCCGGCTCCGCCGTGCGGCCGGCGGGTGGGTCGGTGCGGCCGGCGTCGCCGGTTCCACTCTTCTTGGCGGTACGCGCACCGCGTTCCCGGGCAAGGCCACGCGGCTGTCCGGGGGGTGTTCCGTCCGGACCGGGCCGGGGCGGCTCAACCGACACGGCGCACCGTCCCTTCCGTCACCTCGTACCGGGCGCCGCGGAGGGCGGCCGGCACGTCGTCGGCGACCGCACAGGTCACCAGCAGTTGACTGGCCCCGCCGACCAAATCGGCGAGCCGGTCCCGCCGACCGGCGTCCAGTTCGGCGAAGACGTCGTCGAGTATCAGCACCGGTTCGATGCCGTCGTCGCGGAGCAGGTCGTAGCCGGCCAGCCGGAGCGCGAGCGCGTACGACCACGATTCGCCGTGGCTGGCGTAGCCCTTGGCCGGCAGCGGGCCGAGGGTGAGGGTGAGCTCGTCGCGGTGCGGGCCGACCAGGGTGGTGCCCCGCTCGATCTCGGCGTTGCGGGACTCCACCAACGCGGTCGTGAGCACCTCCGCGAGGGCCTCGCGGTCGGTGGTGGGTTCGGTCAGGTCCACCGAGGGGCGGTACGCGATTCCCGCCGCGCCGCGCCCGGCGGCCACCGCGTCGTACGCCTTGGTCACGTGCGGGGCCAGAGCGGCGACCAGTTCCAGCCGCCCGGCGAGCAGTTCGGCGCCGTGCCGGGCCAGGTGGGTGTCCCAGACGGCCAGGGTGGACAGGTCACCGCCCCGCGATCCGCCGGTCTTTCGGGCGAGGTACGCGGTGCGCAGCAACGCGTTGCGTTGTTTGACGACCCGTTCATAGTCGGCACGCACCCCGGCGTAGCGGGGTTGGCGCAGCACCAGCAGGTCGTCGAGGTAGCGGCGGCGTTCTGCCGGGTCGCCCCGGACCAGCTCGAGGTCCTCCGGGGCGAAGAGCACGAGCCGCAGCGCACCCAACACGTCGCGGGCCCGGCGGGCCGGGGAACGGCCGAGCCGGGCCCGGTTGGCCTTGCCGGGGACGATCTCCAGCTCGACCAGGAGTTCCCGCCCGTCGTGGACCACGGCGCAGCGGATCACCGCGGCGGTGGCGCCCATCCGCACCAGCGGGGCGTCGGTGGCGACCCGGTGCGAGTCGAGGGTCGCGACGTAGCCCAACGCCTCGACCAGGTTGGTCTTGCCGACGCCGTTGGCGCCGATCAGGACGTTGGGCCCCGGTTCGAGGTCGACGCCGATCCGCTCGTACGAGCGGAAGTCGACCAGTTCGAGCCGGCGGACGTACACGGGTCGCGGTGCCGGTCAGCGCTTGCGTACGGCGTGCCCGCCGAACTGCTGACGCAGTGCGGAGACGGCCTTCAACGCCGGCGAGTCGTCCTGCCGGGAGGCGAACCGGGCGAAGAGCGAGGCGGTGATGACGTTCAGCGGCACGGCGAGCCGGACCGCCTCGTCGACCGTCCAGCGCCCCTCGCCGGTGTCCTCGGTGTAGTCGCTGAGCTGGGCCAGCTCGGGGTCCTCGTCGAGGGCCCGGTCGAGCAGGTCCAGGAGCCAGGAGCGGACCACGGTGCCCTCGCGCCAGGACTTGATCACGCCGGGCACGTTCGTCACCAGCTCGGAGGCGGACATCAGCTCGTAGCCCTCGGCGTAGGCGTGCATCAGGCCGTACTCGATGCCGTTGTGCACCATCTTGGCGTAGTGGCCGGCGCCGACCGGTCCGGCGTGCACGAAGCCGAATTCGCCCTCGGGCTTGAGCGCTTCGAAGATCGGCATGAGTCGTTCGACGTGTTCCTGAGCGCCGCCGACCATCAGGCCGTAGCCGTTCTGCCGGCCCCACACCCCGCCGGAGACCCCGACGTCGACGTAGCCGATGCCGCGTTCGTGCAGCCGCTCCGCCCGGGGGGCGTCCTCGGTGAACCGCGAGTTGCCGCCGTCGATGATGAGGTCACCCTCGTCGAGTACGGCGGCCACCTCGTCGATGGTGGCGTCGGTGACGCCGGCCGGCACCATCACCCATACCGCTCGCGGCGCCTCCAGCTTCTCGGCCAGCTCGGCCATGCTGGCTACATCGCTGCGCTCCAGGTTGTGGTCCAGACCGACCACCTCGTGACCGGCGGTGCGCAACCGTTCGCGCATGTTGCCGCCCATCCGGCCGAGCCCTACCAGGCCGAGCTGCATCTCTGGTGACCTTTCGTGGGTGCGGGTACGTGCGCTGCCGGTCAGCGGGACACGCGGATCGGCATGATGAGGTACCGGTACCCACCGATGAGCTCGCCATCCTCGCCGGCGGGGGAAATCACCGCGGGTTTGAAGGCGTCGACGAAGTGCAGTACGGCGAACTGGGTTCCGAGGTTGGAGAGCCCGTCGATGAGGTACTGCGGGTTGAATCCGATGGTCAGCGGCTCGCCGGTGAAGGTGGCCTCCATGGCCTCGCTGGCCCGGGCCTCCTCCGTGCCGCCGGCCTCCACCACCAGGCCGTCGGCGCTGAAGCTGAGCAGCACGGGGGTGGCCCGCTCGGCGACCAGGGCAACCCGCTTGACGACCTCGATCAGGGTGCTGACCGGCACCCGGGCCTCGGCGTTGTGGGTGCTGGGGAAGAGCGAGCGGACCGGCGGGTAGTTGGCACCGTCGAGCAGCCGGCTGGTGGTGCGCCGGGTGCCGCCGGAGAAGCCGATCATGCCTTCGCCGGCGGCACCCTGCGACAGCGCCAGGACGACCTGGCCGCCGAGGGGACCGAGGGTCTTGGCGGTGTCGTTGAGGGTCCGGGCGGGTACCAGAGCGTTCAGGCTGATCTCCGGGTCGTCCGGGTTCCACTCCATCTCGCGCAGGGCCAGTCGGTAGCGGTCGGTGGCGAGCATGGCCAGGTTGCCGCCGGAGAGCTCGACGCGGACGCCGGTCATCATCGGCAGCGTCTCGTCCCGGCTGGCGGCCACCGCCACCTGCGCGACCGCGGCGGCGAAGGCGGCCGCGTCGACGGTACCGGCGCTGGCCGGCATCTCTGGCAGGGTGGGGTAGTCCTCCACCGGCATGGTGGGCAGGGTGAACCGGGCGCTGCCACAGACCAGTTCGAGATGCGCCCCGACCGCGGCGATGTCGACCGGCTTGGCGGGCAACGCCTTGGTGATCTCGGCGAGCAGCCGCCCGGAGACCAGCGCGGCGCCGTCGGCGTCGCCCTGCACCTCCACGGTCACCTGGCTGCTGACCTCGTAATCGAAGCCGGAGACCTGCAGCCTGCCGTCGGTGACGCGCAGCAGCACACCGGCCAGCACCGGTACAGACGGCCGGTTGGGCAGGCTCTTCGCGGTCCAGGCCACGGCCTCGGCGAGCGCGTCGCGCTCCACTCGGAATTTCATCAATGCCTCCGCGTCGACGTCGACGTCGTCAACTCTCTCATGCCGGACGCTGCCCACCGACCCGCCTGGCGTGCGGGTACCCCTCGAACCTTAGGGCGCGAGGGTATCGGCTGTGTGCCCGACCCCGTGGATCGTGTCGCTGCTGACGGGGTCTGCCCGGCAGATGTCGACCGATCCACAGGAAGTCCAACGGTGATGATTGGTTTTTGTTCTTTCAGAAGAGATAACTCATCGTCTTCATCGCACCTGTGCAAACTGTGGAGAACCCGCGTATGGGCAGGTCAGACACGTTATCCACCGGTGGTTTCGCTGTGGATGGGCGGGGGTAAAACCCGGCCGGCGATCCACAGGCGGTCCCCGTGCACACGGTTGTCCACCGTCGTCCACCGGTTGTCCACCGGTAATCCACCGACTTTCTCCCCAGACCTGTGGATCGTGCCGGGCCTTCCTGCGGCCGTCATCCCCAGAACCTTCAACAGCTTGCCCACAGGCGACCGGTCGTCGGTGGACAACGTCGATCGTTGTCCCCAGCCGTCCACAGGGGTCCACAGCGTTGTCCCCAGGGTTTCTCCACAGCCTGTGGGTAACCGACTGTTGACGGCTCGTGGTCATCCACCGTCGGTGGACGACGAGCTGTGGACAACGATCGGCTTCCGGTCCGGACACGCCTCCGATGGTGTGGCCTGAACCTCATCGAGGGTCAACCGGTCGGATGCGAAAAGGGCCCGACCGTGACCGGTCGGACCCTCACCGTGAACGGCGTGGCGGCCGTACCCCTCAGGTGTTCTGCTTGATCCGGTTGGTCAGCTCGGCGATCTGGTTGTAGAGCGAGCGCCGCTCCGCCATCTGTTGACGGATCTTGCGGTCGGCGTGCATGACCGTGGTGTGGTCCCGTCCCCCGAAGGCCTGGCCGATCCGGGGCAGCGACAGGTCGGTCAGCTCGCGACACAGGTACATGGCGACCTGCCGGGCGTTGACCAGGACCCGCGAGCGGGAGTGTCCGCGCAGGTCCTCCAGGCTGACCCCGAAGTAGTCGGCGGTGGAGACCATGATCTGGTCGGCGGTGATCTCCGGTCCGGCACCGTCCGGGATGAAGTCCCGCAGCACCTCCTCGGCCAGCGACAGCTCCACGCTCGACCGGGTCAGGCTGGCGAAGGCGGTGACCCGGATCAGCGCCCCCTCCAGTTCACGGATCGAGTTCGACACCCGGGAGGCGATGAACTCCAGGACGTCCGGCGGGGCGTAGAGGCGTTCCTGGGCGGCCTTCTTCTGCAGGATCGCGATCCGGGTTTCCAGGTCCGGCGGCTGGATGTCGGCGAGCAGACCCCACTCGAAGCGGGTCCGTAGCCGGTCCTCCAGCGTCGCCAGCTGTTTGGGAGAACGGTCGGAGGTGATCACGATCTGCTTGTTGGCGTTGTGCAACGTGTTGAAGGTGTGGAAGAACTCCTCCTGGGTCCGCTCGCGGTTCTCCAGGAACTGGATGTCGTCGATCAACAGGATGTCGACGTCGCGGTAGCGGCGCTGGAAGGCGCTGGTCTTGTCGTCCCGCAGGGAGTTGATGAAGTCGTTGGTGAACTCCTCGGTCGAGACGTACCGGACCGAGCGGGCGTTGCCCAACGTCGTGGCGTAGTGGCCGATGGCGTGCAGCAGGTGGGTCTTGCCCAGTCCCGAACTGCCGTAGATGAACAGCGGGTTGTACGCCTTCGCCGGCGACTCGGCCACCGCCACGGACGCGGCGTGCGCGAAGCGGTTGGACGAGCCGATGACGAACGTCTCGAACATGTACTTCGGGTTGAGGCGGTTGCCGCCGCTGTCCGCACCGGTGGGCAGCCGCCGATCGTCCCGGCCGACCGGCCGGTGATCCGCGCCACTGCGACCGGGGCCGCTGTCCGTACCCCCGTCAGCGGGCATCGCCCGGATGACGTGCTGGTCGCGCGGGGAGACGCCGGGCTCACCGCCGTAGCGGGGCGCGAAGCCACGGGGGCCGTGTGCCGGTGGGTCCAGGTGGCCGGCCTGATCGGTGAAGCCCATCCGGTCCGGCGCCCGGTGGCCGCTGGTCTCCGCCGGGCGGGCGGGCTCGCCGAATCCGGCGCCGAAGAGGGTGTCCTGACCGCCTGCGACGCCGGGACCGGTCCGGGGAGCGTCGTCAGCGGGTGGTGTGTCCGACGGCGGGGGACGGTCGAAACGATCGGGGTGCGGCTGTTCGGGAATCAGCGGGAGCTGACGTCCGGCGTCCTGGCCCGGCGTGGGACCGGTCGTCCGGCCGTCGATCTCACCGGGCGCGTGGTCGACGGAGTCCGATTCCGGGGTGCTGCGGTAGACGGTGCCGGTGACCCGCCCGTCCTCGGGCACCCGGACGGTGACCGCGACCTGGACCGGCCGGCCCAGTCGGCGGGTGAGCGCCTCGGTGATGGCCGGGCGCAGCCGGGACTCGATCACGTCCCGGGTGAAGGCGTCCGGCACGGAGAGCAGGACGGTGTCCTCGACTATCGCCCGCAACCGGGTCAGCCGCAGGTACGCCCGCTGCTGCGCGGAGATGATCTCGTCGGCGAGGTCGTCTGTCGTCGCCGTCCACACCGCGGCAAGGTCGGTCGTACCGGCCACCGTCGTGCCACCCCCTCGCCTCTGCTCCCGGACGCCGCCGTCTCCCGGTGGCCCGTACCGTGCGGGCGAGATGACGCCACCCACCCGGTCGCCGCACCGGTCGTTCTCCACAAGTTATCCACAGCCTGTGTACCGACCGATTGTGGCCCCCGCCGGGCGCGGGTCGGACCTGCCCCCTGCCGTGGCCGGGCACTGAAGCGGGTTCACCGTGCCGAACGATTCACTACCGTGTCCGGTCTTGCCTGCCGGCGACATCGGCACAACTCCGACGCTGACCGCAATCGGGCACGGTAACAGCGTTGTCGCCGCGTCTTCAACCGCCGACGCACCTCGCTGCTGTCGGCATCTGTGAAAACCGCCGCATCGGTCGTCCTTCGCCCCAGCTCACCGCCCGAGTGGCCGGGTTTGACGCTGATTGCCCCCCGACCTAGGCTGGAGGGGCTGCTCTCACGCCCTCTGCTAGGGTGATGGGTGCTCGCTGCCCACGGTCGCTCATCGCACAGCCGAGGTCACGCACCGCCCGGGCAGCACCGATCGGGGCCACCGCAGCGGCGGCCCGGACCACCACGACCCGGCGATCCACTCGCCCGGGGCGTCCGACAACGGAGAGCCTGACGTGAGCAAGCGCACCTACCAGCCGAACAACCGCCGGCGCGCGAAGACCCACGGCTTCCGGCTGCGCATGCGCACCCGGGCCGGCCGCGCCATCATCTCGACCCGTCGCGCCAAGGGCCGCGCCCGCCTGTCGGCCTGAGGCCGGTCAGGTCCGCTCCGGAGGACGTGGCAGTCGTGCTGGCGACCGCCCAACGACTGCGGCGCAGCAGCGACTTCGCCGCAGCGGTTCGCGGTGGCCGTCGAGCCGGCCGTGGCGCGCTGGTCGTCCATCTGACCCTGCCGAGCACATCCGGATCTGACAACGAAGCGCCGAAGCCGGCGCGGGACGGCGCGGAGGCAGACTCCCCGCCGGTGTCCCGCGCCGGCTTCGTGGTTTCCAAGGCGGTGGGCCCCGCCGTGGTCCGGAACCGGGTCCGCCGCCGGTTGCGGCATCTGACCCGGGAACGACTCGTCGCTCTGCCGGCCGGCAGCACCCTTGTGGTACGCGCTCTGCCTGCCGCGGCCGATGCCACGTACCAACGGCTCGGTAGCGACCTGGACGAGGCGCTCGCGGCGACCCGGTCCGGCCGGGGACGGCGGTCCCGGTGATCGCCGAGCAGACGCCGTCCCGCCCGGCCACCACGGGTGCCCGGGTGCTGATGGTGCCCATCGTCGCGTACCGTCGGTGGATAAGTCCGGCGTTGCCGGCCCGCTGTCGGTTCTACCCGTCGTGTAGTGCCTACGCCCTGGAGGCGGTGGCGCGGCACGGCGCGCTCCGGGGAGCCGGTCTGACGGTCCGGCGGCTGTCGCGCTGCCACCCATTCCATCCTGGTGGATACGACCCGGTGCCGGAGCCGGGCGGCCGCCGACCTGCCGACGTGACTGGAGCCTGAGAATTGAGTCTCGACTGGATCTACTACGCGATCTCGTGGATCCTGCTGGCCTGGCATTCGGCCTGGGAGGCCGTCGGGATCTCGGACGCCGCGGTCCTCGGCACCAACTGGGCGTGGATCCTCGCCATCGTCTTCCTGGTGGTCACGGTCCGGGTCATCCTGTTCCCGGTCTTCGTGAAGCAGATCAAGTCGCAGCGGGCGATGCAGGCGCTCCAGCCGCAGGTGAAGGCCCTCCAGGAGAAGCACAAGGGTGACCGGGAGACGCTCCAGAAGGAGATGATGGAGCTCTACCGGAAGGAAAAGGCCAACCCGCTCATGGGCTGCCTTCCGATGTTCCTCCAGATCCCGGTCTTCCTCGGCCTCTTCCACGTGCTGCGTCGACTCAACCCGGATCGCGGTGAGGCCGCCAAGACGCTGTACGGGTGGACCGTCGGCCAGTTCGACAGCGCCGCCACCGCCACGCTCTTCACCGCCCCCATCGCCGGCAAGTTCGGGTCCACCGCGGAGGAACTGGCCCGGCTCGGTGCCAACGGCACGACGGTCAAGATCATGGCCGGTGTGCTGGTGCTGGTGATGATGGGCACCACGTACCTCACCAGCCGCCAGATGATCCTCAAGACGGGCTGGGCGGAGGACCCGCAGCAGCGCATGATCCAGCGCCTGATGCTCTACGGCATCCCGCTGTCCCTGCTGATCTCCGGCGCCATCTTCCCGATCGGTGTGATCATCTACTGGGTCACCAACAACCTGTTCACCCTCGGCCAGCAGCAGTGGGTGCTCCGCAAGTTCCCGCCGCCGGTGACCGCGACCAGCGCCAAGACGGGCACCTCGGGGCGTAACGGGACGCAGCCGGCCAAGACCGGCGGGCTCTTCGGCCGGAGCAAGCCGGCCGCCGTGCCGCCGCCCCCGGCCGCGCCGAAGGTCGCCGGGCCGAAGCCGGGCGCCAAGCCGGCCAACCCGAAGAAGGGCCGCCCCGCCAAGCGGCAGGGCTGAATCGTCCGGGCCGCCGCCGGTTCCCCGGCGGCGGCCCGTCGCGCACCGTGCAGCCGCCAGATGGCAGGCGCCGGAGCGCGAAGCGCCACGCGAGTGGTGGTAGACGGGCGAGACTGCCCCTACAGACGTGCCCGTGGGCACCGGCGACGTCCCGCCGGCCGCGGGAAACCAGCGGACCCGAGGTCCGGCCGAGCGAGTACGGAGATGACACCGTGACCGACACCAGCATCCCCCGCGCCGAACAGCCCCTGGACGACGAGGAGCCGACCGCGGCGGCTCCGGTCGAGGGCGAGCCGGAGGAGACCGACGCCGAAGCGGCGCCGAGCAAGGCAGCCGGCGAGAGCGACCTGTTCCGGCAGAGCGAGATCGCGGCCGACTACGTCGAGGGGCTGCTCGACATCCTCGACTACGACGGCGACATCGACGAACTGGTGTCGGGCGGACGGCCGGTGGTCGAGGTCGTCGGCGGTCGCCTGCAGAACCTGGTCGGCCAGCGCGGTGCCACCCTCGAGGCGCTCCAGGAACTGGCCCGGCTCGCGGTGTTCCGGCAGACCGGTTCACCGAGTCGTCTGCTGCTCGACGTGGGCGGGTACCGGGCCAACCGGCGCAAGGAACTCGCGGCGGTCGCCCGCAACGCCGTCGAGAAGGTCAAGGAGCACGGTGAGCCGGTGCGGCTGGAGCCGATGTCGGCCTTCGAGCGCAAGTGCGTCCACGACGTGGTCAATGCGATCGACGGGGTGGAGAGCGAGTCCGAGGGCGTCGAGCCCAGCCGGCGCATCGTCGTGCGTCCCGCGGACTGACGAATGACGCGAGACGACGCCAGCGGCGTTGCGGCTTCCGGCCCGGGTGGTACGCCACCCGGGCCGCCGGCTGTTCCGCCTCGGCCCACCGTGGCGGTCCTGCCCCCCGAACTGGCCGAGGCGGCTGGCCGGCTCTTCGGCGTACGCCTCGACCTCGCGGCAGCGTACGCCGAGCTGCTCGCCACCGACGGGGTGGTGCGGGGGCTGATCGGCCCACGCGAGACGCCCCGCATCTGGGACCGCCACCTGTTGAACTGCGCGGCGGTGGCCGAGCTGATCCCGTCCGGCGCTTCCGTGCTGGACGTCGGGTCGGGTGCCGGGCTTCCCGGTCTCGTGCTCGCCATCGCGCGTCCCGACCTGGCCGTGACGCTCATCGAGCCGCTGGCCCGCCGCACCGTGTTCCTGGAGGAGGCGGTGGAGGAGCTCGGCCTGACCAGCTCCGTGCGGGTGTTCCGCGGTCGGGCCGAGGAGGCGGCCGCCGGGCCGGACGCCCTGCACGGTGACGTGGTCACCGCCCGAGCGGTGGCGCCACTGGACCGACTGGCCGGCTGGTGCCTGCCCCTGGCCGCGTCCGGTGGCCGACTGCTCGCGCTGAAGGGAGCCTCGGCGGCCGAGGAGATCGCCGAGCACGCCGAGGCGGTGCACCGACTGGGCGGTGGAACGCCCGTGCTGCACCGGTGCGGTGCGGGAGTGGTGGAACCGCCGACCATCGTGGTCGAGATCGTCCGCGAGCGGGCCGTAGGCCCGACGCCTCGGACGTCGTCGAGGAAGACACGCTCCCGCCGGCGGTGAGCCGAATCGCCCGACCACCTCGCTATTTTCAGGCTGACCCGCCGGGTTGAACGGTTCCCGCCTGCGGCCGAACCGACTCGGTTCGGCCGGCGCGTTATCAACCCGACGTGGACCGGCCGCGCCCGTGCGCCGTAGGCTGGCCGCGCGTCGATAGTGTGGAGCGGGCGGCGATGGATCTCCCTTCGGGGCCCGGCCGCTCCCGCCGGGCGGTACCTCTGCGGACAGCGCGCGAGTGGCCCGGTTTGACGGGTGCGGACCGACCATCCGAAGCGGGCAGGGATGACAGGTGCATGACGACGGCAGGTACGACGATCCGCGCGTGACCGGGTCAGGGGATGACCCGGTTTCACGTGAAACCGAATATCCGAACTGGCGACCCTCAGAGGTGCAGCACTCATCGGAACCCGGCCGGAATGCGCCGACGTCGGGTGCTCCGTGGTCGGCCAGCGGCGAGGGGCGCGACGGCATGGACGCGAGCGGCCGGCCGGCCAACGCCTCCCCCGACGCGCGGGTGATTCCGATCCGACGGAACACCTCGGCATCCGCTCGCTTCGAAGCGGCATCGGCCCACCCCGCGGCCTCCGGGGTGGTGCCGGATCCCCGGCCGGCTTCCGACACGCCCACGCCTCAGGCCGGGTCCTACGACCCAGCCGCAACCGAGGCCGCGTACGTTTCACGTGAAACCCCGACGCGCGAAGAGGATGACCCACCGTTGGCTATGGAGGCGATGCGCGCCGTGCAGATCCTGAATCCCAGTGGCGAGGTGACCATGCCTCGTCCGGAACGGACCCGGGTCATGTGCGTCGCGAACCAGAAGGGCGGCGTGGGTAAGACCACGACCACGGTCAACCTCGCGGTGGCACTCGCCCTGCACGGCAACCGGGTGCTCGTGATCGACCTGGACCCGCAAGGCAACGCCTCGACGGGCCTGAACGTGCCGCACCACACCGGCGTGCCGGACGTGTACGACTGCCTGATCAACAGCGTGCCGCTGGAGGATGTGACCCAGGCGGTCGAGGGCATCCCCAACCTCTGGTGTGTGCCGGCCACCATCGACCTCGCCGGCGCGGAGATCGAGCTGGTTTCCGTGGTGGCCCGCGAGTCACGCCTGGACCGGGCCATCACCGCCTACCCCGGCCACTTCGACTACGTCTTCATCGACTGCCCGCCCTCCCTCGGCCTGCTGACCGTCAACGCGTTGGTGGCCGCCCAGGAGGTGCTGATCCCCATCCAGTGCGAGTACTACGCGCTCGAAGGGCTCAACCAGCTCATCAACAACATCAACCTGGTTCGCCAGCACCTCAACCCGCGGCTTGAGGTCTCCACGATCCTGCTCACCATGTACGACCGGCGTACCCGGCTTGCCGACGCGGTCGAGCAGGATGTCCGGAACCACTTCGGGGACAAGGTGCTCCAGGCCGTGATTCCGCGTAACGTGCGGGTCTCCGAGGCGCCCAGCTACGGCCAGTCGGTGATGACCTACGATCCCGGTTCGCGGGGTGCGACGAGCTACTTCGAGGCCGCGCAGGAGATCGCGGAGCGGGGCGTCAAGGAGCCGGTGGGCCGGAATGCGTAGTGCGGACGAGGCGCTGGGAGGCGTGGCATGAAGAACCGTCCACGGGGCGGTCTGGGGCGGGGCCTGGGAGCGCTCATTCCGACCGGTCCGGCGCAGGACGCCAGCGTCGCAGCTGGCGTCGGTGCGCCGACGGCCGGAGCGAGCGGGTCGCCATCCGTCGCGCCACCGGTCGCGGTGCCGACGCTCGCGCCCGCACCGGATCATGGGTCGGCACTCAGCCCGGTCCCCGGCGCGCGCTTCGCCGAGATCCCGGTCGACTCGATCGTGCCCAACCCGAAGCAGCCTCGGCAGGTCTTCGACGAGGAAGCCCTTGAGGAACTGAAGACCTCCATCCAGGAGGTCGGCTTTCTCCAGCCGATCGTGGTGCGACAGCTCGACGGCGAGAAGTTCGAACTCGTCATGGGTGAGCGGCGGTGGCGAGCCGCGCAGGCGGTCGGCCGGGAGAACATCCCGGCGATCGTGCGCGACACCCGGGACGACGCCATGCTGCGGGACGCGCTGCTGGAGAACATCCACCGGGCGAACCTCAACCCGCTGGAGGAGGCGGCCGCCTACCAGCAGCTGCTGGAGGAGTTCGGGGCCACCCACGAGGAACTCGCCCGGCGCATCGGCCGCAGCCGCCCGCAGATCTCGAACACCATCCGGCTGCTGAACCTGCCGGCACCGGTACAGCGGCGCGTCGCGGCCGGTGTGCTCTCCGCCGGACATGCCCGGGCGCTGCTGAGCCTGGAGGATACGGAGACCCAGGAGCAGTTGGCGCTGCGGATCGTCGCCGAGGGTCTGTCAGTACGGGCGACCGAGGAGATCGTCGCGCTCGCCCTCAGCGAAGGACCGGGTAAGAAGGAATCGGCGAAGCGCCGACCCAAGCCGCACGCGCCGGCACTGAACGATCTCGCCGACCGCCTCTCCGACCGATTCGACACCCGCGTGAAGGTCGACATCGGGCGGAGCAAGGGCAAGATCACAATCGAGTTCGCCACCGTCGACGACCTTGAGCGGATCGTCGGCATCATCGGAGTCGAACGCGAAGAGCCGGAAGACTGATCCCCAGACCAACGGCCGACTCCTCACGACCGGAGGAGTCGGCCGTTTCGTCTGTGTAGGCCCCTGCCCGCTCTCAGCCGACTGCTAGGCCGCGTTTTATACGACCGTGCCCGGCGCGCCAGACCCAGACGGCGACCAGCGGCGTGGAGGTTCGTCCGGATAGAACCGAGCCTTAAGAAACGCGGCCTGGTCCGGTGCCCGATGCCCGGTACGTCGAACGTCAGTGGACCGTCGCCCCCCGTGGTCTGCGGCCCCCGAGGAAGCCCGGTTGTCGGAGGCAGTCGTGGCGGATCCGAATTCGCCCGGGCGGGCGGTGCGCCTCGTCGTGGACATCCGGGTTGCGTATGTCGGCTTGTCGAGCCGCGCTGGTGGCCCGACGTGCCGCAACCCGCCAGGTGTCGGGCAGGCGGGAGGAGGTCCACCACTGGCGAGGTCTTACCGACGCCGTCGATAACCAACCGCCCCGTTTCACGTGAAACAAGCCATCGCGGGTAGGTGACCCTTCCCGCACCGAGCGGGGTACGACCCGGGCGCGCCGGCCGTTGGCGTTGGAGGCTGTCGCGTGGCGCCAGCACCGCCAGCACCGCCAGCACCGCCGGCTGCGGCAGCCTCGGCACGGAGCAGGGCACCTCGTGTTCGCTGCCGGCCCCCTCAAGCGATGTCAGAACCAGGCTTCGCTTGGTGCTGGCCGCCCGGCTCCGCCGGAAGTACCGAGGCGCGGTGGACAACCGCCGGCACACCGGTCGGCAACCCATGACGCGCCGCCGTTGCCGTTTCACGTGAAACGGCAACGCTCTCCCGGCGACCGGCGACCGGCGACCGGCGACCGGCGACCGGGCAGCGGGGCGTGGCCAGACGACCGGCGACCGCGCGGCGAGGGCGGGCGATTGTGAGGGGTGATGCAGATTGGCACGGCGATGGCGAACGGTGACGAGCGACCGGGTCACGGTCTGCTCGACGTTATCCACACCGGTTGTCCACAGGCTCACATCGTTTCACGTGAAACAGGGCTCGAAAGCCCTTGTCGAACCAGCATCGCGGCGTGCGCGAGCCTATCCGCCAGCCTGTGGATAACTCTGGGGAGAACGATCTGACGCTCCTTGTCCCGCCATCCGAGCGTCACCGGGAGACGAAGGTGATTCGGGTAGGGACACGAGTCCCGGACTCGGTTAGGGTCAGCGTCGTGCACGACACCCCTCCCTCAATCCCGGACTTCACCCAGTGGCCGTCCTTCCCCTTCGAAGGCGAGCTCCGGGTCAAGCAACTCGCCGATCCGGTTCCGGTCGAGCCGCCCCGCAAGGGTGAGGCTCACCGAGAATGCACCGCCTGCCTGGCACCCGACGAGGCCTACATCTGGGTCGGCGAACGGTGGCGTGTGCGAGCCATGGACCGGCCGACAGGTCTGCCCATGGTCCTCATCCTGGAGTCGCGGTCGCACCTCGACCTCGGCGACCTACCGAACCTCCTCGCCGCCGAGCTGGGGGTGATGACGGTACGGCTCGAAAAGGCCATCCGCTCGCTGGACGGGGTGGCTCGAGTGCATGTCAACCGTTGGGGAGACGGGTCCGCCCATCTCCACATGTGGTTCCTCGCTCGGCCGTACGGGCGGCTCCAGCTTCGTGGGACCTTCCTGTCGCTGTGGGACTCGATCCTGCCGCCCATCTCCGAGGAGAAGTGGCGGGAGAACCTCGCCCTCGTTGCCGCCTGGCTGGCCGAGTTCGGCGGGCGACCGCTTGCCGAGCCACCCCGCATCCAGTGGCAGGCACCGTCCAGCCTGGCTGCTCAGTCGGCCACGCCGGCCGACCCGAAACCGACCGACGGCGGGTCGCTTCTGGACGTCATCGGCGAGACGGCCGAGCCGCCCGACGTACCAGGCGGCGGCCTGGACTCCCAGCCGCCGGAAGCGTCGACAACGCCGCCGCCGGACACGGATCCGGTACCGGAACGGGTGGCCGACGATGCGCAGGAGCATCCGGCGGCGAACGTGTCCGAGGTGCCCCGCCCTGAATCGACGAAACAGCTGGCTCCCGGCACGCCGGAACCGCACGCCGACGCCACCGGCCAGGCCGACCTCACCGGCCGAGCCGATGCCAGCGACCAGGCCGATGCCACGGGCCGGGCCGGCAGCGGTACCACCGACCAGGCCGACAGGATCAACGCCGGCAGCGTCGACACCACCGACAGCGCTGACACCGCGGGCGGAACCGCTAGCACCGATCCAGGCGGCCGCGTCGACACCACCGACAGCGTCCGGACGGCGGATGAGGTGGAAGCGGTAGCGGCTCCGACGAGCGAAGGGTCGCAACCGGGCACACCGCCCAGGGACGGTACGACGTCTCCCGGTGGACCCGGGCGGTAAGGAGTCGGCTCAGCACGCCCACCGATCGGCGACGGGAAGGATCGGTGGGCAGGCGTCCGATCGCGGACGCTGATCCGCGGTCAGCAGCGCGGCGGATGGCCGGTACGGGCGACCGGGCTTCGCTGTCCAGCGACCTGGTCGATCGTGAGCGCGGCCGCGGCAGTCAGCGAGTTGCGGCGCGGGTGACCATCGTGCCGAGGATGCGACCGAAGTCGAGGCCGGCGGCCTGTACCGCGAGTGGCAGCAGCGAGGTCTCGGTCATTCCCGGTGAGACGTTGACCTCGAGTACATGCGGTTGACCCGTCGAGTCGACGATCAGATCGACTCGGCTGAGGTCACGCAGGCCGAGAGCGTTGTGGGCGGCCAGGGCGACCTGAGCCACCGACTCAGCGACCGCTGGCTCCAGGCGGGCCGGAGTGTGCCAGGTGGTCCGGCCGGCGGTGTAGCGGGCCGCATAGTCGTACAGGCCGTTGCGGGGCACGATCTCCACCGCCGGTAGCGCCTGCGGGCCGTCACCCAGGTCGACGACGGAGACCGCCACGTCCATGCCGGGAACGTATCGCTCGACGAGTGCCGTCGAGTCGTACGCGAAACAGCCGACCATGGCGGCCGGCAGCGAGGCCGCGTCCCGGACCACGGCGGCGCCCAGGCCGGAGCCGCCCTGGGCGGGCTTCACCATGAGCGGCAGCCCCAACCGGTCGACGATGCGGTCCAGTACGGCCACCGCGCCGAGTTCGCTGAACCTGTCGTGCGGCAGCGCGACCCAGTCGGGGGTGGCGATGCCGGCCTCACGCAGTACCGCCTTCGCCGACGGCTTGTCCCACGCGAGGCGGGAGGCCCGAGCGTCACATCCGACGTACGGCACGCCACACAGGTCGAGGACGCCGCGCAGCGACCCGTCCTCGCCGGTGGCGCCGTGCAGGGCGATCACCACGGCGTCGGGCGGGTCCGCGGTCAGTGCCGGCAGCAGGGCCACGTCGGCGTCGCGCAGCTCGGCCTGCACCCCGACGGCCCGCAGCGCGTCGAGTACCCGGCGGCCGGAGCGTAACGACACGTCACGCTCGTACGACAGACCGCCGGCGAGCACGAGCACGTGCAGATCGGTGGTCTCGGGCCCCGACACGGCGGGTTCTTCGGCAGCGGTGACACCCATGCCGGGCATCATGCCAAGTCTGGTCCCGGCGCGTCCCAGCCGGCCCGGCCTCGCCGGGCACCCGGCCCACTGACCGCCCCGAACACCCGCCGCATGGCGATGTCCTGCTCCATCACTCCGGCCAGCCGACGGACGCCCTCACGGATCCGCTCCGGTGGCGGGAACGAGAAGTTGAGTCGGATGTGACCGTTGCCGCTGCCGTCGGCGTAGAAGCCGGTACCGGGCACGTACGCCACCCGCGCGGCGATGGCCCGGGGCATCATCGCCTTGGAGTCGAGCCCGTCGGGGAGCGTGGCCCAGACGAACAGCCCGCCGCCGGGCGTGGTCCACCGGGTGCCGGCCGGCATCAGGTCCTCCAGGGCGGTGAGCATCGCGTCCCGCCGCTCCCGGTAGACCTCCCGGTAGACCTTCAACTGCTCGCGCCACGGCATGGTGCCGAGGTAGGTGCTGACGGCGGCCTGCGCGTACGCGCTGGGGCAGAGGATCTGCGCCTCGCTGGCGATCACGAGCTTGTCGCGTACGGCGTGCGGCGCGAGGATCCAGCCGACCCGCAGCCCGGGGGCGAACGTCTTGGAGAACGTGCTCAGGTAGAAGACGCCGTCGCGGCGGCGTGCGCGCAACGGCGCGGGTGCCTCACGCTCGAAACCCAACTGGCCGTACGGGTCGTCCTCGACCACCAGCAGGCCGGCGCGTTCGCAGATGTCGAGGACCTGATCGCGGCGCTGATCGGTCAGGGTCACCCCGGTCGGGTTCTGGAAGGTCGGGATGGTGTACAGGAACTTGACCCGTCGTCCCGCCCGGGCCTGCTCCGCGATCGCGAGTTCCAGCGCCTCCGGGAGCAGGCCGTCCTCGTCCATGGGCACGTGTACGACCTGTGCCTGGGCGGCCTGGAACACTCCGAGCGCACCGACGTACGTCGGCCCCTCGGCGAGCACCACGTCACCCGGGTCCAGGAAGAGACGGGCCACCAGGTCCAACGCCTGCTGCCCGCCGACGGTCACCACGACGTCCTCCGGCGAGGCGCCGCAGGCGGCGTCGATGCCGGAGAGGGCCATCACCTCGCAGATCCGCTCCCGCAGTTCCAGGGTGCCCTGACCGATGCCGTACTGCAGGGTCGTGGTGCCGTGCTCGGCACCGAGCCGGCCGAGCATCTCACCGACGGCGTCGAGTGGGAGCGCGGCGATGTACGGCGCGCCACCGGCGAGCGAGACCACCTCCGGCCGGCTGGCGACCGCGAAGAGCGCCCTGATCTCCGACGCGGTCATCCCCCGCACCCGGCGGGCGTACCGGTCGGTGTAGTCGTCGAGTGTCGTGCCGGTCATCACATCACCCCGATGGCTGCTCGGACGGCTCCGGTCCGGATACCCCGGACAACGGCGACCATGGCGGTACGGCGCGCCGAGTGTCGATCCTAGCCGCCGGGCACCGCGCGACGCGTCCTCCATTTCCCCCACGTCCACATGGCGGACCGGCGACCGACACCCCTGAGGTGGACGTTTGCCCTTAGGCTCCCGTGCCGCCGATCGGCGGCGTACGATCGCTCGTCGGGGGCAGGAACACGGCGGTGCCGTCCGGGCCGCTCAGGCGGCGGTGCCGTGCGGGCCGGTCCCACCTCCGAGCCTAGTGTGGGGAAGCGTCAATGTCGCGACGTCTGGTCAGTCTGACCCTGGACACCCTGGAGGACCTGCCCCGCCCCTGTCGGCAGTGCGTCTACTGGGAACTTGATCCGGTTTCCGCGGACCGCGCCTGCGCCGCCGGTGACCCCGGGCTGGAGAAGGAGGCGTGGGTCTCGCAGACCCTGCTGGAGTGGGGTTCCTGCGGCAAGCTGATCTACGTCGACGGCATGCCGGCCGGTTTCGTCATGTACGCCCCGCCGGCCTACGTCCCCCGTTCGATGGCCTTTCCGACCTCGCCGGTCTCCGCCGACGCGGCGCTGCTGATGACCGCGAACGTGGTGCCCGCGTTCTCCGGCGGTGGCCTCGGTCGGATGCTGGTGCAGGGGGTGGCCCGCGATCTGACCAAGCGGGGGATCAAGGCGATCGAGGCGTTCGGCGACGCGAAGTTCGGCGACTCCGCCGACCCGGGCGGGGCCTGCGTGGCCCCCGCGGACTTCTTCCTTTCGGTGGGCTTCAAGACGGTTCGTCCGCATCCGCGGTTTCCCCGGCTGCGGCTGGAGTTGCGGACGGCGTTGAGCTGGAAGTCCGACGTCGAGTACGCGCTGGAGAAGCTGCTCGGCTCGATGAGCCCGGAGTCACTGCTGCGACCGGTCCGGCCGACACCGGCCACCCGCTCCACCGCCGGCTGAGCCGGTCCGACGGGCTGCTCAGTCGACCACCGTGCCGGCGGCCACCGCCGCGCGCAGCTCGCTCACGTCGATCGAGCCGGTCGGTACGTCCCGTTCGATCGGCAGGTACATCCGCTGCACCGCGGCCACCATCGCCTCGACCAGCGTGTCCCGGAATCGGGGGGCGATCAACCGTTCCCGGTCGCTCGGCGAGGTGAGGTAGCCGACCTCGACGCGTACCGCCGGCATTCGGGTGATCCGGAGCAGATCCCACGCCTTGGCGTGGGTACGGCAGTCCCGCAGCCCGGTGCGCGCGACGATCTCCCGCTGGACCAGCCCGGCCAGCCGCTCACCGGTCGCGGAGGTCACCCCGTTGTCGGTGCCGTAGTGGTACGTCGCCACCCCCTCGGCCAGCGGGTTGGCGTGGCCGTCGGTGTGCAGCGAGATGAACACGTCCGCGCCGAGCGAGTTGGCCAGCTGCGCCCGGTCGATGTCGGGCAGGCAGGTCTCCGGCGACGGCCCCCGGGTGAGCTGAACCCGTACGCCGGACGCGGCGAGGCGCCCCTCCAGTCGGCTGGCCAGATCGTGCATCAGATCCGCCTCGGTCCAGCGCAGCGGGCCGTCCGCCACCACGACGCCGGGGTCGGAGCCACCGTGGCCCGGGTCGATCACCACGGTCCGGCCGACCAGGGTCGGGCCGGACTGCCGGATGGCATCCGACTCGCGCAACCACTGCGGCCGACCGCCGACCACCTTGCGGCCCAGCCGGCGCAGGGCGCTCATCGTGTGCGGGCCACAGGTGCCGTCGGGAATGAGCCCCACCTCACGCTGGAACTGGGCTACCGCTCGGGAGGTGCGGATGCCGTAGATGGCGTCGGCCCGGCCGGTGTCGTACCCCATCTCCAGCAGCCGTTCCTGAAGGGAGCGGACATCCTCGCCGGTGAGCGGGACGGGCACCGCGTGGTAGAGGGTGCGGGCGCCCAGGCGCCAGCGGGCGGCGTCGAGGGCCCGCCAGGTCTCGGCGCCGACCCGTCCGTCGACGCTGAGGCCCCGTGACTGCTGGAACGCGCGGACGGCGTGTTCGGTGGCCGAGTCGAACTCGTCACTGTGTGGGCCGGTCGCCTTCGACAGCAGGTCGAGGCCGGTCAGCACCGCACGGATCTCGGTCACTGCGGGTCCCCGGTCACCGGGACGGATCGGACGCACGCACGACCCCCTCTGCACGGTCGGTGGCTGCCGGGCCCGGACGTGCGAGCGCCGTCGGCCGGGACCAGGTGCTCACCGGCGTCCGGCGGCCCCGGTTCGAGGTTATGCGCTGGGCGATCCGAAGGGGTGGTGGGCGGCGAAAAACGCGTCGACCCCGTGCCGGTGGGCCCGGCACGGGGTCGACGGCGAACGTCGTCCTGGGGTCAGAGCGCCGATTCGATCAGCTTGACCAGTTCGCCCTTGGGCTTGGCACCGGCGATCGACTGGACCGGCTCACCGTTCTTGAACACGGTGAGGGTCGGCACCGACATCACGCGGTACGTCCGGGCGGTCTCCGGGTTCTCGTCGATGTTGAGCTTGACGATGCTGACCTGGTCGCCCATCTCGCCGGCGATCTCCTCCAGCAGCGGCGACACCTTGCGGCACGGCCCGCACCATTCAGCCCAGAAATCCACCAGGACCGGCTTGTCGGACTTCAGCACGTCCGCGGCGAAGCTCGCGTCGGTGACCGACTTCGTTGCTCCCACTGTTGACCCTCCTATTGTCAGTCGCTCTTGGGCAGCGTGGCGATGAAGCGTTCCGCGTCCAGGGCGGCCGCGCAGCCGGTCCCGGCCGCGGTGATCGCCTGCCGGTACGTGTGGTCGACCAGATCACCAGCGGCGAAGACACCGGGGACGCTGGTCCGGGTGCTCGGGGCCTGCACCTTCACGTACCCCTCGTCGTCCAGTTCCACCTGCCCGCGGAACAGTTCGCTGCGCGGGTCGTGGCCGATCGCCACGAACACGCCGGTGACGTCGAGCACCTTGACCTCGCCGGTGTGAACGTTGCGCACCCGTACGCCGGAGACCTTGCCGTCGGCGCCGAGCACCTCCTCCACCACGGTGTTCCACTCGACCTTGATCTTGTCGTTGCCCAGCGCCCGCTCGGCCATGATCTTGCTTGCCCGGAACGAGTCCCGGCGGTGAATGATCGTCACCGAGTCGGCGAAGCGGGTCAGGAAGCTGGCCTCCTCCATCGCCGAATCGCCGCCACCGACGACCACGATGTGCTGGTTGCGGAAGAAGAAGCCGTCGCAGGTGGCGCAGGACGAAACGCCGTGACCGAGATACTCCTGCTCACCGGGCACACCGAGCGGGCGCCAGGCGGAGCCGGTGGCGAGGATCACAGCTCGGGCCCGGTACGCGGTCTCGCCGACCCAGATGGTGCTCACCGTGCCGGGGTGACCGGTGTCGGTCAGTTCGACCCGGGTGACGTCGTCGGTCAGGAACTCCGCACCGAACCGCTCGGCCTGCTTGCGCATGTTGTCCATCAGTTCGGGACCGAGGATGCCGTCCGCGAAACCGGGGAAGTTCTCCACCTCGGTGGTGGTCATCAGTGCGCCGCCGGACTGCACGCCCTCGATCACCAGCGGCTTGAGGTTGGCACGCGCCGCGTAGACCGCCGCCGTGTATCCGGCCGGCCCGGAGCCGATGATGACCAGGTTGCGGACCTCGTCCACTGCCGTCTCCCAATCGTGTTGACTGTCGTCACCGGCGTCCGGGCCGATGGCGATCCGAGTGCCGACGCGGCGGCAACTGATGTGCAGAACGTCATCGTACGAAGCGGGAATTCCCGAGCCGGTCATCCGGTGGGTCAGGTCACGTGGACGGTCAAACGTCCGGCGACCGCGGAATCACCCTACCCGCGTACGGTAACGGGCGTCCGAGCCGGACCCGGGTACACCACACTCTGGGCCGCTGGCCCACGCCCAGTCGGTGCCGGTGGCATCGGTGAAGCGGACGACCAGCGCCGGAAGGCCCTGGAAGCGGGCGTAGTCGATGACGTTGAAGACCAGTGCGCCGCCGCCGTGCTCGGCACTGATCTCGGCGAGGCAGGCGCTCAGCGCCGTCTGGTCACCGAGCCGGGCCAGATCCCCCGGGCCGGGCAGCCGCTCCTGGTTCTGCGCGCCGATCCCGGGATCACCACTGCTGGAGAACTGTCTGATCGTCGGCATCGAGCGGGCCAGGGCTTCCGGGGTGTAGTCGGTGTCACTGCGCTGCGGGGGGCCGATGACCCGGAACGGCTCGCCGGCCGCGGCGGAGGCGCGTTCCGGTCCCGACTCGGTGGCGTCCTGACCTGCGGTGCCCTGCGGGTAGCCGTACGGCATCGCGGGGCTGGCGACCCGGTCGTTGAAGGCGATGTCGCCCCCCGCGTCATCGCCCTGGTTCGGCCTGGTCAGCTGGAGTGCGCCCAACCCGACCACCGCGACGGTGGCGAGTGCGACCGGGCCGGCCACCCGCGCCCAGCGACGCCGTCGCTGACCCGGTCGGGACGAGGCGGTCCGGTCCTGTCCCGGCCGTAGCGGACCGCCGGGTCGGCGAGCGCCGCCGAGCGGCTGGGCCGGTACGAGCGCGACCTTCCCGCCGGTCGACTCCGACCCCGCACCGGTGGCCAGGTCCTCGTCGGCGGCCGGACCTCCGGTCGCCACCGCCGACGTGACCTTCTCGCCATCCGCTGGGGAGGCGACGACCTCGGTGGGCAGCCCGGCGAGGGCGGCGCTGATCCGGTCCGCGATCTCCGGCGGTAGCTCCGGCGTCAGTTCACCCCAGCCGGCCAGCTCGGCCCGGACGCCGTCGACGGCCGGCGCGAGCAGCGCGTGGGCCCGGGCCCAGGCCGGGTCCTGCGCGACCAGTCGGGCGATCTCAGCGTGCTCGGCGGTGCCGTCCAGCGCGCCGCCGAGGTAGTCGGCGAGCAGGTCGTGGTCGACCCCGCTGAACTCCCCGGTGCTCACGCTTCCTCCTGCTGTCTGGCGGCCGGCCGGGACCGCCCCGACCCCGATCGGACGTCGGATGACGCTTTCGGGTTCCCTCCGGTGACCTCCGGCACGCTCGGCCCGTCGGCCGCGACCCCGATGCCGGGTCGTAGGTGCCCGAGCATCACCGCCAGTCGGGCCCGACCCCGGGCGCAGCGGCTCTTGATCGTCCCCTCGGCGACCCCGAGGATCCGCGCGACCTCGGCGACCGGGTAGCCCTGCACGTCCACCAGAATGAGTGCGGCACGCTGTTCCAGCGGCAACGCGGCCAGGGCGTCCCGGACGACCATCGCGGTGTCGTGATCGCGCACCGGCGCGGCCGGCTCCACCCCACCGGTGCCCGGCCCGTCCTCCGGACCGCGGCCGCCGTCGGGCAGCGGCACGGTCGGGTGGGCCTGGCGGCGCCGGATCCGATCGAGGCAGGCGTTGACCACGATCCGGTGCAGCCAGGTGGTGACCGCCGAGTCACCGCGGAACCGGTCGGCCGCACGATGGGCGGACAGCAGCGCGTCCTGGAGGGCGTCCGCCGCCTCCTCACGGTCGCCGAGCGTACGGAGGGCAACCGCCCAGAGCCGGTCTCGATGGCGGCGGAACAGCTCACCGAACGCGTCCCGGTCCCCGGCGACGTGAGCGCGCAGCAGATCGAGGTCGCTGACCGTGCCGTCCACGGAAGCCGCGCCCGTGTGGTTGCGCCCGGCGTCGCGTACCTCCATCACCCGACCCGGTGGCTGCCGCCGTGGCGGTGTCTCATGACCCCTGGACCGTGATTTCCTGGACGCCGACCTTGAAGCCGTTGTTGTTCGACGGCAGCTCCGTGATCCAGAACAGCAGGTAACGATACTTCTGGTCGGCGTCGAAGCCGTCGAAGGTCATCGTGGTGCCGTCGTGCTCCTCGAAGGGCTGACCGATCTTGTTCTTGAGGTACTCGGTGAGGATCTGCTCGTCGCCGGACTTGGACGACGGCGCGTCGATCGTGCCGGTCAGCAACTCCGCCGAGGCGCCGGTGCCGGAGAGGTTGACCTGCACCGACTTGACCGTCCGTTCGGCACCGAGGTCGATCCAGACGCCCATGCCCCGCTTGAAGTTGCCGAAGTTGCTCTGCTGGTAGGTCTCTGTCGACCAGCCCTCGTCCTGGTTGCCGTCGAAGACCTTCTCGGCGTCGCGGACCTCGCTGCGGTTGCGGCTGTCCGGGTCGATGATCCGGGCAGCGCTGATCTTGAGGTTGCGGACCGTGGGCGTCGCCGGCTCCTCGCTCACCGGGGGGGCCGACGTCGGCGCGGCAACCGGATTGGTCTGCGGATCGTCGTCGTCGCCGAGCGCGCTGATCCCGATGAGGAGCCCGACCAGGGCGACCACCAACAGACCGGCGATGCCCAGGGCGACCTTGCGTCCGCCGGCCGCGGCCAGTGGCGACGGTTCGTCGCCGGTCTCGCCGGCGAACCGCAGCGGACCGCTGTTGTCGAGGTAGTCGTCGTCGGGTACGTCGAGCCGGGCCAGCTCCGCCGCCAGGACGTCCGACGAGGGTGGGGCGATCCCGGCGTCGAGCAGATCCATGGTCAGGTCGTCCAGGTAGGCCGGCACACCGGCCCGGACCTGACGGGGTGCCGCCACCGTGCCGCTTGCGTCACGTACGGCGTCGGGAATGGCCGCCCGGCCGTGCCCGGCGGTGGCACCGCGCAGTGGCGCCTCGGCGTGCGGCCAGTAGCCGGTCATCGCGAAGTAGAGGATGCCGCCGACGGCCCGGACGTCGCTCTCCTGGCTGTCGTCACCGTCGGTGCGGGCATCCGCGAGAACCACCCGGCCGTCATCACTGATCATCACCGTGCCGGGGTGCACGTTGCCGTGCACCATCCCGGTGGCGTGCACAGCGGCCAGGGCACTGGCGACGGCATTACCGACGGCGGTCGCCCGGGCCGCGTCCAGCGGCCCGTCGGAGACCAGATCCCGCAGGGACTGTCCGTCGACCCACTCGCGCACCACGTAGGCGCGTTCGGCCTCGTCGATGGCGTCGTACACCCCGACCAGATTGGGGTGGACGACGCGGCTGGCGGCGACGGCGGCCTGGAGCATCTCGGTGGCGGACTCACCGCCCGGGTAGCGCATGACCACCGCGACGGGCCGGCGTAGCACCACGTCGACCCCGCGCCAGACCAGCCGGCCCGCGCTGTCGTTGTTGATGTGCTCGACCAGTTCGTAACGTTCGGCGAGGATCTCACCGGCCGTCGGAGCACCGAAGGTCATGACCGGCGGAGTGGTCTCGTCCGCGTCCTGACCCTCGCCGACCTGGGTCACCCGTCCTCCCTCGGTGATCGTGTCGATCGATGGACCCGCGCTGCTGGGCATCTGCTTCCCGCTCCGCCTTCTTCTGGTACCGGCCGGCCGGTCGCAGCGTGGTGCCGCGCGCCGGTGTCTGCCGTACCCGTCGAGAGCGACCTTACCCGGGTTGGCCCGCTCCCCGACATGTCATCTTCCTGCCGTGCGGTGACAGCGGCGTCAGCAGTCGACGGACTCGTCCCGTTACCACCGTTGTCGGCCACGTTGCTGGTACCTGTACCAGCCAATCTAGAGGTTGCCCACTACCGGCTCCGGTTGGGGCGGGCCCGATCGCGTCGGCGGGTCCGCCCTCGCCCGATTCCCCGTCGATCGGCCCGGCATACTCGGCCGTCCGGTTGGTTATCCACAGGCCGATCCGTTGGCTGAGCGGCGACGCGCGGGGTTATCCACAGGAACATCCCCAGCCTGGTGATCCTCGCTCACTCTGGGTGCACGTCCGTCTCGTCGGGCTCAGCGGCCGAGTCGGCGGCGGACCATGCCGACCACTTCGGTGATCTCGGAGATCCGCAGCACGGTCGCCAGGCCCAGGTAGGTACCGCCGATCACCGCGCCGCCGACCACCAGTTGCACGATCGCCTGCGCCCGCGTCGGCGTGTCGTCGCCGGGCAGCAGGGCCACCACCAACAGGCCGGCCAGGGCGGCACCCAGCGCCGCGACGGTAACCCGGCCGAGGGTACGCAGAATCGCGCCCAGCCCGATGCGACCGACCCGGGGGCGCAGCAGCCAGGCCGAGGCGATGGCCGCGGCCAGATACGAGACCGCGTTGCCGATCATCATTCCGGCCCCGACGAAGCTCGCCGAGAAGAGCGCGAACAGGGCGATCTGCACCCCGATCCGGAGTGCCACGACCGGAATGTTGATCAGCGCCGGGGTCCGGGTGTCCGGCAGGGCGTAGAAGGCGAAGGTGAACAGTTGGCTGATCGCGAAGGGCACCAGCGCGAGCGCGGCGGCCAGCAGCACCAGAGATGTCGCGGTGGCGTTGTCGGCGGTGAACGCCCCCCACCGGAACAACGTGAACGCGATCGGGGTGGCGAGCACGGCGTAGCAGACCGCGATCGGGGCGAGCACGGCCGACACGGTCCGGGTCCCCCGGGACAGGTCGGCGGCAAGGTCGGCGTACCGGCCGTCGGCGGCGGCGGCGCTCATCCGGGGCATCAGCGCCGTGATGATCGACACCGCGATGATGCCGTGCGCGGTCATCAGCAGCAGGAACACGTTGTTGTAGATCAGCGGGCCGGCGGCGTTCTCCCTGCCGGCGCGGTTCAGCAGGTTGAACAGCACGATGAGACCGAGCTGGCTGACCGCGACGTAGCAGATCATCCAGGCACCGAGGCGGCCCAGTTCGGCCAGGCCGAGCTTGCGGAAGTCGAACCGCAGCTTCCACCGGAAACCGACCTTGCGCAGCGCCGGCAGCAGGCCGGCGACCTGGATGGCGACGCCGACCAAGGTGCCGCCACCGATGAGCAGGACCCGGCCGGTCGTCATGTCATCGGGCCCGACGATCTCGGCACCGAAGATCGCGATGTAGAGGCCGGCGGTGCCGATGACGACGAGGTTGTTGAGGATCGGTGCCCACATCGGCGCGGCGAAATGGCCACGGGTGTTGAGCACGGCACTGATCAACGCGCTCAGGCCGGAGAAGAAGATCATCGGCAGCATGAGCCTGGCCAGGGCGGTGACCAGTTTCGAGTAGCCCTCAGCGGACTCGTTCGCGCCGTACAGCCAGGTCAGCGGCACGGCAAGAGCGACCGCGAGCACCGCGGCGGCACCTAGCGCGAGCACCGCCAGGGTCAGCAGCCGCTGGGCGTACGCCTGACCACCGTCGCTGTCCGCCTTGCGCCGACGCACCAGCACCGGGATCAGCACGCTGGTGAGGATGCCGCCGAGCAGGAACTCGTAGACCATTCCCGGCAGGATCTGGGCGGTGGTGTAGGCGTCGCCCACCAGCGCACCACCCAGGGCAGCGCCGATCACCAGGTTGCGCAGGAAGCCGGTGCCCCGGCTGACCAGGCTGCCCAGCGCCATGACCGCGCTGTTGGCGGCGGCGCTGCCCTCCGCCACCTGCTCCTGCGGAGGAGCGGTCGACTCCAACGCCGGCTGGTTGAGCGGCTCGGCGGAGATGAACGTGGCTCCGTCGTCCGGCCGGCCGCCGGGCACGCCGCCCTGCTGGGCGTTCGCGCTGCGGTAGAGCCCGCCGCTCATCTGTGCCTCCAAGGGGTACGCGGTAGCCGGCACCGGCCCGCACGCCACAGACCTTAGTCAACCCCCGCCCGTTACCCGCGCCCGGCGGATCAGATGCCGGCCAGGACCGATAGGCTGCGGATCCGATGTCCGAAGCCGCCGCATCCCACGCCACCGACCGCCGCGAACTCACCACCGCGCAGCGCAACGCCGTCGCCGAACTGCTCCGGGTCTCCCCGGTCGCGGACGAGTTGGGCCGCCGGTTCGCCGCCGCCGGTCACGAACTGCACCTCGTGGGCGGTTCGGTACGCGACGCCCTGCTCGGTCGGCTCGGTGAGGATCTCGACTTCTGCACCGACGCGCACCCCGACCAGACGCTGGACATCGTGCGGGGCTGGGCCGAGGCGATCTGGGAGACCGGCCGCGAGTTCGGCACCATCGGCTGCCAGCGCGACGGTCTACGACTGGAGATCACCACCTTCCGCGCCGAGTCGTACGACCAGGTCAGTCGCAATCCGGTGGTGGCCTACGGCACCAGCCTCGCGGAGGACCTGCGGCGCCGGGACTTCACCATCAACGCGATGGCGGTAAGCGTCCCCGAGCACCGGTTCACCGACCCGCACGGCGGCCTGGCCGACCTGGCCGCGAAGATCGTGCGTACCCCGGGCACGCCCGCCGAGTCGTTCGGCGATGACCCGCTGCGGATGCTGCGGGCCGCCCGCTTCGCCGCGCAGTTGCGCTTCGCGGTGCACCCGGACGTGCGGGCCGCGATGACCCGGATGGCGACCGATCTGGACCGGATCACCGCCGAGCGGATCCGCGACGAGTTCACCAAGCTGCTCTGCGGCGCCGACCCGATCTCCGGCCTGCGGCTGCTGGTCGACACCGGCCTGGCCGAGCGTTTTCTGCCCGAGCTGACCGGACTCAAGCTGGAGATCGACGAGCACGCCCAGCACAAGGACGTCTACGAGCACACCCTCACCGTGGTCCGGAACGCCGTCTCGTACGAGGAGGACGGGCCGGACTTCATCCTGCGGATGGCCGCGCTGATGCACGACGTGGGCAAGCCGGCGACCAAGGCGGTCGGCTCCGACGGACGGGTCAGCTTCCACCACCACGAGGTGGTCGGTGCCCGACTGACCAAGATGCGGATGAAGGCGCTGCGCTACCCGAAGGATGTCACCGCCAAGGTCACCGCCCTGGTCGCGCTGCACCTGCGCTTCTACGGGTATGGCCGGGGCGAGTGGACCGACTCGGCGGTACGCCGCTACGTCACCGACGCCGGTGACCTGCTGACCCGGCTGCACAAGCTGACCCGCTCGGACTGCACCACCCGCAACCGGCGGAAGGCGGCCCAGCTCGCGGCGGACTACGACGCGCTGGAGGAGCGGATCGCCCGGATCGCCGCCGAGGAGGACCTTGCCCGGGTCCGGCCCGACCTCGACGGAAACGCGATCATGGAGTTGCTCGGTGTGCCGCCGGGACCGGTGGTCGGACGGGCCTGGAAGCACCTGAAGGACCTGCGCCTGGAGCGTGGGCCGTTGGATCGCGACACGGCCGAGGCGGAGCTGCTGCGCTGGGCCCGTGACGAGGGGATCCTCGGCTGAGGGCAGCCTGAGCGACGGCGTCATCGGTGGCCCCCTCCACTGCGGAACGCGCACGCCAGGACGGTCGATACGACGAGACGCTTACGTTTCGACCGAAAGGTTGACGCGGCTCTCTCCGTGCTCATTCATGATGTTGGAACGTCCGCCGGTTTCGCTGCTCGTCAGCCGCAGCGGACGATCCAATGTTTGTCCGACCGTCCATCTGAAACGGTCGACGACCGACGGGGGTTACACCTAGTGAAACGCCGTGGCGTACTGCGCCGCTCGGCGGTGGCAGGGCTCGCCCTCGCCACCGCCTCGTCCATCATCAGCGTCGTGTCCGGCGGTGCCGCAGTGGCAGGTCCCGCCGACCAGGGCCGATCCGAGGCACGCGTCACCAAGGGTGCCGAGGTACGCCGTGGCGAGGGCGCCGACGTGGTGCCCGGCCGCTACATCGTGGTCTTGAAGGATCAGGGGACCAGCTTCAGTTCCGCCCGAGCCGCCGCGTCCGCGCTGACCCGCGCCAACGGTGGCACCTTGCGTACGGTGTTCAGCAACGCCCTGAGCGGCTACTCGGTCGCCATGAACGAGCGTCAGGCGGCGAAGCTGGCAACCAACCCGGCCGTCGCCTCCGTCGAGCCGGTACGCACCTACTCGATCAACGGCACGCAGAGCAGCCCGCCGTCGTGGGGACTGGACCGGATCGACCAGGCCTCCGCGAAGCTGAACAAGACCTACAAGTACCCGAACACGGGTAGCAAGGTCACCGCCTACATCCTGGACACCGGCATCAACGTCAAGCACCAGGACTTCGGCGGTCGGGCAAGCATGGGCTTCGACGTCTTCAACCCGCCACCGCCGCCGCCGTCGCCCACGCCGACCCCCACCCCCACGTCGACGCCGTCGCCGATGCCGACGCCGACGCCGACGCCGACAGTGAACCCGACGGTCACGCCCAGCGTGACCCCCAGTTCCACGCCCACGCCCACTCCCACGCCGACCGAGACCCCCACGCCGACCGAGGAGCCGACGGAGCCGACCGGGGAGCCGACGGAGCCGACCGACCCGGGTGCCGTGCAGGCCCAGGCCAACGGCGACTGCAACGGCCATGGCACGCACGTGGCCGGCACCGTCGGTGGCACGAAGTACGGCGTGGCCAAGGGCGTCAAGCTCGTCGGCGTACGTGTGCTCGACTGCAACGGAGGCGGTAACACCGAGACCGTGCTCGCCGGCGTCGAGTGGGTGACCGCCAACGCGAAGAAGCCGGCCGTGGTCAACCTCAGCCTCGGTGGCCGAGCTGACCCGGTGCTCGATGCGGCGGTGAAGCGGTCCATCAGCTCCGGCATCGCCTACGCGATTTCCGCCGGCAACGAGGCGCAGGACGCCTGCAAGGTGTCCCCGGCGCGGGTGCCGGATGCGATCACGGTGGGCGCGACCGACCGGGTCGACATGCGGGCGAACTTCTCCAACTACGGCAAGTGCCTTGACGTGTTCGCGCCTGGAGTGAGCATCGTCTCGGCGCGGCACGACAACAACACCGGCAGTGTCGGGTTGAGCGGCACCTCGATGGCGGCCCCGCACGTGGCGGGCGCTGCGGCCCTGCTGCTACACGCCAACCCCAGCTGGAAGCCGAAGCAGGTGCGTGACCGGATCGTCACCACCGGCATCGCCGGTGCGGTGTACGACACCAAGGGCTCGATCGACCGGCTGTTGACGGTCGGCTCGGTCACCCCGGCCCGCAGCGCGTACGGCTTCAAGGCCAGCTCCAACGGCAAGTTCGTCACCGCCCCCAGCACCACGAAGGCGCTGGTCAACAACGGCAAGAGCCTGGGCAAGGCGCAGCAGTACGACATCGTCAACGCCGGCAGCGGCCTGGTCGCGCTGCGCTCGAAGCAGACCGGCCGCTACGTGGTGGCCCCGAGCAAGGGCACCAAGCCGCTGATCGCCAGCCACAAGACGATCGTCACCTCCGGGAAGTTCACCATCGTGAACCACACCGACGGTCGCATCAGTCTCAAGGCCAAGATCAACGGCAAGTACGTGACGGCGTCGAAGACCGGCACCGCGGTGCTCCGGGCCAACAAGACCACCGTCGGCACCAACGAGAAGTTCACCGTCGAGGCGCCGGCACCGGTGATCAGCATCAAGTCGAAGGCCAGCGGCAAGTACGTGGTCGCCGCCAGCAGCACCAAGCCGCTGATCGCCAGCAGCAAGACCGTCACCAAGTCGGCGAAGTTCCAGATCGTCAACCGTGGTGGTGGGTTCTTCGGTCTGAAGGCCCTGTCCAACGGCAAGTACGTGACCACGCCGAACAACGGCAAGAATCCGTTGATTGCCAGCAAGGGATCGGTCGGCTACTGGGAGGAGTTCGCGTTCTACGACTACCTGCCGGACGGCACGATCACGTTGCTGGGCGGCGACAACAAGCTGGTCACCGCCGGTCCGAACGGTAACAAGCAGCTGATCGCGAGCAAGAGTCTCAGGACGACTCCGGGTAACGGCGAGAAGTTCACCGTATCGGCGGCCTGACGTCTCACCGCACAACCCGGCGCCCGCCGGAGCACCCGATCCCAGGGACCTGCTCCGGCGGGCGTCGCCGTTCCTGCCTCCGGTAGTGGTGAACTGCGGCCTGTTGCCGGCGGCGGGGCGGACTACCGAGGGGGGACAATGGGTGACATGCGTTGGACGGTGCTCGACTCGCCGATCGGGGAGTTCTCCGTGGCCACGGATGGGGGCAGCGTCCGCGGCACCCACTTCGGTGCGGTCGCGAACGCGGCGACGGAGCCGACCGACGAGACCTCCCGCCGGGCCGTGGCGGAACTGCGGGCGTACTTCGCCGGGGAGTTGACCGACTTCGGCGTGCCGGTGGCGGTGCCGCGCGGCTCCGATTTCGAGCGGGCGGTGTGGCGGGAGATGACCCGCATTCCGTACGGCGAGACGTTGACCTACGGCGAGGTGGCCCGACGGGTCGGCGATCCCGGTGCGGCCCGGGCGGTCGGGGTGGCCTGCAACCGCAACCCGATCCCGGTCATCGTGCCCTGTCACCGCATCGTCGGGGCGGGCGGGAAGCTGGTCGGCTTCGGTGGCGGCCTGGACCGCAAGGTTGGACTCCTGGAGCTGGAGGCCCGGGTGGCCCTGCAACGCGCCTGGTCCTGACCGGTCGTGGTGCTGCCAGATCATGGTGGTCGCACACAGCCGGTCCCGGCTGCGCCGGCCTGGCCCTGGGCCTGCGGGTGGCCGATCAGTCCGGCGCGGGTAGGCAACCGCCGTCGGCGATCCGGGTACCGATCTCCACCGTGACGTCGTCCTGGCGGACGCTGCCGAAGACGCACGCCCGACCGGTCCATCCCGCGAAGATCAGCCCGTCCCCGGGGCCGAGGTCGAGCCGTCCGGGCGGCCGCACGGTCACGTCGGTGAGACCGGTGGCGGTCACCGCCCGCTTCACGGCCTTCTCGTCGGGCTCGTCCCGGCCGCCGGCGGTCAGCAGGTTCAGGTTCTTGAGCACCTCGGTGGCACAGGCGCGAGCACCGTTGGCGACTTCGGGTTCGAGCGTGCCGCGCTGCCGGAAGGCGTCGTTGGCGGCCTGCTGACGCCGGAACATCTCCTCGCGCAGTTGCTCGTCGGTCATCGGGTTCCCGGTGCCGGACAACGGCGGTTCGCTCGACGCGCCGGAGGCGGTGTCGGGTCTGGTCGCGACCTCCGGCGGCGTGATCGCGGCGGCGACGCAGCTGGCCTCGGCCACCGACGGCAGAGGAGCGGGCGGCATGGCCTCTCCGTCCGAGCCGGCCGTTGGCCGGCTGCCCGGCATGGCGCAGGCGAGCAGGCTGGAAGACAGCAGCGCGCCTGCGAGTGCCACGGCGACCCGACGCCCCGATCCAGGGCCTGGATCGTCGCCCTCGGTCGCAGGCCGGCCAGAGACTTCGGCACTGGCACCGGTGGCGTGCGTAGCGTGGTCGAACGGCACGGCGATCAGCGTAACGTTCCGCCATCGACGGCGATGCCCCGAATGCGTGCCGACCAGCAGCCTGACCGACCCCAGTGGCAGGGTCGGGCCGCCGTGCGGAAGTCGTACACGGGATGCGGTGAGTCGGGGCTGTCAGGCCGGCGGTTGGGCGCGAGATGCCGCATGTCGGGTCGGCAGGCCGGGCCCGAGTCCCGTCATCGAGGCAGAGTGCGCGTCCGGCCCGTACCGGAAGATGCCGGCCTGAGGGAAGACGGCGGGGGCCGGGTCCGTGTGGACCCGGCCCCGCCGGTGCTGCTGGTCAGCTGCTCAGCGCTCGATCTCGCCCGCGATGAACGCCTCGACGGCGGCGTGCGCGTCGTGGTCGGCGTACTGCTCCGGCGGGGACTTCATGAAGTAGGACGAGGCCGACAGGATCGGGCCACCGATCTTCCGGTCGAGGGCGATCTTCGCGGCGCGGACGGCGTCGATGATGACGCCGGCCGAGTTCGGCGAGTCCCACACCTCGAGCTTCAGCTCCGCGTTGAGCGGGGTGTCACCGAACGAACGGCCCTCCAGCCGGATGTACGCCCACTTGCGGTCGTCCAGCCACGGCACGTGGTCGGACGGGCCGATGTGCACGTCGCTCTTGGCCATCTCGTGCGGCACCTGGGACGTCACCGACTGGGTCTTCGAGATCTTCTTCGAGACCAGGCGGTTGCGCTCCAGCATGTTCATGAAGTCCATGTTGCCGCCGAAGTTGAGCTGGTACGTGCGCAGCAGCTCGACGCCCCGGTCCTCGAACAGCTTCGCGAGGGCGCGGTGCACGATGGTGGCGCCGACCTGGCTCTTGATGTCGTCGCCGACGATCGGCAGGCCGGCGTCGGTGAACTTCTGCGCCCACTCCGGGTCGGAGGCGATGAAGACCGGCAGGGCGTTGACGAACGCGCAGCCGGCGTCGATCGCGGCCTGGGCGTAGAACTTGTCGGCCTCCTCCGAGCCCACCGGCAGGTAGGAGACGACCACGTCGACCTGCGCGTCGCGCAGCGCCTTGGCCACGTCCACCGGGGTGGCGTCAGACTCCTCGACGATCTCGCGGTAGTACTGCCCGAGGCCGTCGAAGGTCGGGCCACGCTGCACGGTGACACCGGTCGGCGGCACGTCGCAGAGCTTGATGGTGTTGTTCTCGCTGGCGACGATCGCCTCCGCGAGGTCCATGCCCACCTTCTTGGCGTCGACATCGAACGCCGCGACGAACTGCACGTCTGAGACGTGGTAGTCGCCGAAGGTGACGTGCATGAGACCCGGGACGCGGTCGTTGGGGTCGGCATTCCGGTAGTACTCGACGCCCTGTACCAGGGACGAGGCGCAGTTACCCACACCGACGATGGCGACGCGGACGGAGCCCATCGCGTGTGCCTCCTTCTTCTCTGTCACGGCCGCTCTGTCCTGGTCTCGCCAGGCGGAGGCGGGCTGTTGTCTTCTCGTGGGCCGCCGGCCGTCCCGGGTTGCGGGACCGTCGGGGCACGGCCGGAGCGCTCGTTGGCGATGAGCTCCTCCAGCCAGCGGACCTCACGCTCACAGGCCTCCAGGCCGTGGCGCTGCAGCTCCAGGGTGTACGCGTCGAGGCGCTCGGCTGCCCGGCCCAGCATGTCGCGAAGCCCCTCGCGACGTTCCTCGATCGTGCGGCGGCGACCTTCCAGGATGCGAAGTCGGGTCGCCCGGTCGGTTCGGGAAAAGAACGCGAAGTGCACACCGAAACCGGTGTCGCCGTACGTCTCCGGCCCGGTCTGTGCGATGAGCTGGGCGAAGCGCTCTTTTCCTTCCGCGGTGATTTCGTAGACCACCCGACCTCGTCGGCTGGTCAGCGCGGGAACCTCCTCGGCGGTGGCGGGTGTCTCGTCGGCCTCGGTGATCCATCCCGCCGCCTGGAGCCGGCGCAGGGTCGGATAGAGCGAGCCGTAACTGATGGCGGCGCGGATCGCCCCGAGCTTGGCGGTGAGCTCCTTGCGCAGCTCGTAGCCGTGCATCGGGGCCTCCTGCAACAGGCCGAGGATGGCGAGTTCGAGCACCGGCCACCCTCCCTTTACCCTGTGCGTGGAGTGCTAACCACCACGATGTATCGGACCGATACATCGCACCGTAGCGTCTCGCTCCGGTCAGGGCAAACCCCCGCTCCGAGGTGTTGCGGTCACGGATCGTCACGGTGGTCGCCTCGTCAGAAGAGACCGCGTACCCTTTGCCGCATGCGTACGCAGCGCCAGGTCGTCGACTACTCGCTCCGAAAGCGAGCGGCGCTGCGTGAGCTTCTCGCCGGCCGCGTCGGCACCTATGACCTCTGCGACGCGTCGCCCTACCTGAAGAACGCCGCTCGGTTCCATGGTGAGTCCACCGACGAGCGCTGTCCGATCTGCCGCAGCGAGAACCTGACCCTCGTCCATTACATTTACGGCGACGAACTCAAGCAGTCGGCCGGCCAGGCCCGTACTCTGGCCGAGTTGGCCATGCTGGCGATGACGCTGCGTGAGTTCCAGGTCTTCGTGGTGGAGGTGTGCCTCGGCTGTGACTGGAACCATCTCGTCGAGCAGTACCTGCTCGGGCGGGACGGTCTGACCGGCGTCGTCGACGGCGAGCCGGAGCATGGTGAGGCGAGCGGCATGACAGCCGACGGAACGGGTGTCCGGCGAAGGCGAGAGGCGCAACGGTGAAACGAGCTCGATCGGCCGGCCCCGGCCGCGTACGACGCGGCTGGGGTGACCGACAGCTTGTAGGTCTGAATGGTCCGATTGATGCGGATCTGACGTCGCGACCACGGCACCCCCGTGCCGTGGCTGGCAGGTGTCACAACTCACGGCAAACCGGTGGCGGTGCGACCGCGCCCCACCGCGACGGCAGGGTGTGAGGAATGAACTCGTACGGCGATCCCAGCTCCTCGCGCGGCCGGGCCCGGATTCCGGGCCCGGACGACCCGGGGCAGGCGGACGACGCGTACCGCCGCCCGGGTGGTGAACCGCGCGGAGTCAACTGGTCGACCGGCCCGGAGACTTCCGGCCCGTCGGCCCGTGCCTCGGTCGGCGGGCGTGCCCCGGTCGGCGGCTCGGCGAGCGTCCCGCCTCGTGGCGGAGCGGCCCCGGTTGGCCGGGCCGGTCCCGGACGTGCCTCCGTGCCGGTCTCGCCGGCCGGTCCCGGGCGCGCCTCGGTGCCTGTCTCTCCCGCGCCGGGCCGTGCCGGTCGAGCTTCGGTGCCAGTGTCGCCGGCCGGTCCGGGGCGCGCCTCGGTCGGTGCCGTCGGCGCGGCCTCGGCCGGTCGGGCGAGCGTCGGCTCGGCGTCCGTGGGCGGTGCCGGCGGTCGGGCCGCGGTGGCCCGGGCCAGCGTCGGTGGTCCCGGTGGACCGGGTGGCCCCGGCGGTCCGGGTGGACCGACCGGGCCGGGGCGCGGTGGTCGTGACCCGGGCGCGGCGGCTCGGGCCCGCAAGCGCAAGCGGATGAACTTCCTGATCGCCGGCTTCGCGGTGTTCATCATGCTGGCCGGCATCGGCGTCGTCGGGTTCACCTACTACTCGACGAACGTGGTGCTGCCCAAGGAGATCCCGCTGCCGCTCTCCACCACCGTCTACGCCAAGGACGGCAAGACGCTGGTCGCCAAGCTCGGCAACGAGAACCGCACCTTCGTCACCATCGACAACATCCCCCAGCATGTGCGGGACGCCGTCGCCGCCGCCGAGGACCGCAACTTCTACCGGCACTCCGGCGTCGACTACAAGGGCATCGCCCGCGCCGCGTGGAACAACCTCTCCGGCGGCGACAAGCAGGGCGCCTCGACCATCACCCAGCAGTACGCCCGCAACGCCTACGAGAACCTCCAGGACGACAGCTACGCCCGGAAGGTGAAGGAGGCGATCCTCGCCTCGAAGCTGAACGACAACTACACCAAAGACCAGATCATGGAGAACTACCTCAACGTGATCTACTTCGGTCGAGGTGCGTACGGCATCGAGGCGGCCGCCCAGACGTACTTCAACACCAACGCGAAGAAGCTGACGGTGGCCCAGGGCGCGGTGCTCGCCGCGCTGATCAAGCAGCCGGTCGCCAGCGCCACCCACAAGGGGTACGACCCGGACGTCAACGAGGCCGAGGCCAGGGGCCGGTGGGAGTACGTCATCAACGGGATGGTCGAGGAGGGCTGGCTGGACGCCCCGGGCAAGGAGAAGCGGCCGACCGAGTACCCGAAGGTCGAGAAGCCGAAGAAGAACAACGGCTTCGGTGTCGCCTCCCCGCGCGGCAACGTGATCAACTACGTGCGCCAGGAGATGGAGCAGTGGGGTCTCTGCTCCAACTACGGGGCCGAGGGCAAGCCGAGCTGCGTCGACGAGCTGCGCGAGGGTGGCTACCGGATCACCACCACCATCGACCCGAAGATGCAGAAGGCGCTGGAGGAGGCGGCCCAGCCGGACCGCAATGGCTCCGTGCTCAAGGGGCAGCCGAAGAACCTGATGTCGGCGGTGGTCTCCGTCGAGCCGAAGACCGGCCGGGTGCTGGCCTACTACGGTGGTGACAGCGGCGCGGACTTCGACTACGCCGGCCTGAACACCAACCAGAACGGCGATCTCGTCGGTGGTCACCCGCCAGGCTCGTCGTTCAAGGTCTACACCCTGGCTGCGGCGATCGACGCCGGCATCTCCGTGAAGTCGCACTGGGACGCCACGCCGTTCACGCCCGACGACTACGCCAATCCGATCCAGAACGCGGGTCGAGACGTGCGGCAGACCTGCAACAAGTGGTGCTCGCTCCAGGAGTCGACGGTCCGGTCGTACAACGTGCCGTTCTTCCACCTCACCGAGGACATCGGCGAGGCCAAGGTCATCGACATGGCCCGCCGCGCCGGCGTCCGCACCATGTGGACGGTGGACCCGCCGAAGGCGTACGACCTGACCAAGGAGAAGCCCGAGGATCTCGGGCGTAAGCAGTTCGACCGGGTGATTGGCTTCGGCCAGTACCCGATCACCGTGCTGGACCACGCCAACGGTCTGGCCACCCTCGCCAACAAGGGCAAGTACAACAAGGCGCACTTCGTCCGGACGGTGGAGAAGCAGAACAAGGCCACCGGCAAGTGGGACAAGGTGCCCGGCACCGGCGAGAAGCTCAAGCCGCAGCAGGTGATCCGGCCGGAGGTCGCCGAGGAGGTGACCGCGGTGCTCAAGGAGATCCCCGGCAAGAGCAACGCTCAGCTCGCGAACAACCGGCAGGCCGCCGGCAAGACCGGCACCTGGGAGTACAACAACACCGACAAGAACGCGCACGCCTGGATGGTCGGCTACGACGAGAACGTGGCCACCGCCGTCTGGATCGGCAGCCGCAACCCGAAGAAGCCGGCGATCCTCGACCGGAACGGCGACAACGTCGGCGGTAGCGGCCTCCCCGCCGCGCTGTGGAAGCGGTACATGGACGAGGCGTTGAAGGGCTCCGACCCGTCAAACCTGCCCAGCGTGACCGGCGTTGGCGACCAGGACGCCGGTAACGGCGAGGAGCCGGCGCCGCCACCGCCGCCGCCCGGCGGCGACCAGCGCGACTGCGACCCGACGGACTTCTTCTGCCGGATCACCGGCGGCGGGAACAACGGTGGTGACAACGGCGGCAACAACGGCGGCAACAACGGTGGGAACCCGTTCACCCCACCCGGTGATGGTGATCAACGGCCGGGCGGTGAAGGCGGCGGCTTGCTGCCACCAAGAACCACCAACCGGGAGTGATCTTCTCGTAGCCGCAGCGGGCGGCCGGACCTCGGGTCCGGCCGCCCGAAGCCGTCGTGTACGTCCTGTCCAGGAGTCGGTGGTAGAGCTGCTCCACCTCTGGGCCCGCGCTGATCCCCAGATCCTGGGCCAGGCGAGTCCTCAGACCATTGTCCCGAGCGGTCCGTATCGCACTTGCCGCCCTGCCCATCACCCCGGCGGTCCTGTTCCTCGTGCTCTGAGCTTCCGTACCTGAGCGCAACCGGCCGCCCGATCGCCAGATGCAGCATGTCGGGGTTTCCGAGCCCAGGGATACCGCGACATGCCGCAGACCGCGAGCGCCGGGTACCGGGTGCCTAGGGCGGCCGAGTGCCCACACAACGGCGGCAGCGCCTCGGGGATTCGCTGTGGGTTTCGGCTTCAACGCGGTCGTCGGATACGGCAGGATGCACGGTCATGAGCACGAAGTCGACGTCAGGCATCGATGGATCCGGCGCGCCCGATCACCCGTCCCGCTCCGACGGCTTCGTCCGAGGGCTCTCCGGACTGATCGGTGGCCCGCTCGGTGACCACGCGGTCGCCCGCGACCGGCCCGTCGGCGCGGAGCGTCGGTTCTGGACGGCGGTACGGATCGTCCTGGCGCTGACCTGTCTGACGCTGGCCCTGCACTGGGTGCAGAAGTCGCCCTGCCAGGACGGCGCATGGGCGAACAACGAGCAGTACACCCGCTTCTGCTACACCGACGTGCTGGCGCTCTACTACGCCGAGCGCCTCAACGAGGGCGCGGTGCCCTACCGGGACCACCCGGTGGAGTACCCGGTGCTGACCGGATACTTCATGGGGGCGCTCGGGTTGCCGGTGCACGCGGCCGGCGACGGAAACCCCGACATGAACCAGGGCCAGTGGTTCTACAACCTCAACGCCCTCGTGCTCGGTGCGCTGGCGGTGGCCACCGTGGCGGTCATCCTGGCGCTGCGCCGACGACGTCCGTGGGACGCCGCGCTCTTCGCGCTCGCGCCCGCGCTGCTGCTCACCGCCACCGTCAACTGGGACTTCCTCGCCATCGGGTTCGCCGCGTTCGGCCTGCTGGCCTGGGCGCGCAGCGGGCGGGGGCTGGGCGCCAACCTGCCCGGGGGGTCGCCGCCAGGTGTGTCTCTCTTCGGGGTGCTGATGGTCGCCCTGGCCGGGGTGCTGCTCGGGCTGGGCGGTGCAGCGAAGATGTGGCCGCTGTTCATCCTCGGCCCGATCCTGGTGCTCGCGATCCGGACCGGCCGGATCTGGGCGGGCATCCTGCCCATCATCACGGCCGCCGTGACGGTGGTGCTGGTGAACCTGCCGGTGGCGATCCCGTACCGGGACAACTGGAACCGCTTCTTCGAGCTGAACACCACGCGCCCCATCGACTGGGGCACCTTCTGGTACATCGGCCGCTACCTGGACGGCAAGTTCGGCGACCCCGCGAGCATCGGCCCCTTCCAGTGGCTCGACGGCAACATTCCCACCCTCAACCACCTGTCGTACGCCCTGTTCGGGCTGGCCTGCCTCGGCATCGGTGCGCTCGCCCTGCTGGCACCCCGGCGCCCCCGGCTCGCCCAGCTCGCCTTCCTGGTGGTCGCCGTCTTCCTGATCTTCAGCAAGGTGTGGTCGCAGCAGTTCGTGCTCTGGCTACTGCCGCTGGTGGTGCTCGCCCGGCCCAAGTGGGGAGCGTTCCTCGTCTGGCAGGTCGCCGAGGTCTGCTACTTCGTCGCCTTCTACGGCCAGCTGCTCGGCGCGTCGACCGGCACGCCGGTCTTCCCGGAGGGCGTCTTCGTGCTGGCCGCGAGCCTGCGCCTGGCCGCCGTGGTGGCCCTGGTCGTCCTGGTCGTCCGCGAGATCCTCAACCCCGAGCAGGACGCGGTGCGCCAGACCTACGCGGACGACCCGGACGGTGGTCTGCTCGACGGCGCTCCCGACGCTTCCTGGCTGGAACGTTGGCGAAGCTCTGGCCGGAAGATCGAAGCAGCGCCGGCACCCGTGGCCACCACCACGTGATCCGGTGACGCCGCTCAGAGACGGAAGACGACGACTGAGTCGATCTCCTCGCGGGTGATGCCCAGCCCGTCGACGGGCGCGTCGACGCTGACCTCCCACGGGGTGCCCTTGATCTTGTCCCGCAGCACGAGGACGTTGTGGACGCCGAGGGTACGCAGGTAGTCGACGCTGGTCTGGTCGGGGAACGTCATGGCGACCCGGCGTACGTCGGCCAGTTGGCGTGGGGTGAACCCGCTGCCACCGTTGACGATGTCCTGGAACCGGGTGGTCGACCAGAGCATCACCGGCTGGTCGTGGTTCTGCCCGCTGGGCAGGACCAGCAGTGGGCCGTCGACCGAACGCATGGCTGCCGGCTGGGCCGGCACCACCGGATGGGGTGTGGTGTTGGTGCCCTCGGCGATGACCAGCAGCAGCGGTACCAGCGTCGCCAGCCGCAGCCAGGGGCTCGGCCAGGAGGGGATCCGTTCGGCGGAGATCTCCCGGACCCGCTCGGCGAAGGCGCTGACCGCCCCGGCCGCGAGCAGCCCGAGCAGCAGTGTGGCCCACAGCATCAGCCGCCCCGGTGTCCGGATGCCGCTCCAGCCGGGCAGGTGGTCGAAGAGCGGCGCGTAGGTGAAGCGACCGCCGAAGAACTCGGTGCCCATCGACAGGAGCATCGCCACCAGCACCCCGGCGAGCAGGAACAGGCGTTGGCGGACCTTCCAGACGGAGAAGAACAGCCCGCCGAGGGCCAGCGCGTACAGCACGAAGCCCGGCAGCAGCGTCATCTCCGGATGCCAGGGCAGCAGCGACCGGGCGCCCTCGTGCAGCCCGCCCCAGAGGCGGGACTCGGCCGGCGCGGTGACGAAGCCGCTCGCCGGCGGCGAGAAGATCGCGATGTCGCCGAGCGTCCGCTCCGCGTTCGGGTGCAGCTGCGCGACGGTGAAGTACGGGATGGCCATCAGGACGCCCACCCCGGCGAAGATCAGCCCACCGATCAGGTCGGCGACGAACAGCCGCTGGCCGAAGGGCCGCTTGAGCCGCCAGAAGATCCGTTTCGCGTACCAGATGACGGCGGCCACCAGCACGATGCCGGCGAGCAGGTACGCGAACGGCAGGCCGATGCCGAAGCCGAGGCTCAGCTGCCAGGCGGCCACCAGCCAGCCGGCGTACACCCAGCCCTCGTGCCGGCGCTCGGGTCGGTAGCCGTGCCGCAGCGACCAGCCGTGCCCCCTGGCCAGCATGGCCAGCGCCAGCGGAATGCCGCCGTTGGAGACGACGTGCAGGTGACCGGCCTGGGCCAGCAGCCACGGCGCGTAGGTGTAGGCGGCACCGACCACCGCGGACCCGGTGCGGCTCGCGCCGAGTTGCCGGGCCAGCACGTACGCGCCGAAGGTGGCGAGGGCGTGCGCCAGCACGAACATGATGTTGTAGCGGACCAGGGCGGCCTCGGGGCCGCTGCCGATCATGCCGGCCGGTGCGTACCCGAGCAGAGTGTCCGAGAAGGCGAAGCTCCACCGTTCGGGATAGAACGCGTTGGAGTGCCACAGCTGCGCCGGATCGGTCAGCAGGATGTGCCCGGACCAGGCCATCTGCCAGGCCTGGAGACTCGGGTCCCAGTAGTCCTGTGGCAGCGTGTGTGCCGGGTAGCGCAGCGTCGGCCAGGTCATCAGCACGGCCAGCGCAAGGGACGCGAAGGCGGCCAGCGTCCACTCGTGGATCAGCAGCCGGCCGAACCACCGCCCCAGTCGCCCGTACCAGGTGGGGACCGGCTCGGGCGCGGGCCCGAAGGCAGCCCACCGGTCCGGCTTGCTTCCGCCCGCCGCCGGAGTGCCGTCCTGCTTGCCGCCGGCCCCGTCTTCGCCGTCGCCGGCCACCTTCCCGGTGGCGGCGTCCTTCCCCGCGTCGTCAGCCTTCCCGGTGGCGATGTCCTTCCCGGCGTCGTCGGTCTTCTCGGTGGCGGCGTTTGTCTCCGCGCCCTCGGCCTTCCCGGTGGCCGTGCCCGAGGCGGCGTCCGGCTCCGCCGCTCGGCCGGCCCGGTGGCCTGCGGCCTTGTCGGAGGCGTCGTCGTTGCCGTCGCTCCGCTCGGGGCCGAGGTCCTGGTCCGGAACCCGGTCCCCGGTGGCGGCACCGGGTGAGGCACCTCCGGTGCCGCCGGACTCGGCACCGCCGGCTCCGCCACCGGTACCCGCAGCGTTCTTGGCCGTGCCGTCGGTGCTGCCCTCGGCCGGAGCGGCTGGGCGCTCGGAGGCGACGTCGGTGCCGGCGCGCTTCTTCGACGCGCGGTCCTCGTTCGTCGGCGTACCGCCGGACGTCGAGCCGTCGGCGGCCCGGCCGTCGCGTGAAGGTGGTCTCGGGCCGCCGGGGGCGGACTGGTCCGTGGTCATCGCGGCCCGGTCTCCCCGGCGAGTTGCCCGCGCAGGAATGCGATGTCGCCGCTCTGCCCCTCGACGCCTCCGGGAGTCTCGACGATGACCGGGGCGCCCGCCGCGCGGATCACCGAGACCACGAGTTCCGGGTCGATGGTCCCGCCCGGCAGGTTGTCGTGGCGGTCCCGACCCGATCCGAAGCCGTCCTTGGAGTTGTTGGCGTGCACCAGGTCGATCCGCCCGGTGATCGCCTTCACCCGGTCGACCAGGCCCAGCAGCTCCTCCCCGCCGGCGTGTGCGTGGCAGGTGTCGAGGCAGAAACCCACCTCGTGATCACCGACGGCGTCCCACAGCCGGGCCAGTGCGTCCAGCCGCCGGGCGCAGGCGTTCTCACCACCGGCGGTGTTCTCGATCAGCACCGGTAGCCCGAAGCCGCCGGACTCGGCCGCGTACGACAGGGCCTTGCGCCAGTTGTCGAACCCGGTCGCCGGGTCGTCACCGGCGTTGACGTGCCCGCCGTGCACCACCAGCCCTTTGGCGCCGATGGCCGCAGCCGCCTTCGCGTGCGCGAGCAGCAGCTTGCGGCTGGGGATCCGGATGCGGTTGTTGCCGGTCGCGACATTGATGACGTACGGCGCGTGCACGTAGACGTCGACGTCGGTGGTACGCAGCGCTTCCGCGTCGGCACGGGGCTGCGGCGTCTTCCACCCTTGCGGGTCGGAGAGGAAGAACTGCACGGCGTCTGCCGCTCGGGCGGTCGCCTCCGCCAGCGGGTCGGTCGGATCGACGTGGGCTCCGATACGCATGCAGGCGAGCCTACGTCCCGCCTCCGACGCCCGCGTCGATGCCCGCGACCCGGCCGCGTCACCGGCACCGACGGCGGTCGTTGATTCCGGTGGATCCTCCCGGTCAAGTGACCTGGCCGGAGGTGACCGAGAAAATTGTCGGTAATTCCGGGATTTGCCCCATGAAGAGCCGACTTCCGCGATAACGTCAGGTAACAACATGATAAAGCTCCGCGGGGCGTCTCCGGTCCAACCTCATCGGTGTGGTCGTTCCTCCCCAGGTCCCACCCAAGGAATGCGGACCAGGCGCCCCGCGGCCCCGTGGCCGGGGGTCCGTGCCGACAGCGACGTCGGCCGGACCCCCGGTTCGCTGTGCCTGTCACCTCGGTGATGGTGATCGTCCGGGCCGGGTATCCTGGTCCGGTTGCCCGTCCCCGGCCGGGTCCCCCCGGTACCGGAACGGGCCACGACGCACGACCTCCTGCCACGGAAGGACCGTGGCCGCTTAGCCCACAGGAGGTGAGCACGTCTTGCGTCATTACGAGATCATGGTGATCCTCGACCCCAGCCTCGAGGAGCGCACCGTCGCCCCGTCGCTCGACACGTACCTGAACGTGATCAGGACCGCGGGTGGCTCGGTGGAGAAGACCGATGTGTGGGGCCGCCGACGCCTCGCCTACGAGATCAACAAGAAGGCCGAGGGCATCTACGCCGTCATCGACCTCCAGGCGACGCCGGAGGCGGTGGCCGAGCTGGACCGCCAGCTGCGGCTCAACGAGTCCGTGCTGCGCACGAAGGTCATCCGGCCGGAGATGCGCTAGCAAATCCACCCGGCCCCACCCGGATCAGCCTCACCGTCGCTGTCGGAGGGTTCTGAGAACCTGTACGGCGGAACGGATGAGCGCGCGAGGAGTTGGTCATGGCAGGAGACACCACCATCACGGTCATCGGCAACCTGACCGATGACCCCGAGTTGCGGTTCACCCCCTCCGGTGCCGCGGTCGCCAAGTTCCGGGTCGCCTCGACGCCCCGGTTCATGGACAAGGCCTCCGGTGAGTGGAAGGACGGCGAGCCGCTGTTCCTCTCGTGCACCGTCTGGCGGCAGGCCGCGGAGCACGTGGCGGAGTCGCTCCAGCGCGGCGCCCGCGTGATCGTCTCGGGTCGACTGCGTCAGCGGTCGTACGAGACCCGCGAGGGTGAGAAGCGCACCGTCATCGAGCTGGAGGTCGACGAGATCGGCCCGTCGCTGCGCTACGCCACGGCGAAGGTGCAGAAGATGTCCCGGTCCGGCGGCGGTGGCGGCGGCTTCGGTAGCGGTGGCGGTGGTGGCCAGGGCGGCGGAGGCAACTTCGACGACCCCTGGGCTTCGGCTGCACCGGCCCCCTCCCGTTCGGGTGGCGGCAACTTCGACGAGGAGCCTCCGTTCTAATGGCGCCGAGCGCCCGTGATCGTAAACCAGGAGCAAGAGCAATGGCGAAGGCTGCGGCACTGCGCAAGCCGAAGAAGAAGGTGAACCCGCTCGACAAGGACGGGATCACCTACATCGATTACAAGGACACCGCGCTGCTGCGCAAGTTCATCTCCGACCGCGGCAAGATCCGCGCTCGGCGGGTGACCGGCGTCACCTCGCAGCAGCAGCGGCAGATCGCCCGTGCGGTCAAGAACGCCCGTGAGATGGCGCTCCTGCCGTACACCGCGACGGCCCGCTGAGGAAAGGCACCGACATGAAGATCATCCTGACTCAGGAGGTGTCCGGGCTCGGTGCCCCGGGCGACATCGTGGAGGTCAAGAACGGCTACGGCCGTAACTACCTGCTCCCGCAGGGCTTCGCGATCGCCTGGACCAAGGGCGCGGAGAAGCAGGTCACCCTGATCAAGCGGGCCCGCTCGGCCCGCGAGATCCGCGACCTGGACCACGCCAACGAGGTGAAGGCACAGCTCGAGGCCCTCAAGGTGAACCTGAAGGCCCGCGCCGGGGAAGGCGGCCGCCTCTTCGGCTCGGTCACCCCGGCCGAGATCGTCGACGCCGTCAAGGCGGCCGGCGGTCCGGCGCTCGACCGGCGGCGGCTGGAGGTTTCCGGCCACATCAAGTCGATCGGGTCGCACCCTGTGCGGATCAAGCTGCACCCCGAGGTGACCGCCTCGTTCAACCTCAACGTCGTGCAGGGCTGATCCCAGCCGACGAACGACAGCAGGGCCTGCACCGCGCACGGTGCGGGCCCTGCTGTCGTTGTCGCTCACGGATCATCCTGCCGGCCGAGGAGCACGCACCGGACCCGTCGTCGCGGTTCGCCGATCAACCGATCGGCTGGCCGGTCACCGCGCTGATCATCACCGTGGAGAGGCCGCCACCCACCACGGCCGCGGCCAGCGCCACCGTGGTCGGACGCCAGGTCGTACCCACCCGACGCAGCAGCGTCGCGATCGCCAAGCTGCTGGCCAGGGCCAGACCGAAGCGGGGCATCCCGCCCACCATCGCCCCGAACGCCCGCGCCCGAGGCGACTCGCAACCACCGCCACTGATGTCCGTCACACAGCCCACGGGCGGTGTGCCGTCCAGGGTCAGCAGCCAGACGAAGATCACGACCGCTGGCAGGACGTAACAGGCCGCGGTGTAGAGCAGCGGTAGCCAGGGGCCACCCGGATCGGGGTCGAGCAGGTCGTCTTCCAGCCGGCGGTTCCAACCGGCGCTGCCCACCGACTCGATGCGCCGTCGTACCGCCGCGATACCCACCGGCCGGGCCTGCGGAACAGCCACCGGACGTCGCCGCGGCGTCGGGCGGGGACGCGGCGCCGTGTAACCCACCACCGGCGACCGTGGGGCCGACGCGGGCGCATCCACCCAACGGGGATCGTCACCGGCCAACCGGGTGCCCGACCAGAAGGTCTCCTGCGGTGGCTCCGGCTCCGGCCGGCTGCCCCACGACCACTGCTCGGCACCGGGCGCGCCGCCCGACCGGGGTGGCTGAGTGCGATCCCACCGGTCCGGCTCGGAGTAGTCGTCCCACCGGTTCCGGTCCTGATGCCGAGCCCGCCGATCCACCTCGGGATCGCGGTCCCACTGACCCGTACTGTCCGGCTCCGACCACTGGTCCGCCGGGGCCGACTGAAGCCACTGGCTCGTACTGTCGGCGTCCCAGGGGTCGACCGGGCCGGCCTCGGCTCGACGGCCCAGGCCGGTGGGCTGCTGCCAGGCGTGCAGACCGGAGGCGTCCCACGGATCCACCGCAGGGGGCCGCGGTTCCGGCTCCGCCGACCGCTCCCACGGCTCCGCCGCCCGATCCCAGGGATCCATGGCCGGCCCGGGGGCCGGCTCCGCCGCCCGCCGCCTACGTCGAGGAGTCGGGTCAGCGGCCGGCTCGGAACCGGTCGTCTGCTGATCCTCGTCCTGGAGGCCGGACCAGGTCACCTGCCGACGGCGCGACTGCGCTCGGCGGGGCCGACTCTGCGGCGACACGCCCGAGACCGGCTCGTCCTCCTCGGCCCGCCGACTACCGACGTACCCCTCCTCCTGTGGACGGTCGAACGTCCACTCGCGGGTGTGGTCGGACTCCGGTGTCACGGCGGGCGACGGCGCGATGGCACGCGGCCGTGCGTCACGCCATTCCGCCTCGTCGGACCGGCGGCTCCGGCCGCTGCGGGAAGACCTCGACGACCGCCAGCCATCGTCGCCGTAGCGCGGCCGGTCGTCATCGTCATCGTCGTCCGGTGCGGCATGCCGACCGCCGCCGTCGACGCTGCTGACACCCGACTCCAGCGCCCAACGCGGCAGGTAGGGCTCGGCCGGCTCCTCCTGGCCGCGCTCGATCGCCCGTCGACGGCTCGGGGTGCGGTAACGCTCGACCGCCGAGTCGTACCGCTCGGCCGGTGAACGTTCGACGGGATCGGCCCATGAAGCGGCCGGTCGCCGCTCGCGCGGACCGTCCTCTCCGCGTGCCCAGTCCCGGTAACTCACGGCCGGAGCGTGACCCTTCTCAACCGAAAGTGCAATCCGCTGTCCAGGTGTAGCCGTAGGCCACCGATCTTACGGGAGGTTCAGGACAAAGCCCTACCCGGAAATTCGCTCCACAGGCTGGGGAAGAAGTTTGCGCAGGTCAGAGGGGTTGCTGCCGAGAATTCCCCATCCGTTATCCACAACCTGTGCACACGCTGCGCACATGCTTGTCCACTCGCGTCCACAGGTTGTCCCAAGGCTCGTCCACCGGCACTGTTGAGCGGCTGACCTCGGAGTCCGTATGGTTGCCACCGACCTGCCGACCGATGACCCCCGATCGAAGCGGCCGGTCGACGTTGTCGCACCCGGGCGGTAAGCCTGGAACCGATCCGACGCAGTGGAGGGGGCCCGGTGTCGGTCACCGATGACAGGCGGACGGAGTCGTTCCCGGGCGGCGTGCAACAGTCCGGCGATGCGCCACGCGACGGTCAGTTCGACAAGACGCCGCCCCAGGACGTGGCGGCGGAGCAGTGCGTCCTCGGTGGCATGCTGCTCTCCAAGGACGCCATCGCCGACGTCGTCGAGATCCTCAAGACCAACGACTTCTACCGGCCGGTCCATGCCACCATCTTCGACACCATTCTGGAGATCTACGGCAGGGGTGAGCCGGCCGACGCCATCACCGTCGCCGCGGCACTGGCCGACTCCGGTGATCTGGCCCGCGTGGGTGGCGCTCCATACCTGCACACGCTGATCGCGAGCGTGCCGACCGCCGCGAACGCCGCCTACTACGCGCGCATCGTCAGCGAACGAGCCGTGCTCCGCCGCCTGGTCGAGGCCGGTACCCGGATCGTCCAACTCGGTTACGGCACGGCGAGCGGCGGCAGCCGGGACGTCGACGACATCGTGGACCTGGCGCAGCAGGCCGTCTACGACGTGACCGAGCGCCGGGTCAGCGAGGACTTCGCCGTCCTGGCCGACATGCTGCAACCGACGCTGGACGAGATCGAGGCGGTCGGCGCCCAGGGTGGCGTGATGACCGGCGTGCCGACCGGATTCACCGACCTGGACCGCCTGCTCAACGGACTGCACGCCGGTCAGTTGATCATCGTGGCCGGGCGACCTGGCCTCGGGAAGTCCACGGCGAGCATGGACTTCGCGCGTAACGCCGCGATCCGGGCGAACCAGGCATCGGCGATCTTCTCGCTGGAAATGAGCAAGGTCGAGATCGTCATGCGGCTGCTGTCGGCGGAGGCGCGGGTGCCGCTGCACGTGCTGCGCAGCGGGCAACTCTCCGATGACGACTGGACCAAGCTCGCTCGGTGCATGGGTGAGATCAGCGAGGCACCGCTGTTCGTCGACGACACACCCAGCATGAACCTGATGGAGATCCGGGCGAAGGCCCGTCGGCTCAAGCAGCGGCACGACCTCAAGTTGATTGTGGTCGACTACCTCCAGCTGATGACCTCGCCGAAGCGTACCGAGAGCCGGCAGCAGGAGGTCGCGGACCTGTCCCGGGGCCTGAAGCTGTTGGCCAAGGAGGTCGAGTGCCCGGTCATTGCGGTCAGCCAGCTGAACCGAGGCCCGGAACAGCGCACCGACAAGCGCCCACAATTGTCTGACTTGCGCGAATCTGGCTCGATCGAACAAGATGCGGACGTCGTCATCCTGCTGCATCGTGACGACTACTACGACAAGGAGTCGCCCCGCGCCGGCGAGGCGGACTTTATCGTTGCCAAGCATCGGAACGGCCCGACCGACACCGTGACGGTCGCCGCCCAGCTGCACTTGTCGCGCTTCGTGGACATGGCGATCGTCTGATCAGCCGAGCACCGGGAAGCGGTCGGCGAGCGCGCCGAGTTCGCGTCGCTCCGGGTCGGTCAGCGGTAGCCGCCCGGTCGCCTTGAGCAGGTAGTCGTGGTCGCTCCAACCGGACGGCCGGGCAACGGCACCGTCGAGCAGAGCGTCCAGGGTGGTCGTCGCGACCCGGGTCGCGGCCGGTCCGGGCCGCGACGCGGCCGGTAGGTCCAGGACCAGGTCGAGGTGGTGGACCACCGCTTCGGTGGTGAGCGTGTCCAGCAGATCGGCTACCCGCAGCACGTGCCCCTGGGTGGTGACGAAGCCGTCCGGGTCCGCGCTGCCGGCGGCGCGTACGGCGGCGGGTGCGGTGTCGGCCCAGAGCCGGACCACGCCGGTCGGACGGTCGAACGCGGCAGCGGAGCGTCGCGCCCACCAGGCGTGCCGGGCGCTTCCGTCGCCGCCCGGGAACGAGTGCCAGTAGCTGACGGAGTCGACGGTGGCCGGTCCGTCGGCGGGGCTGGCCAGGGCGACGAGCGCCCGCTGAGCATCGCAGAGCACGTGGAAGAGCAGGTCCGCGACCAGCCACCCGCGACACCGGGTCGGCCGCTGCAGATCCGCGTCGTCGAGGTCGGCGACGGCACTGGTGATGCCGTCGTACGCGTTGGCCAGTGCGATGTGCGATGCCCGCAACCCCATGTCGGCAGCGTCGCACAGCTCGCGCCGTCCCGCGCTGCGAGAGCCGGGATGGAGGGACCGGGCCGGTGCGGCCCGGTCACCCTGGGTTCGACGGGGGCTCAGCCGAACATCTCGTCGAGGAAGCTCTTGCGCTTCTTCCGCCGGTAGTGCCCGTGGTAGCCGTAGTGCTGCTGGGCGTGGCCGTACGCGGGGGCCGGAGCCGGGTACCCGTGCGGCGGGGGTGGCGGCGGCGGGACGGCACCGTAACCGGGCTGGTGTGGCGCGGGCGGCGGGGGCGGGGGCTGGTAGCCGCCCGGCTGGGAGACGTGCTGGGCGGGCTGCGGTGCGGCGGGGGCCTGCTGCGCGCTCCAGTTGGCTTCCGCCTCGAACAGCTTCTCCAACTCGCCGCGGTCGAGGAAGATCCCGCGGCATTCGCCACACTGGTCGATGACGACGCCACTGCGCTCGTACTGGCGCATTTCTCCGTGACACTTGGGACAGGTCAGGCTCATCACCCGACGGTACCTGGTCGGCTCACGCGGTAGCGGTCAGCGCCTCCGTCACCTCCTCGTCGGAAACCTCGTGGAAGTCGTCGTAGTACGCCCCGACGGCGGTGAAGGCGGGCGGTCGCTGGGCGCAGATCACCTGGTCGGCCTCGGCAGCGAGCATCTCGTACGCCTCCTGGGCGCCGACCGGGACGGCGGCCACGACCCGACGGGCGCCGAGGTGCCGGGCCACCTGCACGGCCGCCCGGGCGGTGGCCCCGGTGGCCAGCCCGTCGTCGACGAGAACGGCCGTTCGGCCGGTCAGGTCCAGCGGCTGCCGGCCGGCCCGGTAGAGCTGTTCGCGCCGATCCAGCTCGGCCTGTTCCCGGTGCTGGACCTCGGCGATGTCGTCGGGGCCGAGCTGGCCGGCCACCACGTCGTTCACCACTCGCACCCCGCCCGGACCGAGCGCACCGAAGGCGACCTCGGGGGCCCACGGCATGCCGAGCTTGCGGACCACCAGTACGTCCAGTGGCGCGCCGAGGCGTTCGGCGACGACCCGAGCCACCGGTACGCCGCCGCGTACCAGGCCCAGGACGACGACGTCGGGTTCGCCGATCAGCGCGGTGAGTCGGTCGGCGAGCACCTGGCCCGCCTCGGTGCGGTCGCGGTAGGTGGTCATGTCCTCAGGTCTACGCCCTGCGGGCCGTCTTCGCCCGCTGGTTGCCGGATCCCGGGAACGTCGAGGGCGAGTGCCCAGACGAGGAAGGCCGCCGGATAGAGGAGATAGCCGAACCGGGTGGCGGGCATCAGCAGGATCGCCACGAGCAGCCCGTACCCGCAGACGAGCGCCGCCGTGCGGGCGGTGCGGGGCGGGTGGCGGACGAGCCGGACGGCGGTCGCCACCCCGGCGGCGACCAGCAGTGCCGCGGCGACCGCCCGTCCCGCCGGTAGCGCGTTCGCGATCAGGTAGCCGGGAAACGGGGACTCTGCCGGGCTGGAGACCAGGCCGTGCCCGAGGGGAAAGCGCAGCACGTTCTCCACCAGGGCGTCGTGGTCGACCAGCAAGGTGGGCAGCAGTGCGGCGGCGGGCAGTCCGAGCGCGCCGGCCGCCACCCGCCGGCCGGCCCGCCGGCAGATGCCCCAGATGACCAGGACCACGGCGACCGGCCAGGCGAACAGCTTGAGCGCACCGGCGAGCCCGACGGCGACGCCGGCCCAGCCAGGTCGTGCGGTGGCGGCCATCGCGAGCGCCAGCAGGCAGAGCGCGAGTACGGGAAGATCGTCGCCGCCGGTGGCGAGGGTCAGCGCGCAGACCGGCAGGACGGTGGCGGCCTGCACCCCGCGTAGCAGGGCCGCGTCGTGGTCGGTCGTCGCGGTCGCGTCCACGGTTCGGCGCAGGACGCGGACGGCGAGGAGGAGGGCGAGGGCGGTGCCGACGGCGAACCAGATCCGGGCGTCGGTCCACCACGCGTCGGCGGCCGCGCGGGGCAGCCCGAACAGGGCCATTCCCGGTTGGTACGGCGTGTAGCCGAGCAGTTGTTCGCCGGGCGGCAGCGCGGCGATGGACTCCGGCCCCAGATAGGGCGTGCCGGTGTCGACCAGTCGCCGCCCGGATTCCTCGACGACGAGCACTTCCTCCTGGGCCCGGTCGATGCGTCCCGCCGCACGCTGCATGCTCTGCCGGATGAGCGGTAGCAGGGCGACGCCGGCCCAGGTGAGCACGGTGACCAGCCAGCGTGCGGGCAGTCCAGCCAGCGCCGAGTCCGGCCGGTGCCGGCGCAGCAGCAGTTGACCGAGTGCCACGATCGCCGCGGTGAGGTAACCGAATGCGGCGATGCCGCCCCAGGCGCGGTGCGGCAGGAGGGTGGAGGTCGCCGCGGTGACTCCGGCGAACGCGGCCGAGGTGGCGTAGAGGCCGAGGTCCAGGACGAGACCGCCGCCAGTGGTGGACAGCCGGTACCACCACCCGGGACGGTGGCGGGTCTGGGTGGTGGTACTCACCCGGGCAAGTGTGTCAGGCCGGCTGGTGCCGGCCCCGGCCCCCCTGTCGACGTCCCTGCGGTAGCCGGACCACCGCACCGGCGTCGTGCAGGGCTACCGCGAGGCAGCCGGTGCGGTTGCCGGTGCCGCGCTGGAGGGCGGCGAGCAGTGTTCCGGCGGGCAATGGGCGGGCGAAGAGGTGCCCCTGGCCGGCGGTGCAGCCCAGTTCCCAGAGCGCGCGTCGCTGGGCCTCCCGCTCCACGCCCTCGGCGACGACGGCGAGGTCGAGGCTGCGACCGAGATCAAGGGTGGAGCGGATGATCGCGGCGGCTTCGGTGGAGGACTCCATGGCGGTGACGAAGCTCCGGTCGATCTTCAACTGGTGCACCGGTATCCGGGAGAGCAGGGAGAGCGACGAGTAGCCGGTCCCGAAGTCGTCCAGGGCGAGCCGGACGCCGGTTTCGCGGAGGCGGGAGAGCACCTGGTCGACGACGTCGAGCTGGCTGAGGGTGAGGGTCTCGGTCAGTTCCAGGATCAGCCGGTCGGGTGGCAGGTCGTGGGCGCGCAGGCGGGCCAGCACGGAACCGGGGAACCGGGTGTCGAGGAGGCTGCGGGGGGAGACGTTGACCGCGACGGGAACGTCGAAGCCGGCGTCACGCCAGGTGCCGGCGGCGATGAGCGCCTGGTCGAGGATGGCCTCGGCGAAGGCCGGGAGCAGGCCGGAGCGTTCGACGGTCTCCAGGAAACGCAGTGGGTCGATCATGCCGTGGGTGGGGTGGCGCCACCGGGCCAGGGCTTCGGCGGCGATGACCTCACCGGTGCCGAGGTCGACGATCGGCTGGAAGTTGACGGTGAACTCGTGGTCGGCGACGGCCCGGGTCAGGTCGCCGCCGAGCGTGAGGCGGCCCAGGTCGGCGGTGTCCCGGGCGGACGCGTAGGTCGCGACGCGTTGCCCGGCCCGTTTGGCCTGGTACATGGCGACGTCCGCACGGCGCAGCAGTTCGACCATGCCGCCGGTGGCGGGAGCGACGGCGATACCACCGCTGGCCTCCACGTTGATTCGCATGCCGTCGATGTCGAAGGGCTCGTGCAGCGCCGCCAGCAGCGTCTCGGCCCGATGTGCGGCCATCGCGGGGGCCGGCAGGGCGCGCAGGAGTACGGCGAACTCGTCGCCGCCGAGCCGGGCGACCAGATCCTCCGCCCGCGCGGCGGCGCGCAGCCGCTCGGCGACGGCGGCCAGCATCTGGTCGCCGGCGGTGTGGCCGAGGGTGTCGTTGACCTCCTTGAAGTGGTTCAGGTCGATCAGTACCAGGGCGGTCACGCCGTCGGCGTGCCGTTGGTGGAGGTGGTCGTTGCCCGCGTCGAGCAGGTGGCGCCGGTTCGGTAGGCCGGTCAGCGCGTCGTGTGTGGCGTCGTGCGCGTGGGCCCGGGCCACCCGGGCGAGTTCGGCGTACGCCTGGGCGTTGCGGATGGCGGTGCACAGCGCCGAGGCGAACGTGTACAGCGTGTACTGCTCTCGCTCGGAGAGCTTCACCGGTCCGCGGAAGCGCAGCCGCAGCATGCCCACGTCGACGGTCTTGTCGTGCCCTTCCAGCCGGGCGGGGACCACCGCGCCCTGAACGCTGGTGGGCTCGTCGGCCGGCCCGTCGTAGGTGACTCCGTCGGTGCCGCCGCGTACCACCCGGTCGGCGTCGCGCAGTTCGACCTCCACCTCGTCGGCGGAGAAGAGTTCGGATGCCCGGGTGACCGCGGTGGTGAGGACCTCGTCCAGCTCGACCACGTTGAGGGCGTCGGTTGTCTGGGCGAGCCGCTGCCACACCTGCTGCTCGGCCCGTTGTCGGATCCGACCCGAGTACGCCAGGTGCAGGCTGAGCACGAGTGGTGGCACGGCGAGCAGGAGCCTGGGGTCCGCTTCGAGGATGAGCAGGCTGCCGGTGGCGACGCAGAAGCGTACGAGGTAGCCCGCGATCCTCAGGTCGAGGTTGCTGCGGAAGTGCTGGGAGATGGGAGTTCGGGAGGCCAGGGCGATCACGGGTATCGCCAGCATCTCGTCGAGCAGAGCGGCGGCGAGGTAGGCCGCTGCGAGTGGGGGAATCAGCTGCCACGGGTCGCCGGTGAGGCCGTCCCAGCCCGCGGCTTGGAGGGTGGCGCCGGCCCCGACGGCCATCAGGACGTTCTTGCCCACGCCGAAGGCGAGCTTGATCGGCGGTAGTCGCAGAGAGGCCAGTGCCACGCCGGCGGCGGTGCACAACACCACCCACGGCGTGGGCGCGAGGGCCAGGGCCATGACCAGCGCGGTCTCGTTCCAGCTGATGCGGTGGGCTGTCGACCTGATCCGGAGAGGAGTCCAGACGAGGGTGCCTACGGCGCTGATGAAGACCAACATCGCCAGGGCGGACACCTCGTTGAGGGGGGTGACCAACGGCGAGGCCGACGCGATCATGGTCGAGGCGACAACGGCTGCCACGGCAGCCACGACGACGAGACCGACTAGCAGCAGGAGCCGCCGATCGGTCTCATTGTCTCGTGTCGAGGAACGGATCATGCCTCCCCTGACGAGTGCACCACCGTGACGGCAAGCCTACCGTCGGCAGTGGGCGACTCAAGGTATTGATCAGGCCCAATCGTTGCCGCGCATACCGGCCTCCCCAATCTCGACGCCCCAGCTCATCGATGGCGATTCCTCGATGGCGAAAGCGAGGTTAAGTCGAGACGGGTCGGCTAAGCCAGGATAAATGTGACAATGCGCAACATTAGTTAAGGATGCCACCATTCATGACGTTCCGTCCATATGAGCTGTGCGGAGCGCATCGATCGTGGAGTTTGTCGAGCGACTTCTCCCTGCCGCCAGCCGGCTTAACCAATTTCGCACAGCTTGGTCGTCGCCACCTCGGATTGTGGTCCCGCATTGCCGATGCCGCCACCGCCGTGACCGAGCGTTTGTTGCGGTTCACCCGATCCGATGCGCATTGTTAAGGTGCGATCACGCGAATGCCTGCCTCACAAGGGGTTCGAGAAGTGAAGATTGAGGTGCTTGGCGGCTTTCGGGTCTCGTTTGGTTCGTCTGGAGTGGACCTCGGTACGCCGAAGCAGCGAACCGTTCTGGCCAAGCTGGTGATGAACCCGAGACGGACGGTTGCGACAGAGGACCTGATCGACGAGATCTGGCCCGAGACACCACCGCGTTCGGCCGTACCAAACGTCCGGACCTACGCCGCCAATCTTCGGCGTGCGTTCGAGGCCCACGAAGCTGGCCGGGGAGTGCTGGTCCGCCAGTGCGGTGGGTACCGGCTGGAGGTGGCCCCGGACGACGTCGACCTGTTCCATTTCCTTCATCAGGTCGAGCGGGCGCGTCAACTCAACCTCGGCGACCAGGCGGGGACCGCACGATCGCTGCTTAGCCAGGCGATGCCCCTCTGGTCCGGGCCACCCCTGCTCGGCGTACCTCTCGGGGCATCGCTGACTGCCCACGTGGCGACCGCCCAGGAGCAGTACCTGCTCGCCGTGGAACTCCTTGCGGATCTACACCTGGAGGCGGATCACGTTGCGGAGGCTCTTCCGCTGCTGTGGCGGACGGTTGCGGCCCATCCGATCCGGGAGCCGGCACTGCTTCTGCTGATGAGGGCGCTGCACCGGCGGGGCGACACTGCCGGCGCGATCTCGGTGTTTCGATCTGCGGCCCGTGCCATCCGGACCGAGTTCGGGGTGGAGCCAGGGTCCGATCTCCGGCGACTGCATCAGGAACTGGTCGAGCGTCAGGGTGCTGTGGTGCCGGCCTCTGTCGCTCCAGGATCTGTCGGCGGTGACCAGTCGATCGCGCGGACTTCGGGCACGCCCGACAGTCACGGGCCCGACTGGGACTGGCTACCCAGACCCGTGGCGGATTTTGTGGGCAGGGATGAGATCGTCGAACGGCTGGTTGGCAGGAGCCGTGCCGGCGATGGCTCGGCATCCGTCGTTCATCTGATCGACGGGATGGCGGGAAGCGGTAAGACGACCCTCGCCGTGCACGTCGCCAGGCGTCTTGCGGCCTCGCACCCGGATGGTCAGCTATTCATCGATCTGCGCGGTCACGAGGACGGCAATCTGGTCGATCCCGCCACCGCCCTCGTGGTGCTCCTTCGCCAGTTGGGTGTGCCGGCCTCACGAATCCCATTGGAAATGGATGAGCGACGAGGCTTGTGGCGGAGAGAGCTGTCCGCTCGCCGCGCCGTCGTCGTCCTGGACAATGCGGCTGACAGCGAACAGGTGGCTCCGCTGCTTCCGGTCACCGCGTCGTCGGTTGTACTGATCACTTCCCGGCGGCGGCTTCTCGATCTCGATGTCGGACCTCCCGAGTCGTTGTCCGTGTTGTCGTCGGAGGCGGGTGTACGACTGCTGGCGGCCAGCGCTGGAGAAGAACGGGTCTCGGCCGAGCCCGAGTCCGCAGCGGAGATTGTCCGCAACTGTGGCTACCTACCGCTGGCGATCCGGCTGGTCGGATCGCGGCTGGCCCATCGACGCAACCGTCGACTGGTCGATCTGGCGGCGCGCCTTGCCGGCAATGAGTCGGGCTTGGTCAGCTTCGGAACGGGTGAGCGCAGCGTCGCGGCGGCCTTCACCGCCTCCTACGAACCGTTGCACGAGGTAAGTAAGCGGGTCTTCCGCTTCCTGGGTCTGCACACCGGTCATTACTGCATAAGCATGGTTGCGGCGATGTCCGGGCTGTCCTACACGAAAGCCGGAACCATTCTCGACGACTTGGTGGACCGACACCTGGTGGAAGAGTCGGAGAATGGTCGCTATCGAATGCACGACCTGGTCCGACAATATGCACGTGAGAAGTGTCTTGAAATGGACTCGGACGAGACGCGAAGGGCGGCGCTCGTCAGTCTGCTTGATCAGGTCATGAGTATGTCGATCGGCGCCACGGAAACGCTTAACAGGCTCGTGGACATTCACGGCGACATCGGCGACGTGGTACCGGAACGGCCCGATCTCCTGCCCGGGCCGGAGGCGGTCGACATCAACTGGGTCGAGCGCGAGCGGGGCAACCTGAATCTCTTCATCGATCTGGCCGCGAGAAATTCCCTCCATGATTACGCCTGGAAGCTGGCTCGCGTACTCTGGCGTTTCTACTATGTGCGCGGCTACTTCGAAGACATCCAGCGTACGCACGAATTGGGGCTCGCCGCTGCAGAGCAGTTGGAGGACGGTCGCGCGATCGGCATCATGAACAACTATCTCGCCTCTGCATTGAGCAAGATCGGCTCACAGAATCAGGCGGTCCAGTGTCTGAAGAATGCGCTGGCGGTGGCCGAGGTGTCCGGCCATCCAGGAGACATCGCCAGGTTCCGAGGAAACCTGAGCGTGATCCACTGCTTGAGGGGTGATTTTCGGGAGGCCGCCGATCTGGCTGTCGCGGCATCGCGTGACCTTCCGATGTCGCAGATCAGTCGGGCTCGGATACACCTGCCGAACCTCGGTCTCGCACTCACCTCGTTGGGTCGCTACGACGAAGCGCTGCGCGTGCACCGCCTTCATCTGCTGTGGGCCCGGGTCGAGGACGATCGCTACCAGATCGCCAACGCCTTGAGTCACCTCGCCGCCGTACGGGTGCGGTTGGGGGAGCACGCTCAGGCTCTGCGGTTGCTGCGGTCCGCCATGGTGCTGTACGCCCAGACCGGGCATCGGTACGGAGAAGGGGACGCGCGCAACGTCATGGCCGTCGCGTACCGAGGCGCAGGTCAGCTCGCGGAAGCCCGACGGCAGCACGAGCTTGCGCTGGAAATCACCGCCCACTCGGCCGAACGGCAGGCGGAGTGCAGTGCGTTGAACGAGTTCGGCCTGACACTGACGGCCGATGGCGACGTCGACGGGGCCGTGCGGGTCCACCAGCGAGCACTTGACCTGGCGATCCGGATCGACAACCGCTACGAGCAGGCGCGGGCGTTGGCCGGTCTCGCCGAGCACCTGGTGAGTGCGGACCCGGCCGAAGCTCGACGGCACCTCGAACGAGCACTGGCACTCATCGAGCCGACCGGCGCGCCGGAGCGGTACGAGATCGAGCGTCGCATCGCTGCCCTGAGGCGGAGCGCAACCGCCGTCGGTGACGGGATCCTTCTGGCCTGACATTCTTATCGATTTCTTATCGCCGGGATCGCTAACCTCCGGAACGTTCGTCGACGGGGGGAGATCCGACAGTTGCCGGATCTCGTCGCGACCCCTGCCGCCGGGTCTACCCCAGCAACCGGCGGCAGGCTGGTGAGGAAGGGGCGGCGTCCCCGCGTCGCTCCTTCCGATCCAGGAAGGGAGCCTGTCGTACCCGAGGGATAGGCTCGCGACCGTGACCGAACCCGCCCAGCTGACCCACGTCGACAAGGCCGGCGCGGCGCGCATGGTCGACGTCTCCGCGAAACAGGTAACCGGGCGTGCGGCGACGGCCGCCGGCCGGCTGCGCACCACCCGCGAGGTGATCAACCTGTTGCGTGGGGAGGGGTTGCCCAAGGGTGACGCCCTGGCGGTCGGGCGGCTGGCCGGGATCATGGGTGCCAAGCGCACCCCCGACCTGATTCCGCTGTGCCATCCGATCGCCCTGCACGGCGTCACGGTCGATTTGACGCTGACCCCCGACACGGTCGAGATCACCGCCACCGCCCGGACGGCCGACCGCACCGGGGTCGAGATGGAGGCGTTGACCGCGGTCGCGGTCGCCGGGCTGGCCCTGGTCGACATGGTCAAGGCGGTGGATCCGGCGGCCAGCGTCGACGCGGTCCGGGTGCTGCGCAAGGATGGCGGCAAGACCGGTCTGTGGGAGCGTCCGGAGGAGCGGCCGTGATCCGCGCCCGGGTGGTGGTGGCCTCCAACCGGGCCGCCGCCGGCGTCTACGCCGACACGAGCGGTCCACTCCTCGTCGCCGGCCTGCGTGAGCTGGGCTGCACGGTGGACGAACCGGTGGTCGTGCCGGACGGCGACCCGGTCGGCCGGGCGGTCGAGGCGGCCGTGGCGGACGGTGTCGACGTGGTGCTGACCAGCGGTGGCACCGGGATCACCCCCACCGACCGCACGCCCGACGTGACCCGGGCCCTGCTCGACTACGAGATCCCCGGCATCGCCGAGGCGATCCGTGCGCACAGCCGCGACAAGGTCCCCACCGCCGCGCTGTCCCGCGGCGTCGCCGGGGTGGCCGGCCGCACGCTGGTGGTCAACCTGCCCGGGTCGACGGGCGGGGCCCGCGACGGAATGGCCGTGCTGGGGCCGATCCTCGCCCACACCGTCGATCAGTTGCGCGGTGGCGACCATCCGGCAGCCGGTTAGGCTCGGCCGGTGAGAACGGAAACCGCCTCCACCGACGAGGTCTCCGCGCCACCAGCCGACTGGGCGCACGCGCGTTCCCGGGTGTACGCGGCAGGGCTGGCCGCCGCGCTGCCCGCCGTCGAGCGTCCGCTCGCCGAGACCGACGGACACACCCTCGCCGAGCCACTGACCCCCAGGACCGACCTTCCGGCGTTTCCGACGTCGAGTGTGGATGGCTGGGCGGTGCGTGGTGCCGGTCCGTGGCGGGTGGTCGGGCGGGTGCTCGCGGGCAGTACGCCCGCCCCGTTGACCGAGGACGGGACGACGGTCGAGATCGCCACCGGGGCGATGGTGCCGACCGGTGCCTCGGCGGTGCTGCGGGTGGAGGAGTCGACGCGTACGCCGGAAGGGTTCGTCGACGGCGTGCCACGGGCCACGCCGGAGTGGCGGCAGCCCGGCGAGGAGGCCACCGCCGGTGAGGAACTGCTGCCGGCCGGCACGCCGGTCGACCCGGGTGTGATCGGCCTGGCCGCCTCGTGCGGCCACGACACCCTGCGGGTACGCCGGCAGCCCCGGGCCGCGCTGCTGGTCTTCGGCGACGAACTGCTCACGGCGGGCCCGCCGGCCGCCGGCCGGGTCCGCGACGCGCTGGGTCCGGCGGTGCCGGGCTGGCTGCGCCGGTACGGCTGCCAGGTGCATCCGAGTGACGTGGTCGGCCCGGTCGCCGACACGTTGCCCGCCCACGTGGCCGCGCTGCGTGACGCCCTGGACGACACCGATCTGGTCTGCACCACGGGTGGCACCATGCACGGCCCGGTCGACCACCTGCACCCGGCGCTGGCGGCACTGGACGCCGACTACGTGGTCAACACGGTCGCGGTCCGCCCCGGCTTTCCGATGCTGGTGGCCAGGTTGGTCGGTGCCGACGGGCACGTCCGGTTCGTCGCCGGGCTGCCCGGCAACCCGCAGTCCGCCATCGTGGCGCTGGTGTCGCTGGTCGCGCCGCTGCTGGCCGGCCTGGCCGGTCGACCGATGCCGGTGCTGTCGCACGCCGTTCTCGCCGAGCCGGTCGCCGGTCGTGGTGATCACACCCATCTGGCGCTGGTCCGGCTCGACCGAGCTGCCGGGACCGCCCATCCGGTCCGGCACGTCGGTTCGGCCATGCTGCGTGGGCTCGCGGGTGCCGACGGGTTCGCGGTGATCGCGCCCGGCACCACCGGCTCGGTCGGTGATCGGGTTCCGGTCGTGCCGCTGCCGCTGCTGCCCGGGGAGCGGGCATGGTGACCGTGGTCAGCACCGTCACCGACCAGCCGCTGGATCTGGCCGCGCACGAGGCGGCGGTCGCGGATTCCCGGGCCGGCGCGGTGGTCTCATTCGCCGGGGTGGTCCGGGACCACGACCACGGCCGGTCGGTGACGAGCCTGGAGTACGAAGGCCACCCGAGCGCCGAGAAGGTGCTGCGGGAGGTGGCCGACGAGATCGCCGCCGACCCCGACGTGTACGCCGTGGCGGTCTCCCACCGGATCGGTCCGCTGGCCATCGGTGACGTGGCCCTCGCGGCGGCGGTCAGCACCGCCCACCGGGCCGCCGCCTTCGCCGCCTGCGCGCGGTTGGTGGACGAGGCGAAGGCCCGGCTGCCGATCTGGAAGCGGCAGGTCTTCACCGACGGCTCGGAGGAGTGGGTCAACTGCCCCTGACGGCGACCGCCTGACCCACCGCGGTCGCCGACGCCTACCGCCGTGCGTGGAGCATCGAGGCGCGTGCCGCCCGGTCGGTGTGGTAGGCGGGTTCCGCGCCGGGCCGCCAGGGCAGCGCGGCGACCAGCACGATCAGGGCGAGCGCCAGCGAGTTCTCCATCAGCGCGCCGAACAGGCCGTCCTCGTAGTGCGAGACCTCCGGCAGCTGGTGTTCGTACGGCCAGATAGGAGAGATCAGGAAGAGCAGGTAGAGCCCGACGGCGGCGATGCCGTGGCGGAACCCGGTCAACGTCGGGTACCAGATCGGCGGGCGGAGCGCCGAGACGCCCGGTGGTCCGCCGTACGGCCCCGACGCGGAGCGCAGCGCCGGTCCCCGGCTGGCGTCATGACGGCGGATCGCGGCGTCGGCCAGGACGATGATCGCCGGGATCACCCAGACGAGGTGATGCGTCCAGGAGATGGGGCTGATCACGTTGGCGGTCAGACCCACCAGCGTGAAGGCGGTCAGCTCGTCGCCGTCGGCGTGCGCGTTGGACGCCCGGGACAGGCCGAGCGCCAACACCAGCACGGAGAAGGCCAGCCAGAGCAGCCCCGGGGTCTCGATCGAGTCGTAGAGGCGGGCCAGCAGGCCGGCCAGGGACTGGTTGGGCGTCATGTCGGCGGCGCCGACCCGCTCGGTCTGCCACAGCACGCTGCCGAAGTAGGCGCGCGATTCCGCTCCGACGACGCCGAAGCTGCCGATCGTCACCCCGATGGCGGTGCCGATCGCCGTCGCGGCGACCCGCCACTGCCGGGTGATCATCAGGTAGAAGATGAACAGGGCCGGAGTCAGTTTCACGGCGGTGGCCAGCCCGATGCCCACGCCGGCCCAGGCACCGCCGTAGATGAATCGCAGCAGTGGGCCGTCGTCCTCGGCCTGGTGGGTGCCGCGGCGCGACCGCCAGCGCAAGGCGACCAGGTCGGCCATGATCAGGGCGAACAGCAGCAGGTTGACCTGTCCGTAGCCGAGGGTCTCCCGGGTGGGCTCGATGGCGACGGCGAGCGGCGTGGCGATGGCCACCGTGTACCACAGTGGCCAGCCCAACCGGTCCACGATCGGGCGCAGCAGAGCTGCCAGCACGACGGCCAGTGCGGCGATGCTGACCGCGGCGTTGACCAGACCGGCCAGGGTGACCGGCAGGTGTGCCATCGGCAGCATGGCCAGCCCGGCGAAGGGCGGGTAGGTGAAGCCCAGGGTCGTGTCGGGCGCGACGAACTCGTACAGCTCGTGACCGCTCGCCCACCAGACCACCGCGCCGTGGTAGATCTTCATGTCGAAGAAGTTGTACGGACGCCCGAACGCACCGATGGCGAGCCATGCGGCGTAGGCGACGGCGGCGACGATGCCGGCCCGTACGACTGTCCTACGATCGATCCCACGCGTTACGCGACGGACTGTGGCGAGGCGGTCGAGCCCTCTACCGACGCTCGCCGGCATGGCGCGGCCACCCCCGTACCAAGGTCGTCCTACCCGTCCAGGTCCAGTACGGAGCCTAGAACGGCGCCTCACTTCAGTGCCTCCCGCGTTATGCGACCGTGTCCGATCCCACACATTCTTTTGACATTTCAACCGCGTTAACGCCTACCGGGCGGTTCAGGTGATTCGCGGCGTTGGCCGGGGTGGGGTGGACGGTTCGCAGCTCAGCCGGGGAGTCGCCGAGCGGTGGACGCCGACCGCAGGGCGATCCGGGCCTCGCGACGGGCGGTCCGGACGGCGCGGCGCACCGACCGTCGGGAGTGGCCGATCCGGTGACCAGCCCGCCAGCGTAGCCCTGGCTTACCCTCCGTGTCCGCCGCAGCAAGCAACAACCCACCGAAGAGGCCGAGGTTCTTCAGGAAGTGGATCTGGTTGTTGTTCTTCGCGGCCGGGTCCTCGTTGCTCCAGAAGGCGTGCCCGGCGAGGGTCACCGGGATCAGCGTGCCGGCCAGCACCAGGGCCGCCGGCCGGGTGAACCGCCCGGTCGCCAGCATCAGCCCGGCACCGAACTGCACTGCCGCGTTGGCCCGGATCAGCGTCTCGGTGTCGGTGGGGATGCGCGGATCCGCCCGCTCCAGCAGGGGGGTCACCCGATCGGTGATCGGCTTCGCCGCAGGCACCAGGCGACCGGGGTTGGCGAAGTTGCGGGCGCCGCTGACCACGAAGATGCCGCTCAACATGGCGCGGGCGAGGGATCGTACGGGCGTCATGGAACAGTCATACCCCGTCCGGGCCCCCGCTACGCCCCGCAACGGGGGATGTCGATCGATCGGGTGGTTGTGCCGCCACGCCCGGTTCGGGGACCGTCGCGGATGGACCAGCCGCGCGGGGTAACCTCGCCGCGTGACGACCCTGCGGTTACGTCCCGAGGATCCGGCCGACACCGGCGCGGTCCGCCGGGTACTGGCCGCGGCCTTCGCCCGGCCCGACGTGGCCGTCCCACCGGAGGTACGCCTCGTCGACGAGTTGCGCGGTAGCGACGCGTGGCTGCCGGAGCTGGCGATGGTCGCCGAGTACGGCGGTGAGATCGTCGGCTGCGCCCTGCTGACCCGGGTGATGGTCTGCTCGGACGCGGCCAGCACGCCAGCGGTGGCGCTGGGTCCGGTGGCGGTGGCGCCGCATCGGCAGCGGATCGGGCTCGGTACCTCCGTGGTCCAGGCCGCGCTGGAGGCGGCGACGGAACTTGGTGAGCGGCTGGTGGTGGTGCTCGGCGATCCGGCCTACTACCGGCGCTTCGGCTTCAGCCGGGCCGACCGGCTGGGGCTGACCAGCCCGTGGTCCGGGCTGGGCGAGCCGTGGCAGGCGCTGGTGCTGCCGCCGTCGACCAGCGGTGAGCCGCCACCCCCGCAGGGCGAGGTGGTCTTCCCGCCACCCTGGTCCAGGGTCTGACCTGGCCTCTTCACGTCGAGCGCCGGAGCGGGTCGAGCGGCGTACGGGACCGGTGGAAGCCGCACCGGGCGGATCCCCTCCGGCATGACGAACAACTGGCGCTTCTCGATCGCATCCCCGTGCCGGTCGAGCTGGTAGCAGTCGAGCCACGTCCAGCCGTACGGCGGGTGCCGGTCGGGCAGCTCGCGGATCACCCGGACCACGATCGGCGCGTGGAACTGCGGGGACGCCGCCCGGTTCAGCAGGTACACGCCGGGTGGGACGGTGGGAGTCCCGTCCTCCCGACGGCCGGTCACCGCACAACGTGCCGGCGCTGGGGTCACGGGTGCCTCCTCGGTCGCCAGGAGAGGTCGGGTGGGGCCGCCCCCGACAGGTGCTCGCCGGATGGGGGGCGGCCCCGACAGCACGGCCAGCGGGTTCGGGGGGATCGCCACTGGCGCGTGCCGTTCTGATTTCCACCCTGCCGGCGATTCCTTTCCGCCTACACCCCGTATCGGAGTGGATGCTGAGTGTCCCCGGACGTTCAGGAAGGAACGCGGAATGAATCGTGCCGTCGTCACCGCCATGACCGAGGCGGGCGAAACCGCCGACACTCTCGCAGCGCAGGTCGGTGTCGACGCGAAGACCGCCGCGCGGTGGGCAAGCCATGGACGCATCCCGCGTCCGCAGACCCGGCGGCGGGTCGCCGAGGTACTCGGCCGCGAGGTAACCGAGCTGTGGCCGGACGTCCTCAAGCGGCGCGAGCCGGCGTGGTTCCGGCGGTGGGTGGACATCGAGCGCGAGGCGGTGGCGCTGCGCTGGTTCGAGCTGACCTGGGTGCCGGGCCTGCTCCAGACCGAGGCGTACGCGCGGGCGACCCTGGCCGGGGAGAAACTGACCACCGACGACGTCGGACGGCTGGTGGAGGCTCGCCTGCATCGGCAGGCGATTCTGCGCCGGGAGAACCCACCGATGCTGGTGGTGGTGCTTGACGAGCTGGTGCTGCGCCGGTCCGCCTACGGTGACCGGGCGCTCATGCGTGAGCAGTGCGAGCACCTGGTGGCGTGCGGCGCGCAGCCCACCACTTCGATCCACGTCGTACCCGCGTCGGTGGGGATGTACCCCGGGCTGGGCGGGCCCTTCACCCTCGCCGAGATGGACGACGGCAGCGTGCTCGGGCACGCCGACAGCCAGGCCGAATCACAGATCATCGATCAGCCTGCGGAAGTTGCTACCCTGGCCCGCAGGTGGGAACGCATCCGTGGTGAGGCGCTGTCACGGGCGCAGTCCCTGGACCTTCTCAGGGAAGCGGCAGCATCATGGACATGACCGGCGCGCAGTGGCACAAGAGCAGCAAGAGCGGCAACAATGGCGGGAACTGTGTCGAGGTCGCCGACAACCTTCCCGGCGTCGTTCTCGTGCGGGACACGAAGGACCGTGACGGCGGCACGCTCAGCTTCCAGCCGGCGGCGTGGCGGGGCTTCGTCGAGCTGGCGAAGACCGACCGCCCCACGGATCTGTGGCAGTAAAGGTGCCCGACACGCCGGGGCCGGGCTTGCTGCGCTGCCACAGATCCGGCCCGTCGTCGATCGACGGCTGCGTCAGGCGGGTTGGGTGCGCAGGTAGCGGCCGAAGTGCGGGACGGTGAAGGCAACGGTGCCGCGTTCGCCGGAGTAGATCAGGCCCTTCTTGATCAGCGCGTCGCGGGCCGGAGAGAGGCTGGCGGGCTTGCGGCCGAGGGCTCGGGCGATCTCCGACGTCGGCACCGCCGCGTCCATGTCGTCCCGTCCGCCGCCGTCCGCCGCGCCCTCGACCAGCGAGAGCGTCGCCATCGCCCGCATGTACTCCCGCTCGGCGGGAGTCGCCCGCTCGAAGCGGGATCCGAAGAACCCCACGGCCAGCTCGGCCTCGGCTTCCGGTGCCGCGACCCGGACGTCGGCCACGGTGATCGGTGACCGGGGCGCGTGGTCCCAGGTCGCCTTTCCGTACGCCTGGACGAAGTACGGATAGCCGCCGGACTTCTCGTAGAGCAGGTCGAGTGCCTTCGCCTCGTACTCGACGTCCTCCCGTTCGGCGGGTGCGCAGAGGGCGTGGTCGGCGGCGATCCGGTCGAGCCGGTCGATGCGTTGATACCGGAACAGCCGTTCGGAGTACGACTTGGCCGCGCTCAACACCGCCGGCAGGTGCGGCAGGCCGGCACCGACCACGATCAGGGGCGCGCCGAGCTGGGAGAGTTCGTGGCAGGCGGCGCAGAGCGCGGAGACGTCCTCCGGCCCGAGGTCCTGCATCTCGTCGATGAAGATGGCGACACCGGTGCCGACGTCGCTGGCGACCGATGCGGCGTCGGTGAGCAGCTCCACCAGGTCGATCTCGATGTCGCCGGAGTCGGCCCGTCCGCTGGCCGCCGGTACGTCGATGCCGGGCTGCCACCGGTCACGCAGCTTCGGTGCCGACCCGCCCCGACCGGTGGGGGCACCGCGTTGGGCGAATGCCTTGAGCACCCCGAGGAAGGCGTCGATCCGCTCCGGTGCCCGGTGCCGTGGCGCCAGCTCCCGGACGGCCATGTGCAGGGCCGCGGCGATCGGCCGGCGCAGCGACTGATCCGGTCGCGCCTCGATCTTGCCGCTGCCCCAGAGCCGGTTGATCGCCTGGGACCGCAGGGTGTTCAACAGGACCGTCTTGCCGACGCCCCGCAGCCCGGTCAACATCAGGCTGCGTTCCGGTCGGCCCCGCGCGATGCGTTCCAGCACGATGTCGAAGACGTCCAGTTCGCGCCCCCGCCCGGCGAGTTCGGGCGGGCGCTGGCCGGCGCCCGGCGCGTACGGGTTGCGGACCGGATCCACGCATCGCAGAGTATCGGGCCGTCTAGAGGGGAGGCTAGACATGGATAGACGGCGGTATCGGCGTGTTGCCCTCGACATAAAACTAGTGCTGTCTAGCCTCCAGGCTAGACAGCACTAGTTTTGGTAATCGACCCGTCAGTCACGCTGCTTGAGGCAGAGCACGAAGTCGAGGGAGTCCAACTCGCTGTCGTAGAAGTACCAGTTGGTGTAACCGTCGACCGCCGCACACTTCTCCTCGGCGTCCCGCTCACCGCTGGTCTCGCCGTCGAAGCGCCGCAGCACCTCGTACGACCTCGGCACACAGTCGCTCAACAGCAGCTTGGGCTTGCCGCCGGCCGGTGCGTCGTTGCGTACACACTGCCCGGCCTGCACGAACCGGGGGTCGGCGGACGAGGCGGGGGCCGGCTCGTCGGGAGGGACCTCCTCGTCGTCAGGCGCGTCCGGTTCGGACGCCACCTCCTCGGTCGGCGCGGCGACCGGGGTCGGGGTCTCGTTGTCCTGCCCCAGCAGGTAGGTCGCGGTCACCCCGCCCAGCACCAGTACCAGGACGGCTGCCAGCACGACGAGCATCCGACCGCGCCTGCGCTCCGGCGGGGGCACCGGTGTGCCGGCGTACCCGGTCTCCGCGTCGTGCTGGTGCGCGGACGGCACCCAGGCACCCGATGACTGCGCGGCCTGCCCCGGCCCGTACCCGTACCCCTGATCGGAGCCGTAACCCTGATCGGGCTCGTAGCCGGAGCCATGTCTCCACCCGGAACCGTGGTCCTGGCCCGAGCCGTATGCTCGGCCCTCGCCGTAGACCTGACCACCGTAGGTGCGACCGGACTCATAGGTCTGACCGGACTCGTAGGTCCGGTCAGGGTCATAGGGCGGCTCAGGCTCGGGCGACTGGCCGCGGCCGTACCACTCACCGGGTCGGGGCTCGTGCCACGGCTGCGGACCTGGGCCCGGTGGTCCGTAGTTCGCCATGCACGCCCTCCTGAGCCGTCGGGTGCAACTGGTGGTGGATGGCGGCCGGCCTTCGGCGTCGCCCACGTCATCGAAGGGTAACGGCACCGATGCCACCCACCGTGGTTACCGGTGAACACTCTCAGATGAGGCGCAGCTGGCGGTCCTTCGGTCGCCGAGGTCCGTCGCTGTCGCCGAGGCGTTCGAACAGGCCCGGGTCCACCACGTCGAGGAAGGGCGACGGGCGGCAGTCCCGTTCCGAGCCCTGTCGCACCCGGCGGGCGGCGTGGCTGACGTAGAGCCGGTCCTGGGCGCGGGTCAGCCCGACGAAGAAGAGTCGGCGTTCCTCGGCCACCGCAGCCTCGTCGGGTGTGGTGCCGGGCCAGCGCAGCGGCAGCAGCCCGTCCTCGGCACCGACCAGGAAGACCACCGGAAACTCCAGCCCCTTGGCGGCGTGCAGGGTCAACAGGGTGACCGCCTCCGCCCGCGGGTCGAGGGCGTCCACCTCCGCGCCGGTGGCGAGCTGCGACAGGAACATCTCCAGGTCGTCACCACACCGGCGGGCCAGCGGCGTCAGCAGGTCGACAGCGGTGCGGACATCCTCCGGACGTACCCCGCCCGACCCGTCCAGGGTCGGGACGGCGAACCGGTCCGCGAGCACCTGGCCGGCGAGGCGTACCCGGGCGGGCAGGGCACCCTCAAGGCCCGAGGCGTGGCGCAGCTCGCGGGCGATGGCCATCACTCCGGGACGGTCCCGCAGCCGGTCGTGCGAGCGTTTCTGCACCGGAATGTTGGCCCGGGCCAGGGCGTCCACGATCGGCGCGGCCTGCGAGTCGGTGCGGTACAGCACCGCGATGTCCGAGAAGGACAGCGTGGTCGACCGGCCGTCGATCCGACCGGAGTCCAGCGACCGGTGGGACAGGCCACCGACGAGCTCGTCCACGGTGCGTACCACGAAGTCGGCCTCGTCGGCGACGGAGGCCGCGGCGTACCGACCGACCAGCGGCGCTTCGGGATCCAACCGGGCGGGATCCAACCGGCGACCCCGGACCAGCGAGGACGGCGCGATGGCCTGCACCGCCGCGGCGAGGATCGGCGCGGAGGAGCGGTAGTTGCGGTTCAGTCGGACCAGCCTCGCGTCGGTGAAGTCCTGCGAGAAGCGCAGGAAGTACCCGACGTCGGCACCCCGGAACGAGTAGATCGCCTGGTCCGGGTCGCCGATCGCGCACAGGTTCCCGTCGGCCGGACTGAGCAGGCGTAGCAGCTCGTACTGCACCGCGTCGACGTCCTGGTACTCGTCCACGAAGATCCACCGCCACCGCTCCCGGTACCGGTCGACCAGCCTCCGGTCCTCCCGTAGCAGCGCCACCGGCAGGGTGAGCAGCTCGTCCAGGTCCACCATGCCCTGCTTGCGCAGCAGGGCGGTGTACCGGGCCGGATCGTCTCCGGCGTCGGTCCGCGCGGTCGCCCGATCCGCGTCGTCGGCGATCCGGAAGTTCTCGGGCAGACCGGCGACCTCGGCGTTCTCGCGCAGAATGGTCAGCCCGAGCGAGTGGAAGGTGCCGACGGTGACGTCCTCGGCGACCGGCCCGAGCAGACCGTCGAGGCGGTGCCGCAGTTCCTCCGCGGCCCGCCGGGTGAACGTGATCGCCAGGCACTGTTCGGGGAAGACGTTCAGCTCGGCGCAGAGGTACGCGATGCGGTGGGTCAGCGTCCGCGTCTTGCCGGTGCCCGGTCCGGCGACGATCAGCAGCGGGCCGCCGGGGGCCGAGGCGGCCACCCGCTGCATCGCGTCGAGCCGGTCGAGCAGGCCGGTGCCGACCTCCTCCATACCGGCGAGCATCGGCTCGAACGGTTCGTGCGGGGATGGCGCTGGCGCGATCGGTGGCGCCGGGGGTACCGACTTGCGCTTCGGTTCGGGCTTCACCGCTGACCGCTTCGCACCGACGTCCGTCTTCGTGGCCTCCGGGGCGCGTCGCTGGGCGGGTACCGGCACGTCGAACAGCGTCTCCTGCCCGGCGGCAACCTTCGTGCCGCTCAACTCCGCCGGCTCGAACAGGGTGATCACGCCGTACTCACCGTCGTAGCCCGGCACCCGGCGGACCTCGCCGCGCCGGAGCCGGCCGATGCCCTCGGCGAGCAGCTCGCCACCGGCCCGGCCGATCTCGTCCAGCGGAGTACGCGTCAGGATCTCCAGCTCGGGCCCGAGCGCGGCAACCAGCTCGGTCAGCTTCCCCTCGACCCGCTTGGAGCGCGGACCAACCTTGTTGATCTCGCCGAGTATCTCGGCGAGCTGGATCAGGTGGGTCACCTCGGGGACATGCTCCGGCCGGTATCCCTCGGGCCGGTCGGCCAGGTCCTCGACCCGGCTCAGCACGCCGACCGTCAGCGGCTTGCCGCACTCCGGGCAGCGCCCGCCGGCCTCCCGGGTACGCTCCGGTGCCCAGTTCACCCCGCACAGCCGGTGACCGTCGGCGTGGTACTTGCCCTCCTCGGGGAAGAACTCGATCGTTCCGGCCAGCCCGTCACCGGTACGCAGCGCCTCCCGGATGCCGAAGTAGTCCCGGGGCGCGGCGAAGACCGTGGCCTCGCGGGCGAGCGCGGGTGGCGAGTGCGCGTCGGAGTTGGAAACCAGCCGGTAGCGGTCCAGGCTGCCGACCCGCCAGTTCATCTCCGGGTCGGAGGAGAGCCCGGTCTCCACCGCGAAGATGTGGTCGGCCAGGTCGGCGTAGCAGTCGGCGATCGCGTCAAAGCCGGACTTCGAGCCGAGGGCTGAGAACCAGGGGGTCCAGATGTGCGCCGGAACGAGGTAGCCGTCCCCGCTCGCCTCCAGGGTGATCTCCAGCAGGTCGCGCGAGTCCAGGCCGAGGATGGGCCGGCCGTCGGAGCCCAGGTTGCCGATCCGGCCGAGCGCGGCGTTGAAGCGGCCCACCGCGTCGAGGTCCGGCAGGTAGATCAGGTGGTGGACCTTGCGCGTCCGGTCGTCCCGCTTGTAGATCGTGGAGATCTCCACGCTGAGCATGAACCGGACCGGGTCGCTCTCCGCCTCGCTGGCCAGCCGGGGTGGCAGCCGGCGGGCGATGTCCCGTTCCGCCTCCGGCGACAGCCGGTAGAGGCCCGGCTCGGCGGGGTGCAGCGTCTCACGCAGGTGGTCGTACCAGGCGGGGTGGGTGAAGTCGCCGGTGCCGAGGACCGCGATGCCCTTGCGTCGCGCCCACCAGCCGAGGTTCGGCAGGGTCAGGTCGCGGCTGCAGGCCCGCGAGTACTTCGAGTGGATGTGCAGGTCCGCGACGAACGGCGGAAGGCCACCGGGGGGTACGGCATCGAACGGGGGCACGCCGCATCCTGCCACGACCGGCCGCGCTCCCGCTCGGCGCCACGCACGGAGGTGAGCTGCGCTATGCCGAGCGCAGCTCGACGAGGGTGATCTGAGGCTCCGCCCCGACCCGCACCGGCGGCCCCCAGAAGCCGGCGCCGTTGGTGACGTACACCTTCGTGCCGTCCACCTCGCCGAGCCCGGAGACGACCGGCTGTTCCAGCTTGACCAGCAGGTTGAAGGGGACGATCTGGCCGCCGTGGGTGTGGCCGGACAGTTGCAGGTCGACGCCGTACCTCGCCGCCTCCAGCGCGGCCACCGGCTGGTGGGCCAGCAGCACCACCGGTCGGGAGGGGTCACGGTCGCCCAGCGCGGCGCGGTAGTCCGGCGGCGCCGAGACTCCGCTGCCCGTGGCGGAGACGTCGTTGACGCCGGCAAGGTCGATCACACCGCCGCGGGTGGCGATCTCCAGTCGCCGGTTCTGGAGCACCCGCAGCCCGAGCCGGTCGACCTCGGCCACCCACTCCTCCACGCCGGAGTAGTACTCGTGGTTGCCGGTGACGAAGTAGCTGCCGTGGCGGGACCGCAGCCCGCGCAGCGGAGCCGCGTCGTCACCCAGCTCGGCCACCGTGCCGTCGACCAGGTCGCCGACCACGGCGACGATGTCGGCGTCGAGCCGGTTGATGGCCGCCACGATCCGCTCGGTGTGCGCCCGGCCGGTCAGCGGGCCGATGTGGATGTCCGAGACCGTGGCGATGCGCAGACCGTCCATGCTGCGAGGCAGCTTGGCCAGCGGGATCTGTACCCGGTCCAGCTGGGGCGGACCCATCGCGGTGCGTACGCCGTAGCCGACCAGTCCGGTGGCGGTGAGCCCGGCGAAGATCGCGGCACCGCGGGCGAGCAGCAGGCGACGTCCCGGGTCGTGGTCGGGGCCGACCGCGCCAGCGGCCGGTGGATCCGCCGGACCGCCGCTCGCCGGCTGAGGCGGCCCGGTCGGTTCGTCGGCGGCGGTCGGCTCGTCGGCCGCCGGCCCGGATGCGGGCGCACCGGCGACGCCGACCAGGACCGGCTCCGGCGTGGCCAGGGCCGACCGGCGGCGCAGCACCAGCCGCGTCACCAGCATCGGGATCTCCAGCGCGACGAGCAGCACCAGCAGGTAGAACATCAGCGCGAGCCAGAGATAGCCCGGCCAGGCGAGCCAGTACATCCCCGCTCGCGTGCCGACCATGGTCGCCGGCACGAGCAGGGCAAGCACGACCGCGGTGATCGTGCCGGCCCGTCGCCAGCGGCCGGCGGTGGTGGTGTCCTTGACCAGCCGTTTCCACAGGTACAGATGGATCAGCCCGGTGATCACGGCAAGGGTGGTCACGAAGCCGAGTACCGCGAACACGTGTGGATCCCCCTCAGCCACCGGCGAAGGGAGGAAGGACGTCGATCGTCGCCCCGGCCGGCAGCGGCTGCCTCCGATCATGACAGGTCACGCCGTCGATCAGAAAACTTGAGACCGCCAGCACGGGCACCATGCGCTCGCCGTGCCGTTCGGCCAGTTCGGCCACCAGTTCCTCCAGCGACCGTCCCGCGGTGGCGGTCTCCTCGGCACGGCCGGCCGCCGCCCTGGCTCCGGCGAAGTAACGGACGGTGACGCTCGCCATGGTCAGCCTCCGATGGCCGACATCGGCCGGGTCGGTTGCAGGAAGGTTGGATCGTCGATGCCGTGCCCGGCCCGTTTGGTGAGCGTCGCCGACCGCCAGCGGCGGGCAAGCTCCTCGTCGTCGGCCCCGGCCCGCAGCGCGCCGCGCAGGTCCGACTCCTCCGTGGCGAACAGGCAGTTCCGGATCTGTCCATCGGCGGTGAGCCGGGTCCGGTCGCAGTCGCCGCAGAACGGTCTGGTCACCGTGCCGATAACACCGACCCGGGCCGGGCCGCCGTCGACCAGCCAGGTCTCGGCGGGGGCGGTGCCGCGTTCGGTCGGGTCAGGGCTGAGATCGTACGCGGCACGCAGCGCGGTCAGGATCTCGTCCGCGGTGACCATGGCGGCGCGGTCCCAGCCGTGCTGCGCGTCCAGCGGCATCTGCTCGATGAACCGCAGCTCGTAGCCGTGGTCGAGGGCGAAGCGCAGCAGTGCTGCCGCCTCGTCGTCGTTGACGTCGCGCATCAGCACGGTGTTGACCTTGACCGGGGTTAGTCCGGCGGCGGCCGCCCCGGCCAGACCGTCCAGCACGTCGGCCAGCCGGTCCCGGCGGGTGAGTCGGGTGAAGCGCTCCCGATCCAGCGTGTCCAGCGAGACGTTGACCCGGTCGAGGCCGGCGGCGCGTAGCGCGGGAGCGAGCCGGTCCAGGCCGATTCCGTTCGTGGTCAGCGAGATCCGGGGGCGCGGTTCGAGCGCCGCGACGGCTTCGACGATGCCGACCAGACCGGGTCGGATGAGCGGTTCACCCCCCGTGAACCGCACCTCGTCCACCCCGAGCCGGCACACCGCGACCCGGATCAGCCGGACCACCTCGTCGTCGGTGAGCAGCTGCGGCCCGGCGAGCCAGGGCAGCCCTTCGGCCGGCATGCAGTAGGTGCAGCGCAGGTTGCACTTGTCGGTCAGGGACACCCGCAGGTCCCGGGCGACGCGGCCGTACCGGTCGACGAGACCGGTCGGCGGGGGCAGGCTCACCGCTCGACGGTAGCGCGGTCGACCCCCCGAAGGGCGTCCCGGGCGCTCCGGGTTACCGAATCGCGGTACGCCGCACCGAAGAGCGCGGTATGCACGAGCAGCAGGTGCAGTTGGTGCAGCGGGACACGGCTGCGCCAGCCGTCGGCCAGCGGCCAGCTCTCCTGGTACGCCGCCAGGATCCGATCCCGGTGCGGAGGGCCCCCGAAGAGCGCCAGCTGCGCCAGGTCGGTCTCCCGGTGTCCGCCGTGCGCCGCCGGGTCGACCAGCCAGACCCGGTCGTCACCGCCCCAGAGCAGGTTGCCCGGCCAGAGGTCGCCGTGGATCCGGGCGGGCGGCTCGTCGCCGCCGAACTCGCCGATCCGGGCCATCACCTGTTCGACCAGGGCGGCGTCGGCACTGCTCAGGGCTCCGCCGTCCACCGAGCGGCGGAGGTACGGCAGCAGCCTGGCCCGCACGAACCACTCCGCCCACGGACCGTCGTCGGGTGTGTTGTCCGCCGGCAGCGCCCCGATGAACCCCGGCCACCGGGCGCCGAACGCCGGGGCGCCGGCCCGGTGCAACTCGGCCAGCTCCCGACCGAAACGTTCGGCGGCCTCCGGACCCGACTCGCCCGGCTCGATCCATTCCAGCGCCAGCAGGTCCGGCAAGGCCACCAGCACCTCAGGTACGGCGACGGCACCGGCCTCGCGAAGCCAGCGCAGGCCGGCCGCCTCGGTGGCGAAGAACCCCTCCGGCACCGGCCGCGCGTTCTCCGGCCAGGTCTTCGCGAACACCGAGTGACCGTCGTCCAGGGTCAGCCGGGAGGCCGAGCAGATGTCGCCGCCGGACACCGGCGTCTCCCTGATCCGCTGGTGGGTCAGGAAGGTCGGCAACTGCTCCGGATGCGCCCGCAGGTACGCCAGATCCATCCCCGCAACGTATCGCTTAACCGACGGGAACCACGTCGACGGCGTACCCCTTGTAGCGTTTCGGCTCGGCGGTGATGAGCGGGCGACCCGTCGGGTCCGCCGTCGACAGTCGCTCTGTCGATAGGGTGCGACAGTGCGGCCGCCGATAAGCGTCACGGTCTGGGAGGGTCCGGCGTCGGCAACTCCGGCGATCCTCGTCCACGGCACCTTCACCTGGGCCGGCCGTGCGTTCGAGCATCAACGGCCCCTCGCCGTACACCGTCGGGTGCTGCTGCCCGACCGGCGCGGCTTCGGCGCCAGCCCCGACCTCGACGACAGCGACGTGACGAGCGACTACACCGTCGATGCCGCCGACATCGTGGCGCTGTTGGGCACCGGAGCCCACCTGGTCGGCCACTCGTACGGCGGCACGGTGGCGATGCTCGCCGCCGCCTCCCGGCCCGACCTGGTCCGCTCGCTGACGCTCATCGAGCCGTGCGCGCACACGGTCGCCGCCGATGATCCCGTCGTGGCGGCCGCCATAGCGGACGGTCGCAGGTTCATGGCAGGCGCCCGCCAGGGGAGCCCAGCGGAGTACGTCGACTTGGCCTACGGCGAACGGCCTCGCCCGGAACCTGCCGCCTGGTTGCTACGGGCGGCACGGACCGCGCTGGGTGAGCGACCCTGCTGGCTGGCCGAGTTGGCGACGGAACCGCTGCGGGAGTCGGCCTTCGGGAAGCTTGTCGTGGTCGGTGGGTGGGAGATCGTGCCACCCGGCTACCGGCCGGGCATGGCCGAGGTGATGCGCCGGGTCGGCGCGCGCGTCGCCGAACACATCGGCGGGCGACTTGTGCGGGTCGCCGACGCGGCACACGAGCCGCAGGGCGAGCAACCGGCCACATTCAACCGACTGCTCGCCGACTTCTGGGCGGCCGCCGATCGCGTGTGACCTGGCAGAACACGGTCCGTAGCTGTGGATAACCCGCGTGTCGTCCACAGGGGCAGCGGCGCTCACCCGTCGCCTCGCAGGCTGCCTGCATGAACTCGACCGACCTGCCCCGACTGTCCGTCCGCTCTCCCGCCGACCTCATCGCCGCCGTGCCGTACCTGCTCGGCTTCCATCCGGCCGACAGCATCGTGGTGGTGGCGCTGTCCGGCAAGCGGATCGTCTTCGCCGCGCGCGGCGACCTGCCCGGCGACGGCGACCCCTACGAGCCCGGCCAGCACATCGCGGCGGTGACCGCCCGGCAGGGCGCCGACGCGGCCACCGTGATCGGGTACGGCCCGGCCGCCCGGGTGACCCCGGCGGTGGACGTGGTCCGAGCCGCGTTGGCCGAGGCGGGGTTGACAGTTCTCGACGCGCTACGGGTCACCGACGGGCGCTGGTGGTCCTACCTCTGCGACGAGCCGCAGTGCTGTCCGCCGGAGGGCAGCCCGTACGACCCGCAGGCCAGCGCGGTACCCGCCGCGGCGGTCTTCGCCGGACAGGTGGCCCTGCCCGACCGGGCGGCGCTCGCCGCGCAGGTGGCACCGGCCGGCGGGGAGGCGATGCGGCACGCCGTCGGACGCGCGGAGCAACGGCTCACCGACCTGTTGGCGGCGGCACCCTCCACCGACCTGCTCGGTGCCCGGGCGCTGAGAGCGGCCGGCACGGCGGCGCTGCGGGCCACCAAGCGGCGCCACCGTGGCGGCGAGTGCCTGACCGACGACGAGGTGGCCTGGCTCTGCCTGCTCCTGACCCACCTACCGGTGCGCGACCACGCCTGGGAGCGCACCGACGGCCGGGACGAGGATGTCGCGTTCTGGGCCGAGCTGCTACGCCGGGCCGAGCCGGAGCTGATCGCCGCACCGGGTTCTCTGCTCGCGTTCGCCGCCTGGCGTGACGGGCAGGGCGCGTTGGCGGCGGTGGCGCTGGAACGGGTGCTGGCCGAGCATCCCGACTACTCGCTCGCTCTGCTGCTGGACGATCTGCTCCGCCGGGGTGTGCCCCCGTCGCGGCTGGACGGTTGGCCGGCGACCGGGCTGCCCCGGGCGCGACGCCGGGCGAGGCGGCGCGCACGACGACGCCCGTGATGACGACCGACCGAGCAGATCCGGTGGGTCACGGCGTCGCCGAGTCCCTGGCGGGGTCATCGACCTGGCGGCGGTGCCGGATAATCGCCGCATGTCCGAGCTTGCCCCGGGGACGGCATGAGCGTGGCCCTGCTGCTGTCCCTCGCCGGCCTGGCCCTGGTCGACAGCACCAGCATCGGCACCCTGTTCATCCCGGTGTGGCTGCTGCTCGCCCCGGGGCCGGTGAGCGTCCGGCGGGTCCTGACCTACCTCGGCACCATCGCCGGCTTCTACTTCGTGGTCGGGGTGCTGCTCTACTTCGGTGGCAGCGGCCTGGCCGAGTTGCTGGGCGGTGCGCTGGACAACCGGCCGGTGCTCTGGGGCCAACTGGTGCTCGGTGTCGGTCTCTTCGCGCTGAGCTTCCGCTACGACGGCAAGCGCGGCGCGGGCACGGGTCGGGTGCTGCGCTGGCGGGACCGGGTGACCGCCGGTGACTCGTCGTCGCGTTGGCTGGTGGGGCTGGCACTGTTCGCCGCGTTGGCCGAGGTGGCGACGATGCTGCCCTACCTCGGCGCGTTGGGCCTGCTCACCACCTCCGGGCTGGCCGTCTCCACCGTCCTGGCACTGCTCGTCGGCTACTGCCTGGTCATGGTGTTGCCGGCGATGCTGTTGCTGGGTGCTCGGGTCGCCTGGCCACGCCGGGTCGAGCCGGTGCTCAACCGGCTCAACGCGTGGATCGTCCGCTCCTCGGGCAGCATGCTCGGCTGGGTGCTGGGCATCGCAGGCTTCCTGATCGCCCGCGACGCGGCGGCCCGGCTGGAGCTGTTCGAGATGCTGGCCCGCTGACGGTGGGGCCCAGCCCGGGATCATGGTCAGCCGGTGACCCGGTGCCCGCCGGTGTAGACGTTCATCGTTCGCTCCCTGAGGAAGCCGACCAGGGTCAGCCCCGCCTCGGTGGCCACGTCGACCGCGAGGGTGCTCGGTGCCGAAACCGCGGCGAGCAGCGGTAGACCCGCCATCCACGCCTTCTGGGTCAACTCGAAACTGGCCCGACCCGACACGAGCAGCACCTGCCCGGCCAGCGGCAGCCGGCGTTCGCGTACCGCCCAGCCCACGACCTTGTCGACCGCGTTGTGCCGACCCACGTCCTCGCGCAGCACCACCAGTTCGCCATCCGCGGTGAACAGGCCCGCGGCATGCAGTCCGCCGGTGCGGTCGAAGCCGCGCTGCTCGGCCCGCAGCCGCTGCGGCAGTTCGGCCAGCAGTTCGGCGGGCACGCTGAGCGGGTCGTCGCTGACGTCGAAGAGTGACCGGGTACGCACCGCGTCGATGCTCGCCTTGCCGCAGACCCCGCAGGCGCTGGTGGTGTGGAAGTGCCGGGTCGCGTCGGTTACCGGGTCCGGCACGCCGGGTGCGAGGGTCACGTCGACCACGTTGTAGGTGTTCGGGGTATCCGTGCCGGCACACAACTGGGCGGTGGACACGTCGTCCGCCGAGCGGATCAACCCCTCGGTGAGCAGGAAACCGACGGCCAGGTCGAGATCGGCGCCGGGGGTCCGCATGGTGACAGTCAGCGGCGGCCGTCGCCCGGGCCCGCCGGGACCGACCCGGATCTCCAGGGGCTCCTCGGCGGCGACCGTGTCCGGCCGCCGAACCCGACGCCGGCCGGCCTCCGCCGCATCCAGGTCAACCCGCACGACGCTGCGCCGCTCCGAAGCCCGTCCCACCACACCATCCTGCCCCAACGGCCTGTCCCGCCCGTGCACGGTCTCGGGCTTCTGACCCCCGCGACCCGTAGCGCCCGGATGTCTGCGGTCGCACTGTCGAGCTGATCCAGCTGGGCCGTCAGCCGTGGGTTCGAGGCGCGATCCGCCTGTGCGTTCAGCTCGACAGGAGCTGGCTACCATGACCGCCGCCGCTGTGGCCGCGGGGATGGTGCGGACGGCTAACGTGGCGCAATGACGGCGTACGCGGCGGTGGTGCTCTCGGGCGGCGCGGCGCGCCGGATGGGCGGGCGGGACAAGCCGGTGCTGCCGGTCGGCGGGGTGCCGATGCGGGAGCGGGTGCTCGCTGCGGTGGCCGACGCGTCGCCCCGGATCCTGGTCGGCCCCGGGCCGGCCATCGCCGGGGTGCGGCTCACCCGGGAGGAACCGCCGGGCGGTGGGCCGGTGGCGGCCGTCGCGGCCGGGGTGGCCCTGCTCGACACCGATGTGCCCGCCGTCGCCCTGCTCGCCGCCGACCTTCCCCTGCTGACCCGGTCAGCCATCGGCGAGCTGCTGGACCACCTGCTCCGCGGCGACCCTGACCGCCCGCCCGACGGGGTCTGCTTCGTGGACGGGTCGGGGCGGCGGCAGACGCTGTGCGGGGTATGGCGGCCGGCGGCACTGTGTGTCGCTCTCGATCGACTGACCGTTCAGCGTGGTGGCGACGTGACCGGTGCACCGCTGCGGGAACTGCTCGCCGGCCTGATCGTGCGCGAGGTGGCGTGGCGCGGTGCCGGCCCGGCGCCCTGGTTCGACTGCGACACTGAGCGTGATCTACGTCGGGCAGAGGAGTGGACGCGATGACGGTGATGGACGACTGGGTGACGGCCGCCTGCACCGAGCTGGGTCTCGACCCCACGCAGGTGCCGGTGCCCACCGTGCTGGACCTCGCTCGGGACGTGGCCCACCAGGTGCTGCGACCGGGTGCCCCGGTAACCGCGTATCTGCTCGGTCTGGCCGTCGGGCGCGGCGCGGACCCGACCACGGCCGCGGCCACTCTGACGGCCCTGGCCGGCACCTGGCCGGTAGAGCTGGGCGGCGACCGGCAACCGCGTACCGACCCGGTCGGATCCGACCACGACTGACCGCCTCCGGGTCGTTGTCCGATCACGGTCCGCGCTGATCCCCGCCAGCGGCCGGCTGGGTAGGGTGACCGGAACGGACGGAGGCGATCATGACGGCTGACCACCCCTCGGCGCCGCCCGGCACGCCGGCGCACCACGAGTCGATCCTGCTCGACGAGCCGAGCACGGCCGACCTACGGGCGAAGGTGACCCACGCGTGGCGGGAGTTCGCCCGGGCGCTGGCGGACCGGCTGTCCACGCTGCCGCCCGGCGCGGAGGTGGCGTTGACCCTCGACCCGACCGCCTCCGGGACCGATGACGCCGTCTACTCCGTCTACGTCGAGGTTCGGCCGGAGGGCCGGTTCGCCGCCCGGGCGGTGGGCAACGCGACGCTGCCCCAGGGCTACCGGTTGGACCGCGCGGCGGTCGCCGACATGGTCGCGCTGGGCTGGTCGCCGCCGGGGGTGGTGGACGGTTCGGGCGACCTGTTCGGGCTCGACTGCGCCACCGACGAGACCACCCGACTGGCCGCACTCCTGTCTCGCACCCTGCGGGACATCTACGGGGCCCCGCATCCGGCCTTCCTCGTCTACGCGATCGAGGACGGCGACGGTGAACCGATTCCCGGGCCGGCACTGGGGACCGCCCGCAGCGAGGCGAACCTGGCGCGGGAGATCGGTGCCGAGCTGGAGAAGGCCCTGGCCGCCACCGACGAGGCCGAGGCCGACACCGAGGTGCTGGATCTGGCCGAGCGGGTCCGCACGGTCGTCTCGACCATGCTGAAGTCGGACTCCGACCGGCTCCAGGTCGACTCCGACGGTGACATCAACATCCGGGCCGGCTCGGCGATGGTCTTCGTCCGGGTACGGGACAACCCGCCCCTGGTCGACGTCTTCTCTCCGGTGCTGACCGAGGTCGAGCCGACCGAGCGGCTCTACGTCAAGCTCTCCGAGTTGACCAACCGGATGCCGATCGGTCGCCTCTACTGCGCCGACGACACCGTGTGGGCGTCGATCCCGGTCTTCGGGCGCAACTTCCAGCCGACGCACCTGATGCTGGCGGTGCAGGTGATGACCGGGCTCGCGGACGAACTGGACGACCGTCTGCACGGCGAGTTCGGCGGCAAGCGGTTCTTCGGCGAGGGGGACAAGCCGGGGCGTGGCGAGCACCGCACCGGCATGTACCTGTGACGACGCTCAGCGCACGTCGAGCAGGGTCTTGCCGACCGTCGACCGGGCCCCGATCGCCGCGTGCGCGTCGGCTGCGCGTGCCAACGGGAACCGCTGGCCGATCGTCGCGCGCAACCGCCCGGCCGCTCCTTCGGCAAGCGCCCGCTCGGTGTACGCCCTCAGCTGAGCAGGTGTCGGCGTCGGCCGGAGCAGGGTCACACCTCGTCCGACGGCGGTCTCCGCGTCGATGCCGGCCCACTCGCCACTGGCCAGTCCGAAGCTGAGCATCCGGCCACCCCGGTCGAGCAGTTCGAACGCGTCCCGCCCGATCTCGCCCCCGACCCCGTCGAAGACCACGTCGACCGCGCCGACCGCCGACCGTACCCGCCCCGCCCAGTCGGGCTCCCGGTAGTCCACCGCGATCTGAGCACCCAGCGGCGGCAGCAGCGCAACCTTGCGCGTACCGCCGGCGAGCCCGACCACCCGGGCACCGGCGCGTGCCGCGAGCTGGACCAGCAGGCCGCCCACTCCACCGGCGGCGGCCTCGACGAGCACCCGGTCGCCGGGCCGGAGCCCGGCCGCGTCGGCCAGCATCAAAGCCGTACGCCCGTCGGCGAGCAGGGCCACCGCCTGGTCCAGCGGCAAGCCGTCCGGTACCGCCACCGGCAGCGACGCGTCGACGGCGACCCGTTCGGCGTACGCACCGGAGCCGCCGGTGCCGCTGACCACCCGTCGGCCGACCAGTTCCGGGTCGACGCCCGGCCCGACCCCACTGATCACGCCGCCGACGCCGTTGCCCGGGATCACCGGCAGGGTGGTGCCCGACGGCCCGAAACCGGTCGCCCGGAACTGGGTCTCCACGAAGGTGATGTTCGTGTGGACCACGTCGATCAGCACCTGACCCGGCCCGGGTACGGGATCGGGAGCGGTGCCCGGCACCAGCTTCTCGGGACCGCCGAACTCGTGGATCCACACCGCCCGCATGGCTCTCCCCCCAACCGACGCTTCTCTTCGAGTCGATCACTTGAAGCGTGGTTGAGGTCAAGGCGGGTGGGGCCCGGAAACCCCGAGAAACCGGGCCCCACCCGCGGGGGAGGGAGGTTCAGGTCGCGGCGATCCAGGCCAGGCTCCGGGCCGAGGCCGGGTCGGTGGCGCGTACGCCCGCGTCGGAGACCGTCCAGAGCACGTCACCGATCACCAACGACCGACGTACCGCTGGGCCCCACCCCCGGTCGTGGTCGCCCCCGGCCGGGTGGGTCACCTCGCCGATCTCCCGGATCGTGTCGTCGTCCACCCGCAGCAGCCGGACACCGGCGTCGACGGGCAGCGCCACCAGTCCGTTGTCCGGCCGGTACAGGAAGGCGTGCGGGTCGTGTTCGGCGTTGGACCACCCGCCGGGCAGGTGCCACTGGTCCAGCCGGGTCGGCCGGGTGGGGTCGCGGACGTCGAAGAGGGACACCTGTACGCCCTCGGCGCGGCCCTGGCGGTCGGCCTCCTGCCCGACGCCGAGCAGGCGACCCTCGGGCAGCGGATGCAGGTACGCCGAGTAGCCGGTGATCTTCAACTCGCCGGTGACCACGGGTGCGGCCGGGTCGGCCAGGTTGAGCGCGTACAGCGGATCGGTCTGCCGGAAGGTGACCACGTACGCGACCGGTCCGAGGTAGCGCACCGAGTAGATGCGTTCACCCCGCCCGAGGCCGCCGACCACGCCGACCGCTACCAGTGATCCGCCCTCGCGACGCAGCACGCGGACCGCCGACTCGGACGCGCGCCCCTCGCCCCAGAACTCACCGGTGGTGGTGGCCACCCGCAGGTGCCCCGCCCACTCCGAGAGCGCGTACTGATTGACCAGCCAGCCGGGCACCGAGCCGGCGGCGAGGAAACGCGGACGGCCCGGCGCGGCGGTGTCGAACTGGTAGATGTCGGTGACCTGCTCGGCCGACGACGGCCGCCAGCGGGGTGTGCCGACGAGCGGCATCGGACGCTGACCCGCCAGGTAGAGGCTGGTCGCCGTGCCGTAGACGGTGTCGGCGTCGGCGGCCACGGCGACCGGGTCGCCGTCGCCCAGTCGGTCCGCGGTGAGGTCGAAGCTGAGCACGGTGAGCGTGGACGAGCCGGTCATCCGTTCCGGCCGACTGAGCCGGTCGCAGCCCACCCGCCCGGTGTGCCGCTCCGGTCCGGCCGTCCACTCGTACTCCGGCAGCCACGCCTCGACCCCGGCCCGCGAGATCACCTGACGGTTGCGCTTGGTCCGGACCGGATCGCTGCCCTCATCGGCGATCGGAAACTCCAGTCGGGCGGGCGCGCGGACCGCCACCCGGGCCGTGTCTCCGGTCAGCCGGGCGTCGACCGTGCTGCCCTGGATCCGGTACGTGCCGAGCAGTCGGGGCCGTTCGGCCAGGTCGACCAGGAGCAGACGGGTGTCCGGCCGGCGGACCGATCGGAACACGTCGGCGGGGACGACCATCTCCTCGGTGAGCACCAGCGCACGGTCGCCGAGCAGCAGCATCCGATGCTCGTGCCAGCGCAGATCCTCCCGGCCGCCGGTCAGGTCGAGCCGACCGGTGACACTCCGACTCACCGGATCGACCACCCGCAGCACGCCGCCGGTGACCGTGACGATCCGTCGACCGTCGGTCTTGACCAGGTCGGGCTCGTCCGCGCCGGCCTCGTGGTTGTTCGTGGTCGAGTGACCTGCGGAGGCGTCCACGCCGGCCTCGCCCGGTGCCCCGGCGAAGGTGCGGGCCACCGACTCCGCGCCACCGATCGCCGCAGCCCGGTCGCCGAACAGGACCGAGTCACCGGCGAAGCCGTACGGGCCGACGGAGGCGGCGGCCGCGCTACGCAGCTCCGTGAGGGCGTCGGCACAGGAGTCGAAGCTGACCAGGCCGACCGGCACCATCGGTGTTCCGGCGGAGTCGGGACCCGTCGGCGCGGGTTGCGACACGGCCACGCTGCCGGCGAGCAGCGCCAGCGCGACCAGCGACCCGCCGGCAGTGACGACCTTGGCTCCCCGTTTCATGGGCGGTTCGACGCGGCGACTCGGCGTCCGGTTCCATCCGTCCCGGCGGGTTCCGGGTCAGCCGGTGGAGGGGCCGACCCCCGGGGATTCGACCAGCCGGGAGAGGACGATGGTGCTGCGGCTGGAGGTCACGAACGTCTCGGCCCGCAGCCGCTCCAGCGCCTCCTCCAGGTGCGCGATGTCGGCGGCCCGCAGGTGCACCAACGCGTCGGCCTCGCCGGAGACGGTGTACGCACCGACCACTTCGGGGTGACGACGCACGGCGGCGCCGATCTGAGCCGGTGTGGTCCGGCCGGCGCAGAACAGCTCCACGAAGGCCTCGGTGGTCCACCCGACCGAGGCCGGGTCGACGATGGCCGTGAATCCCCGGATCACTCCGGCCGACCGCAGACGATCGACGCGTCGCTTGACCGCGGGAGCGGAGAGCGACACCCGGGTGCCGATGTCCGCGTACGAGGCGCGAGCGTCAGCGACGAGCAAAGCAATGATTCGCTGGTCTACGGCGTCGATCTGCAATGTTCCGCCTCTGGGAAGCAATGTTTGCGGCTGTTACCAAAGTTCTACCGTACCTACCCTTGGTCACCGTGAACCAGCAGCGAGTGCCGCGAAAGCGGACATATCTCATGTGCTCTCCCGAGCACTTCGCGGTCGAGTACGCGATCAACCCGTGGATGGACGTGACCGCCACGGTCGACGCGGAGTTGGCGGTCAAACAGTGGGACCGCCTGCGGGAGACCCTGGTCGGCCTCGGCCACGAGGTGCATCTGCTGGTGCCCGAGCCCGGCCTGCCGGACATGGTCTACGCCGCCAACGGCGCGTTCATGGTCGACGGCACGGTCTACGGGGCGCAGTTCAAGCACCAGCAGCGGGCCGCCGAGGCGGCCACGCACCGGGCCTTCTACGAGTCGCAGGGCTGGCGGTTCATCGCGCCGAACGAGACCAACGAGGGCGAGGGTGACTTCGCGTACCTGCCGGAGGCGCACGGCGGGCTGATCCTGGCCGGCCACGGCTTCCGTACGGAGTTGCCGGCACACGCCGAGGCCCAGGAGGCGCTGGGCCGGCCGGTGATCTCGCTGCGGCTGGTCGACCCGCGCTTCTACCACCTGGACGTGGCGCTCGCCTCGATCGACGACGGCAACGTCGTCTACTACCCCGGCGCCTTCTCGGCCGCCAGCCAGCGGGTGCTCACCCAGCTCTTCCCCGACGCGGTGCTGGCGGACGACGAGGACGCCCTCGCCTTCGGGTTGAACCTGGTCAGCGACGGTGCCAACGTGGTGCTCAACAGCGAGGCAACCCGGCTCGCCGGTCGCCTCAAGGCGGCCGGCTACACACCGGTGCCGGTGGAACTGGCCGAGCTGAAGAAGGGCGGTGGCAGCGTGAAGTGCTGCATCGCCGAACTGCGGTTCTGAGCCCGTCAGAACGACGAGGCCGGCCCCAGGTGGGGCCGGCCTCCGTCTGTCGGATTTCGAATCAGCCGAGCGTGGCCAGTTCGTTGACCAGCACGTTCGACACCACCTGACCGTCGCGCTGCACCTCGCGCAGGTACCACTTCTGCTGCGGCGTGCGCGGCTGGTTGAACTGCCAGGCACCGCGTGGGCTGTCGATCTGCCCGATCCGGCCCAGCGCGAGGTTGACCTGCTGCGGGGTGGGTGCCGAACCGGCCAGACGGATCGCCTGGTCGAGCACCTTGGCCGCATCGTACGAGGCCATCGCGTACGTGGTCGGGGAGGTGTTGTGCTTCTTGCGGTACGCCGAGGCGAACCGGCGGTTGGCCGCGTTGTTCAGGTCGGCGGAGTAGTTCAACGCGGTGCGGATGCCGAGCGCGTCGTTGGCCGGCCGGATGCTCTCCAGCACCGAGCCTTCGGTGAGGAAGCCGGGGGCGTAGATCTGACCCCGGAACCCGGCGTCGCGCAGTTGCATGATGAACGCCGCCGCCGCGTCACCGGAGTAGAAGCAGAAGACCACGGACGGGTTGCCGGACAGCGCCCGGTTGATGTCCGAGACGTAGGCGGTCTTGCTCGGACTGCTGTTGCCGGTGGTCCAGACCACCGGGGAGGCGATGCGCGGGTCGGACTCGCCGAACTCCTGGCGGAAGCCGCGCAGCACGTCCTCGACGCCGACGACCCCCTCCGGCAGGATCGTCGCGACCCGGTCGGAGGGACCGAGTTCGTCCTTCAGGTAACGACCGAGCGCCCGGCCCGCCTCGTCGAGCACGTACGAGGTGCGCCAGATGTAGACGACGCTCTGCAGGCTCGCGGGCGAGGCGTTCGAGCCGATCAGCGGAACCCGCGCCTGTTCGACGACGTTCCGGATACCGAACATGACCGACGAACTGGCGACCCCGGTCAGGGCGAGCACGCCCTGCTTGAGCAGTCCGTCGACGGCGGCCTGACCGGACTTCACGTTGTCGCCCTCGTCGGCGGTGATCAGGTCGACCGGGTGGCCGCCGAGACGCCTGTCGTTGAGGTCCAGGTACAGCTCGAAGCCGTTGAGGAGTTCGTCGCCAACGGCCTTGCTCGCACCCGACTGTGGCGCGATGAGCCCGATCTTGATCGGGCTCTCTGTGCCGGTGACCTCGGGCTCGGCGTCGGAGCCGCACGCGGCGACGAGTCCGCCCGTACCGAGCGCGGCCAGCAGCTGGAGTGCCCGCCTGCGGTTCATCTGCGACACCGGGTTCCCTTCGAATGTGTTGCCGGGCGGCATCCGCCCCTTCGGCGTTCTACCTGCTCCGCGACGCTGCGTCAATGGCTAATGATCTTCGTGCAGAGACCGCAACGCGTCGGTTACCTCCGGCCAGGCCGTCGAGCCTGGCGCGATAAGGCCGAAATGCTCGCTATCTGCCAGCTCAATCAGGCGTATATCGGCACCCGCGGCGCGGGCGGCGGTCACATAACTTCGAGAGAGGTCGATGGGGACCTGCTGATCGAGCGTGCCGTGTATCACTACGGTCCGTTGCCGCAGTGGTACGAGTGACCGGGGATCGGTGGTCGCGTACCGCTCCGGCACGTCGGCCGGGCCGCCGCCGAGCAGCGCGGCCACCGCACCGGCGTCCAGATCCAACCGGTACGCCTCGGCCAGGTCCGCCACGGGGGCGAGAGCCAGCACGCCAGCGACCGCGCCGGGGGCGTGCGCCGCGGCGTACAGCGCGAGGTGCCCGCCAGCCGAGTGGCCCACCAGCACCGGCGGCGCCGAGGTGACCCGCCCGGGCAGGGCGGCCGCGGCCAGTCCGGGCAGCGCGGAGATCCCCGCCAGCACGTCGGTGAGGGTGCCCGGCCAACCACCACCGGGCTGCCCGGTGCGCCGGTACTCCAGCTGGGCGACCGGGTACCCGAGCGTGGCCAGCGCGCTCGCCAGCGGCCCGGTGTGCCGCCGGTCGTACTCGGCACGCCAGAAACCTCCGTGCACCACGACCACCAGCGGCCGGGGCGGGCCGGAGCCCGCTGGACGGCGTAGATCGGCGATCTGGTCGGGGTGTTCGCCATAGGCGACGGTCACGTCCGGTTCAGGCGCGGGGCGGGTGAGCACCGCCCGGGGATCGGAGGGCATCGGGCGACGGTAGCGCGGTTTCCGGAACGGCCGGGGTTGACGCCCGCGCGAGACCGGACAGCGGGCCGGCGGGCACTGGTGGCTGCCACTGGGTAAAGATGGAGGGCATGACCGAAGCGCGCTCCGCTGGACAGAACGACGAGCCCGGCCGGGACGGCACCGGCCACTCCGGCACCGTGGTGGTGGTCGGACCGGACGGTCGCCCCGTCGGCACCGTGCAGACCGACGACGGACCCGGCGAGGATCCGTCGCGCCTGGTCGAGCAGCCGGCCAAGGTGATGCGGATCGGCAGCATGATCAAACAGCTGCTGGAGGAGGTCAAGGCCGCTCCCCTGGACGACGCCAGCCGGCACCGGATGCGGGAGATCCACCAGCGGTCGATCGTCGAGCTGAAGGAGGGGCTCGCCCCCGAGCTGCGCGAGGAACTGGAGCGGATCTCGCTGCCGTTCACCGAGGACCAGGCACCGAGCGAGGGTGAGCTGCGCATCGCCCACGCCCAGTTGGTCGGTTGGCTGGAAGGGCTGTTCCACGGCATCCAGGCGGCCCTGGTCGCGCAGCAGATGGCGGCCCGGGTGCAGTTGGAGCAGATGCGCTCCGGCCGGCAGGCGCTGCCCAGCGGGCCGGCCGGGGCCATGCTGCCGGGGATGCCCGGCATGGGGCAGCCGGGCGGTGAGGGACACAGCACCGGCCAGTACCTCTGACCGTCCGGTCCGGGTGCGGCACGCCCGTCGCGCGCCGCACCCGGCCCGGCCTAGTCCACCCCGAAGGTCTTCTCCAGGTACGCGGCCACCCCGTCGGCCGAATTCGCCGGAGCGACCTCGTCGGCGACCGCCAGCACCTCCGGATGGGCGTTGGCCACGGCCACGGCCCGCCCCGCCCAGGTGAGCATCGGCAGGTCGTTGGGCATGTCACCGAAGGCCAGTACGTCTGGCGCGGCGATGCCGAGGCGGTGGCAGTACCAGGCCAGGCCGGCGGCCTTCGTCACCCCGGCCGCCGAGATCTCCACCAGCCCGGAGTGTGACGAGTGGGTGGCCTCCGCCAGCCCGGCGAGGGCGGCCGCGATCAACCGGGTGAACCGGTCCGGGTCCTGCTCACCGGCGCGGGCCAGCAGCTTCACCGCCGGTGCCGACAGCAGTTCCTCGGCGGTCTCCACCGCCCTGATCGCCTCGTCGTCTGGGTCCCAGCGCAATGGGTAGTGCGCCTCGTGGCGCATCTGCCGGCTGTCGACCACCTCCACCGCCAGGCTCACCCCCGGTATCTCGGCACGCAGGCGTCGGACCACCTCGGCGAGCAGCTCCGGTGCCAGCGGATCGGCCCGCAGCACCTCGTCGTTCGTCGGGTCGTAGACCACCGCGCCGTTCGCGCAGACCGCGGGCAGTGGCTCGGCCATCTGGTCGTACACCCGCCGGAGCCAGCGGATCGGCCGGCCGGTGACCAGCACGACCGGCGTGCCCTGAGCGGAGATCCGGGCCAGCGCGGCGGCGGTCCGGGCGCTCAGCGTACGGTCGTCGCGCAGTAGCGTCCCGTCGATGTCACTGGCTACCAGGAGCGGGGTGGAGTCCATCACCGGGACAGTAGCCGGTCGAGGTAGACGGCCACCCCGTCGTCGTCGTTGCGCAGCGTCACCTCGTCGGCGACCGCGCGCAGGCTCGGGTGGGCGTTGGCGACGGCCACCCGTCCCCACCCGGCCCACGCGAACATCGGCAGGTCGTTGGGCATGTCACCGAAGACCAGCACGTCGGCCGGGTCCACGCCGAGGCTCTGCGCGATCACGCTGAGTCCGGAGGCCTTGTCCACCCCGGGCGGGCAGATCTCGATGAATCCCAGACCGGCCTGGGTGAGGGTGGCGAGATGCGGCGGGACGATCTCCCTGGCGACGGCGAGCAACTCGTCCACGTGGTGATCGGCGGTACGCGCGAACGCCTTGATCACATCACCGGAGAGGCACTCCGCGCGGCTGCGGACCTCGAACGCGTCCTGGTACGGCCAGGCGGGGTGGTAGTCACCCCAGAGCGGGGCGTCGTGCTCGTCGGACGCCTCGACCATGACCGTCAGCGGGCCGACCGCAGCCTCCAGCTCGGCGAGCAGGACGGCCAGCACCTCGCTGGAGAGGCGCTCGTCGCGTAGCACCACCGGCCCTTCCGGGTCGCTCTGGTCGACCACCCGGCCGCCACCGGCCAGCACGAGGAAGTCGGCGGCACGGATGTCGTTGCGGGTCAGTTCGGTCAACCGGGGCCCGCGACCGGTGGCGCCCACCACCGGAATGCCGGCCGCGCGGACCCGGTCGAGCACCTCGTGTGTGAAGGCTGACACGGTGTCGTCGCTACGGACGAGCGTCCCGTCGAGGTCGGTGGCGATCAGCTTGGGCAGGCCCGGGCGGTTCATCGTTCCTCCTTCGCCCGCCGCCGTCGCGACCAGCCGTTCACCTCGTCGATCGGCGACCCGGCGTGACGGCGGGCAGCAACCGTACCTCGCAGAACTGGTCGCAACCATGGCTTCCAGGCGAATCGGGTGCCAACGGGCGACGCACCGGAGGTGACTCCGGCGGTCAGTCGGGCGGCGCCTCCCGGGCGAAGGGAACCGTCGGTGTGACGGTGATGTCGGCGGGCGGGCGGTCCCCCTCCGGCTCCGGCTCCAGGGCCCTGCGCCGGGCGCGCCGCCGCGGCTCGTCCGCCGCCATCCCGGCCGGCTCGGGCGAGGTCCGCAGGAGCGCGGCGGCGAACAGCCCGACGGCGACGAAAGCGACGAGCAGGCCACGCCCGTACTCGAGGTCGAAGGTCAACTCCGGGTTGTAGAACATGCTCCGTCGCATCGTGTCGTCGAGCGACACCACGGTCGCCGCGAGCAGCGCGAGCACGCCGGCGGCGAGCGCCAGCCCGGCCACCCGGGCGTTGGCCCGGACGTGATCGGTGCCGCGCAGCGCGAGGGCCACGGCGGCACCGAGCAGGAAGAGCCCGACCAGGTACGCGGAGCCCAGCCCCACGTCCGCCACGCCGCTGGTGACTTCGAGCGGGGTGGACGGGTCCGGTCCACCGTTGGGGATGGTGATCGTCGACCACTCGCCCAGCAGCGACGCCAGGGCCGCCACCGCACCGAGCCCGGCCAGCAGCAGCGGCATCCGGTGGTCCCGGCCGAGACCACCGAAGGCCCGCCGGAACCGACCCGCCGCGGGCGACTCGTCCTCCGCACCCCACTCGAGGACGCTGGCGCCTTCGGAGCGGTCGTCCTGACGGGGGATGGGGAGGTCGTTGGTCATCGCTCACCTCTCCTGGTGGCTCGGCCGCCGTGCCCCGAGGGTATCCGTCGCATCATGACACAGCCGGTCCGTGACGCGAGGAACGCCGACGCGGCCGAGGCGGTCGGTCGCCTGCCGGCCCCCGGTGGACTAGCGTCAGGTGTATGCCTATCCGCACTTCTTCCGCACGTTGGCAGGGCAACCTCACCGAGGGGTCCGGCACCATCCGCACCGGCAAGGGCGGGCTGGAAGGGAACTACTCCTTCAAGTCCCGCTTCGAGGAGGGTGAGGGCACCAACCCCGAGGAGCTGATCGGTGCCGCGCACGCCGGCTGCTTCTCGATGGCCTTCTCCAAGGCTCTCGCCGACGCCGGCACGACGCCCACCTCCGTGGAGACCACCGCGAAGGTGCACCTCGACAAGACCGACGCCGGGATGACCGTGACCCGGATCGAGCTGGACACCGTCGGCGAGGTGCCCGGCATCGACGAGGCGCAGTTCGCCAAGCTGGCCGAGACCGCCAAGCAGAACTGCCCGATCTCCCGCCTGCTCTCGCCCGGCGCCGAGATCACCCTCACCGCCCGCCTGACCTCCTGACCCCACCTAGCCCCGCCGGATCTTGCACTTTCCGGTCGCCGTTGCGCGGCCTCTGCGCCGCTTCACGGCGACCGGAAATGCAAGATCGCGGGTGGGGTGGGGAAGAATGGGGGCGTGGCGGTGGAGATGGGGCGTGAGCGGTTCGAGGAGTTGGTGGGGGAGGCGCTGGACGAGGTTCCGGAGGAACTGCTGGCGCTGATGAGCAACGTGGTGATTCTGGTGGAGGATGATCCGCCGCCCGGTGAGAACCTGCTCGGCCTCTACGAGGGACACGCGTTGACCGAGCGGGGCTGGGACTACGCGGGCGTACTGCCGGACCGCATCCTCATCTACCGCAACCCCATCCTGCGCATCTGCGACACGGACGACGACGTGGTCGACGAGGTGGCCGTGACCGTGGTGCACGAGATCGCCCACCACTTCGGCATCGACGACGCGCGCCTGCACGAGCTGGGCTGGGGCTGACGACGCGCTGAACCGCCCTGCCGGCTCAGCGCGGCCGGCGATCTGGTCCGGTGGCCGGGTCGCTCAGGTGAGTTCGCCGGCCCGCAGTCGGGCCAGCCAGGCGGCGGCGTCGGTGTAGTCGGCGTCGGAGAGCCCCGCCGGAGCGGCGACCGGCCGATCGCCGCTCGTCCGGTCCCATCGATGCCGGGGGTACGAGCCGAGAAAGCGCACGTCGGCGCAGACCCTGCGCAGGCCCTGCAGGGCCTCGCCGAGCCGGGCATCGGCGACGTGACCGGTGCAGTCGAGGAAGAACACGTAGCGGCCGAGCGCCTCGCCCGTCGGCCGGGACTCGATCCGGGTCAGGTTGACGCCCCGGACCGCCAACTCCATCAGCACGGAGAGCAGCGCGCCCACCCGGTCGTGGGCGATGTAGACGGCGAGTGACGTCACGTCGTCGCCGGTGGGCGGTGGAGGAGGGCCGGGCCTCGACAGCAGTGCGAAGCGGGTCACCGCGTCGGGGTGATCGGCGATCTTGTCGGCCAGCACGGCGAGCCGGTGTCGGCTCGCACCGATGGGGGCGCAGATCGCCGCGTCGTACTCGCCATTGGCCGCGCCGGCCGCCGCCGCGCCGTTGGACAGCACGTCCACCACGACCGCGTCGGGCAGGTGCGTACGCAACCAGCCCCGGCACTGGGTGGACGCCTGGGGGTGCGCGGCGATGCTGCGTACCGACGGCAGCATGGTCCCCTGGCGTGCGCCGAGCACGAACTCGACCGGGAGGATCACCTCCCGGGTGATGACCAACGGCTCCCCCTCGGCCAACTCGTCGAGGGTCACCCCGACCGCGCCACCGATGGAGTTCTCCAGCGGCACCAGGGCCGCGTCGGCCTCGCCCGCGCGGACGGCCTCCAACGCCTCACCGACGCTGCGGGCCGGCGTGCGGCTGCCCCGTTCGGCGGCGGGCACGGTACGCAGCGCCTGCTCGGCGAAGGTGCCCTCGGGCCCGAGGTAGACGAAGCGTGTCGGTGGCGTTCCCGGCATACGCTCAGCCTACGCACCCGGCGTCGGCGACGATCCCGACGGCGAGGGCGACGACCCCGATGGCGTGCCCGACGGCGTGGGTGATGGTGTCGTCGAGGGAACTGGCACCGGAGGACCCCCGCCGTCGCTGCCGCAGGCGAGGGTCTGGATACCGGCGGGGCCGGCCACCCGTACCTCGACCGTGCACACGTCGGTGCCGGCGGTGACCAGGCGCAGGGTTCCGGCTCGATCACGGGTGACCACCTGGAGCGGCTCGTACCCGGCCACGTCGAGGGTGGTGAACTGCCAGTCCGCAGCGCACAACGGCCCTGTGCGGACGCTGACCCGCGCGTTGCGGGGAAGCATCCCACCGCGCCCACGGACCAGATCGATGATCCGTTGCCCGGTGGGGCCACCCTGACAGGCGACCGCGACCAGTCCGGGATCGGTCGTGGGTCGGGGAAGACCGGCACCGGGCAGCCCGCCGACGGGTGGTGACGTGGGGGTGGCCGACGTGCCGGGCGTCGCCGTGGGCGCCAGCGTCGGCAGCCCTCGCGCCCCGTCGCGTAGCTCCGGGGGCTCGCCGCATGCGGTCAGCAGGAGCAGCGTCAGCGCGATTGCGGCGACCGACCGTCGGGGCGTGCCGACCGGCCGACCGACGCCGGCTTGGCGGGGTGGGATGAGCGGCACGGGAGCGTTCAGACCTCGGAGAAGAAGGTGAGGGAGCCGGCGACCGTGCCGTCGGTGACCACGGGTGTGGAGATGGCGTCGACGGTCGCGTCGGGCGTGCCCTCCTCCGCCGCCTCGATCCGCAGCAGACCCCGGGCCAGGCGCCCGGAGGTGAGCGCCAGCAGGGGTGGGATCTTGTCGATCTCCGGCTCGGCCAGCTCGCCCCGGTAGGCGGTGAAATCCAGCAGCCGCAGCCCGCCCTCGAGCAGTGGCAGACCGATCACGTCCTCCGGCGCGCCCAGCCCCAGCAGCTCGCAACCGGCGGTCGAGACGGCCAGCACCCGGGTCTCGGCGTCGATCAGCAGGCAGGGCTCTTCGGCGCTGGAAACCGTCGCCGACCAGCGGCTGATGTTGTCGTACCCCGGCTCTGTCGGTGTCCCCACGGAGGGCGGGAACACTTCCGAGAGCGAGAGTTCGACGTGGGCCACCGAGCCTCCTATGCACACCGACGGTACGTCCACGCTAGCCGGTCGCGGCAGGGACCGCCGACCGCGTTGGCGTCAGGTGCCGTCGGTGTTGATCAGTGCCCGGTCGGCGACGGCGCGGGCCGGCGAGCTGAGCCGTGCCCGGCCGCGTGGCGTCGCCGCTGACGTTACCGGCGGCCGGCCGGCTTGTCAGCGGCCGTTCGGCCGTGGTCGTACCACCGGTAGTCGGCTGCCGGCGGGTAGTCGCCGTTTCCCCAGGTGCTGGGGTGCTGGGCGACCCGGGACAGCTTCTCGGCGGTGGCCGGGCTGATCCGGTTGCCGCCGGCCACGAGCAGCCGGTCGAGCTCCCGGTGGGTCGCCATGAGGCAGTCCTTCGGAAGGCCGTAGACGCTGATGACGCCGGAACCCACGAAGGTGAGCACCGGCGTCACCGGGATCGGATGGCCGACGGCCGCGGTCAGTGCCTTGCTCGCGCGCCGGGCGTCGCGGCGGGCCTCGGCAACGTACGGCGGGCGCTTACCGTTGATCTGCACCACGTCGCCGGCCACCAGGACACGGGCCCGACCGTGGTCGGCGATGGTGACGGCGAAGAGTCCGCTCGGGCCGATGGCCAGGAACCCGGCCCGGTTGTCGGCGTTGTCGTCGAGCAGGACGTCGGCCGCGTCGGTGCGGGGCCAGTCGATGACGTGCCACGCCGGCCCGAGGTGGTTGAGCTGGCCGAGGGCGCGGGCACCGGCCGCCTCCAGCCGTCGGGCGCCCCGCTCGGCCCGGCGCCGACGTGCCCACTCCAACGGGGACGGGCGAGGGGTCGCGACCACCCCGGGAGACTCGACCCGGGGGTGCGGCACCGCCACGGGCGGCAGCGCCCTGGCGGACGGTACGGCTCGACGAGCGGGGAAGACAGTCATCGCGACCTCCGGCAAAAGGTCCCTCGAAGTTACTTTCTCACTACCCTACGTTGCCAGTCCCGGTGGTCGGCAAGCCGGAGCGCCGGAATGACTGTGGATGAATGCCATATTCACCCACGGTTGTTTTACCGGATACCGCCAAACCCTGCCCTACGCTGCGAGGGTGAGCCACTTCGTGGACAGTGAGGTCGGTCGACTCGGCACCGTCCTGTTGCACCGGCCGGGGCCGGAACTCGCCCGGCTCACCCCGCGCAACAACGACTCGCTGCTCTTCGACGCGATTCCGTGGGTGGGCCGGGCGCAGGAGGAGCACGACGCCTTCGCGGCGGCCCTGCGGCAACGCGGCGTCGAAGTGCTCTACCTGACCGACCTGCTCACCGAGGCGCTGGCCGTGCCGGACGCCCGGACCGAGCTGACCGAGGAGGTGCTCAACTCGCCCCGGCTGGGCGACACCCTGCGCGCCCGGGTCGGCGCGCACCTGGCCTATCTCGACCCGGCCGCGCTGGCCGACGTTCTCGTCGCCGGACTGGCCCACGAGGAGCTGCGGCTGGGACGGGAGCGCCGGGGTGGGCTCGTCTACACCCTGATGGACCGGCACGACTTCATCATCGATCCGCTACCCAACCTGCTGTTCACCCGCGACTCGTCACTGTGGATCGGTGACCGGGTCGGCGTGACGAGTCTGGCGATGCCCGCCCGGCGGCGGGAGACCACGCTGACCGATGCGATCTATCGACACCATCCCCGGTTCGCCGGTACCGAGTTCGTCTACCGACCAGGTCTGGAACCCCTGGAAGGGGGCGACGTGCTGCTGCTGGCACCCGGGGTGCTGGCCGTCGGGGTCGGTGAGCGGACGACGCCCGCCGGTGCCGAGCGCCTGGCGCGGCGGGTCTTCGCGGCCGGCCTGGCGCACACCATCCTCGTCGTGCCGATCGCCCAGGAACGGGCCACGATGCACCTGGACACCATCTGCACGATGGTCGACGTCGACGCGGTGCTGATGTACCCGAACGTGGCCAGCACCCTGTCGGCGTACACCGTCATCGCCGGCACCGACGGCGATGACCCGCGGGTGGACGGGCCGGCACCGTTCCTGCGGGCCGCCGCCGACGCCATGGACCTGGACCGGCTACGGGTGATCGACACCGGGCTCGACCCGGTGACCGCCGAGCGGGAGCAGTGGGACGACGGCAACAACACCCTGGCGCTCGCGCCCCGCCTCTGCGTCGGTTACGAGCGCAACGTCGAGACCAACGCCCAGTTGGAGCGGGCCGGGATCGAACTCATCCCGATCGCCGGCTCGGAGCTGGGTTCGGGGCGAGGCGGCCCCCGTTGCATGTCTTGCCCGCTGCTCCGAGAGCAAGGAAGGGCACCTTCTTAACGCCTGCGGTAGAGCAAGGGCCCCTTATTAACAACCGGGCGCGGTCAGCGCAGGGTGAGCTGGCGGCCGAGCAGTCCCTGCCGGGACCGGCGGGCGGCGGCGTCCAGCGGGGCGGAATCGGCCAGGGCGTCGGCGTACCGCTTGGCGAAGTCGGCGACCGGCTGTTCCCAGTCGCCGGCCGGGACCTCCTCGGGCAGGTCCCAGACCGGCACCAGCCGCCCGTGGGCACGGAACATGCCGGCGAACCGGGTCTCCTCGCCGAGGGTCAGCGAGCCGGCCGCGCCGAGCCGGGCCAGGGCGTCCAGGGCGGCCTCCTCGGCCTCGGGGAGCACCCAGCGGACGTGGGCCTTCTCCGGTACCCGGCACCAGTACGCGGCGCGCGCGGACGCCAGCCGCACCGTGGGATAGATCGCGGCGTTGGCCCGCTCCAGGGAGGCCTGCACGGTCGGATCGTCGGCGGCCTCCGGCACCAGCCAGAACTCGAAGCCCTCGTGCAGGCTGATCTCCAGCGGACCGTCGACCAGGATGTCCTGCAGCCGGGGACCCGGGCCGGGTAGCGGTGGCACCGCGACCGGGGCGCCGGGAGCGGTGCGCAGCGCGCAGAGCAGCGACTCGGCCAGGTCGCGGGAGACGTCGCCGGACTGGAGATGGCGCTGGAGCCCGACGAAGACGTGCCCGTCCTGCCGGCTCATCGCCGGAGCGGCCATCGGCAGCACGGTGGCCAGGGTGACCGGCCGGTCGCCGTACTCGTCGACGAGTTCCTGGGTGAGCCGCAGCGGCGCGGAGGCGGCGGGCACCAGCTCCCGCAGGGCGATCCATTCGGGCTCGTCGGCCAGCCCTTCGAAGGGCCGGGGGACGAAGACGTCCCGGATCCGTTCCCGCTTGCCGGGGCCGGTGACGGCTCGCTGGTTCTTTCGACGCTTGCTCACGGCGAGACAGCCTAGCGCGTGGGTCGACGCCCTCGGTCGAGCCGACGCGGAGTCCGGGCCGCCGCTACGGCACCGGATGCTAGACCGGCCGGTTCAGCCGGTCGGCACCAGCGCCGACCGGTCACCGACCGGGTCGAAGTCGGCCCAGACGCTCTGCCCGAGACCGTCGCGCTCCACGCCCCAGCCGCTCGCCAGGCCGGAGACGATGTGCAGGCCACGGCCGTCGGCGGCCTCCATGTTCGGCGGGCGGATCTGCGGGCGGCACGCGGCACCGCCGTCGGTGACCCGCAGCCGCAGCTGCGGCCCCTCGGGCGTGCAGCGCAGCCGCCAGGCGACCCGGACCACGCCTCCCGGTAACGGGTCAGCGTGCCGCACGGCGTTGCCCACCAGCTCAGCCAGAACCGCCACCAGATCCGCCAGCACCGCCGGGGAGACGGCCCCGGCCAGCTCGGCGGCGAGCCGATGCCGGGCGATGCGCGCACCACTGGCGTGGTGCGGCACCACCACGCACCACGCCCGTTCGACCGCTGTCGTCGCCACTTCCGCCCCTCTTTCGCCCCGTGACCCCCACTGTCACCTGCGGGGCAGCCGCACCTCTGCGACCGTACCCCCACCGTTTCTCGGTCGAAGGAATACCCACCCATTCTGTTGTTCAACGATCCGGCGGACGAGATAGAGGCCGAGACCGGTGCCGGGATAGCGACGCCGGTCGCCGGAGTCACCCTGCCAGAAGCGGTCGAACGCCCGTTCGACGTGCTCCGGGCGTACGCCGATGCCCCGGTCGCTGACCCGGAAGCAGACGGTCTGGCCGTCGGCACCGGCGGTGACGTCGATCGGGGAGTCGGGTGGGGAGTACTTTCCGGCGTTGGTGAGCAGTTCGGTGAGCACGGTGGCCAGGCTCTGCCGGTGCCCGATCGCCCTGGGCAACTCGGCCGGCACCTGGAGGGTGGTCCGACGACGCAGCTCCGTGGGGAGGTCGGTGACGGCCGCCCGCAGCGTCTCGCCGAGGTCGAACGGGGCCGGCGGCCCGTCACCCGGCCACGCCTCGGCCGCCGAGGAGAGCAGCCGGTCGAGCAGGCGGGCCAACTCGTTGGCCCGCTGCCCGATCACCCGTGCCGCCTGCCGCCGGTCGGTCTCGCTCAGCGACTCCCAGTGGTCGGTGAGGGTGTCCGCGTAGCCCTTGATCACGGTCACCGGAGTGCGCAGTTCATGGCTGGTGACCGCGACGAAGAGGTCCCGTTCGTGGTCGTGCCGTTGCTGGTCGGTGGTGTCCCGGAAGGTGACCACCCGCAGGGCGCCGGGCCCGGGCAGCTCACCAGAGGTGATCCGCAGCCAGCGCCCGTTCGGCAGGCGGTGGTCGAGCACCTGCCCGGACGGCGGCAGCGGGAAGGGGAGTGGCTGATTGATGGCGTCGGCGGTGGAGCGGCCGGTCACCTGAGCGGCGGCCGGGTTCCAGAGCCGTACGTGCGCGTCCCGGTCGACCACGGCCAACCCGTCGGCGAGTGCTGCCACCACCGGACCGTCGCCGTGGACCGGCAGGCCGCTCTGGTCGCCGTACATGTGGGCGATGCAGGCGCTGAGGTAGCCGACCACGCCGCGTTGTTCGGCGCTCGGGTCCTCGTCGCCGGCGTGGTAGAGGGCATGCAGGCTGCCAACGGTGTGCCCGCCGATCTCCGCTCGGGCGACGACCATCCGCCGCAGGCCGCGTTCAGCGAGTTCGTCGGCGAGCGCGTTGGTGAGCTGGTCGGTTTGTACGCACTGCACCCGTGGACCGGCCAGCAGGCAGATCGTGACCGGATCGTTGGGGAGCAGCGGCCGGCCGACGGTCCACTCGGCGGCCCCGGTGGCGGCGATCACCCGGCCACCACTGGGCGCGAACTCCACGAACGCCATCCCGGCGGCGCCGAGGGCCGGCTGGGCCACCCGGAGCAGTTGGTTCAGGACCGGCAGACCCGCGTCACCGGAGTTGATCATGTCGATGACGACGGTGTGCCCGGCGATGAGAGCCGAGTAGTCGGTGCGGTCGGGCATGACCCGAGTGTGCACCGCCTCTCGTGTTCCCGGGCACCCCCGGGGCGGCCGCCTCGCCTCCACCACCGGGTTGCCGGGTCGCACCTACCGGTGCAGCCGGGCGAGAGTCTGCGCCGGGCGGTCGGTGATGACGCCGTCCACCCCGGCCGTCAGTACCAGGTCGAGGTCGGCCGGCTCGTTCACGGTCCAGACGTAGACCTGGCTGCCGGCCGCCCGCAGCGCCGGCACCAACGCGGGGCGGGCGCGGACCAGCGCGATCCCCGGGCCGGCGATGCCGGCACCGAACGGCAGCCGGCCCAGCGGCAGCCAGCGGGGCAGCACCTCCAGCAGCAGTACGGTCGGCAGCGCGGGGGCCAGCATCCGGATCCGGCGTATCGCCAGCGGGGAGAAGGACATCACGGTGATCTGCACCGGTGCGTCCGGGTGTGGTTCGACCAGGCCGTACCGGTGCAGCAGGGCGACCAGGCGGCGCTCCACGTCGCCGCCGTACCGGGACGGGTGCTTCGTCTCGACCAGCAGCCGGACGGGCCGGCCGGCGGCGAGCACGGCCTCCAGCAACCGTTCGAGGGTGAGCAGCCGGGTGTGCGAGTCGTCCAGCACCTCGTCGCCGTTGGCCGGGACACCGCCCGGATGCCAGGAACCGAAGTCCAACTGCTCCAGCTCGGCGAGGGTACGGGCGCTGACCAGACCACGGCCGTTGCTGGTTCGGTTCAGTCGCCGGTCGTGCACGCAGACGAGGTGCCCGTCGCGGGTCAGCCGGACGTCGCACTCCAGGCCGTCGGCGCCCTCGTCGAGCGCGCGCAGATAGGCGGCGAGAGTGTGTTCCGGCAGGTCGTACGAGGCGCCACGGTGGGCGAACACGAGCGGGCCGTCCATCGGCGTGCTTCCCTACAGGACCCGACCCGGCTGCCCGTCGGAGCCGATCACCGGCCGTCCGGCGGCCGCCCAGTCGCCCATCCCGCCGGTGACGTTGCTGACCTGCTCCCAGCCGTTACGCAGGAGATAGGCGACGACCTGGGCGGAGCGACCGCCGGAGCGGCAGATGACCGCCACGTCCCGGTCGGTCGGCACCTCGGCCAGGCGGGCGGGCAGTTCCATCATCGGCAGGTGGTGCGCGCCGGGGGCGTGACCGGCCGCCCACTCGTCGTCCTCCCGGACGTCGAGCAGGTAGGTCTCATCGTTGATCTCGGAGATGGTCACGGTGGGTATCTGAGGTCCGAACACGGGTACCAAGCCTAGAACCTCGTCACACGGCCTCCCGCGACCGGACCGCGAGGCCCTGCCGCAGACCGCGCCCGTCGACCCTTCAGAGCCGGGTCACCCAGCGTGGATGGGCACCTGCCCAGTCCGGCATCCGACTGCCGCGGACCGCCTCGAACAGCCCCTCACCGCCGTTGTCCAGCCGCACGTACGACACCTGGTCGATCATCTGAGGATAGGACGGCACCTGCACGCCCCGTAGCCCGTCGGTGGCGAGGCCGCGCAGCGCCAGCAGCAGGTCCTCCACCGGCACCCCGTTGGTGTCCACGGTCAGCGAGTCGCCGACCGCCCCGATCAGCCGATGCAGTCGGACCGGATCGCTGCGCAGCCGGGTCTCGCCGGCACGTTCCAGCATCGCCCCCAGCAACTGCTGCTGGTGGGTCTGCCGGTCGTAGTCACCGCCCGGCAGGTCGTACCGTTGACGCACGTAGTCCAACGCCTGCGCGCCGTCCATCCGCTGACAGCCGGGACGGAAGACCCGGTCGGTGTGGATCGATCGCACCTCCTCGCGTACGCACATCTCGACCCCGCCGAGCAGATCGATCACGTTCCGCAGGCCGGCGAAATCCACCAGCGCGGCACCGTCGAAGCGGATGCCGGTGAGCCGGGCCAGGGTGGCCGAGAGCAGGTGCGCGCCAGCCTCGCCGCCCCCGCCGTACTCGTACGCGGTGTTGATCCTGTCTTCGCCACCCGGATAGCCGCCGCCCGGTGGGATGGCCACCAGCAGGTCGCGCGGGACGGAGACCAGATAACCCTCGCGTAGCCCGGCCGGCACGTGCACGATCAGGATGGTGTCGGTGCGCTGCTCGGCGGCGGTGTCGCCGGGCCGCCGGTCCGAGCCGACGAGCAGGTAGTTGAGGGGGCCGTCCAGGTCGGTGCGGTCGGCGCGGGCGCTCGGGTCGAGCAGCTCCGCCCGGGTCATCGTGCGTTCGTACCGGTCGGCGAGCACCCGGATGCCCACCACGGCGAGCGTGGTCAGCAGCACCACCGCCAGCCCGATCCCGAGCAGTACGCGGGGCCACCGCGGCCGTCCGGAGCCGTGCCCGGATGCCCGCTTTCCGCCCGCCCGTCCCGTTCTGGCCGTGACGTCCCTCCCGCAGCGACATGAATCTGCTTCATGTCAGGCTACGGAACGGACACGTTGGGTGACGGTGGTTCGCGACATCGCCACCTGCCGTCGGGTCACTTCCGGGAGGAGATGACCTCGGGGTTGTAGAAGACGAATTCGGCGAGCTTGTCCTGTCGGACCGCCCGGAACATGTCCAGGGTCTGCTCGCTGAGCGCCTCGGTGCCGTTGCCCTTGGCGTTGTACGTGCCGCCGTTGGTCTTCAGCATGATCAGTTCATTGCCGGTGACCCCGCGCATGGTGAAGACGAAGTCCTCGACGGGCACCCCACCGGTGTCCAGAATGAAAGCCTTGCCGGCCGCCTTGACCAGCTCGTTCAGCTTGACCGGGTTGGTCAGGCTGCCGTTCTGGGTGGCCTTCTTGGCCATCGCCTTGATCAGCTGCTGCTGGTTCTGCTGGCGGTCGTAGTCGCTGTTCTTGAGGCCGTACCGCTGCCGGGAGAAGTCCAGGGCCGCCCAGCCCTCCATCTCCTGGCAGCCCTTCTTGTGCACCACCGGGGTGCGCGGCTTGCCGGTCTTCTTGGCGTCCGCGTTCCACATCGGTTTGCCGTCGACGTACGACATGTGGATCGACGTGACCTCCTGCTTGGGGCAGATGCGCACCGAGCCGAGGGCGTCGATCACGTTCTTGAAGCCACCGAAGTTGATGATCGCCGCGCCGTCGAAGCTGACCCCCGTCATGCCCTTGATGGTCTGGGCCATCAACTGGGCACCGCCCTCCCAGCCGCCGCCGTTCTGTGCGCCCGCCTGGAACGCGCCGTTGATCTTGCCGACGCCGCCCGGGTAGCCGGTCTTCTCGAACGCCGGGATCCGCGCCTCGGTGTCCCGCGGGATCGAGATCAGGTACGCCTGGTCGTGGGTCGCCGGAATGTGCAGCACGATGATGCTGTCCGCGCGTACGTCGTCGGCCGCCCATCGCTCCCGGGCGTCCACTCCCAGCAGCAGCATGTCGATCGGGCCCTTGAGGTCGGCCCCGCCCTCCGCGCTGGTCTTGCCGGCGTCGCCGAGCAGGTTGCGCTGGGCGATGCTGCCGGTGGCCTGACTGATCAACGCCTTGCTGCCGACGATGGCCACACCACTGGTCATCATCAGCGCGGCACCGAAGATCACGGTGAGTCGGGCCCAGAGGGGGTCCTTGCGCCGGGTGCGCTTCTTGGCGGACTTGCCGGAGCCGCCGCTCGGTCGGGTCGGCGGGGCGGCGGACGCGCGAGGCGGCTCGAGCAGAGAGGGGCTGTGAACCGGCATTCGTGCTCCAGCTCGTGTTCGCATTGGGGGGCGGGAACACTTTACGTACGCATTCCCGTGGTGGCGAGTTCGCGTGGCGTCCAGTTCACGTTCTCCGCCGCGTCATCCTGCTGAAATGGCCGACCGTCCAGAACGAAATAGACGTTCGGCTGTTGGTTCACAGCAGATGCTCAGCCGAGGCGCGATCCGCACCATCGCCGCACCCCTCGGCCCGCGAGCCGCAGCACCGGGCCGTTCCGGGTCACCCTTGGTCCTTCGGTCGTGGTCAGCCGTTCTCGGTGGTCGACTGCTTGTTGGCCCGCATCCAGTCGGCCATCGTGTCTCCGGACATCGCCCGGTACATGGCCAGGGCGTTCTCCCGGTCGGAGACGACCACCGACTCGCCGTTGATGGTCTGGCTGCCCAGGTGCGGACTGGTGACGAAGGTCAGGTTCTCGCCGCGCAGATTGCGGAACTGCACGGCCATGTCGGTCAGCGAGAAGCCCTGGTCGACGGTGACCGCGTCGGTGACCGACCTGAGGAAGGCGTTGAGCTTCTTCGGGTTGGTCAGCGTGCCCGTGCTCGCCGCCTTGTCCATCAGCGCCCGGAGGAACTCCTGCTGATGACGCATCCGGGCAAAGTCACCGTCCGGGAACTGCTTGCGCTGACGGATCCAGTCCAGCGCCTCGGTGCCGTTCATGTGGTTGGTGCCCTTGGTGAACTTCCGGTACGGCTTGTGAATCGAGGTGATGGTCCGCTCGACCTTCAGGTCCACTCCGCCGAGGGCGTCGGTGACCTGCTTGAAGCCGGCGAAGTCGATCGCCATCACGTGGTCGATGTGCACGTCGGTGAAGCACTCGACCGTGCGTACCGCCAGCGGCAGCCCACCGAACGCGAACGCCGCGTTGATCTTGCGTCGCTGACCGCTGTCACACTCGGCACCGGCGCTCTCCGGGATCGGCACGTACAGGTCACGTGGGATGGAGACGAGGTACGCCTGCTTGTGGTCGGCCGGAATGTGCATGACGATGATCGTGTCGGCCCGCCACTCACCGGCCCGGTCCATCGGCGCGTCCGGATCCCGCGAGTCGGTGCCCACCAGCAGGATGTTCAAGGCACCGTTCACCGCCTTGGCCGGACGACCGCCGGTGATCTCCGAGAAGGGATCCGTGCGGGCCATGTTCTTGTCGAGGCTGCGGGCGTAGAACCAGGCACCGGTGCCGCCGATCAGCGCCAGCACCAGCACGGCGACACCGGCCACCAGCGCGATGCGGCGCCAGTGCGGTCGCCGCCGTCGGGGTGGGGGACCGCCACCGGGACCACCGGGACCCACCGGGCCGCGTGGTCCCCCCGGGTCGCTCGGTGGGAGCGACTCGTCGTCGTACGCCGGGTACCACCGGGTGTCGGCCGGCCCACCGGCCCGGCCACCGCGTCCTGGGCCCGGCACCGCCGCACGGCCGGAGCTGCGGTGCAGGTGAGGGGCCGGCAGTGCGGCGGGAATGGTCGCTGACATGTAACTCAGGGTACGCAGCGGGAGCCAGTGTCGCCCCTACCGACAACCGTGCGCCGTCGGCGTCGCCTATCCCAGCCGCTGGCGGAAGTGCTCGATGGTGCGCCGCAGCCCCTCCTCCGGGGCGACGGTGGGTTCGTAGCCGAGCGCTTCCCGGGCGAGGGTGAGGTCGGGACGACGCATCTCCGGATCGTCGGCACTGCGGGTGACGTACGTCACCTCAGACCGGCTGTCGCAGAGTGACACGATCGTCTCGGCCAGCTCCCGCATGCTCATCTCGTGCTCGGTGCCGCAGTTCACCGGCCCGCTCTCGGTCGAGTCGAGCAGCAGCAGGATGCCCCGCACCAGGTCCGCCACGTAGCAGATGGAGCGGGTCTGGTTGCCGGTGCCGTGCACGGTGATCGGTTCGCCGCGGAGCGCCTGGGAGATGAAGGTCGGAATGGCGCGCCCGTCGTCCGGTCGCATCCTCGGCCCGTAGGTGTTGAAGATGCGGACGATGGCGGTGTCCACCGCCCGGCTGCGGCGGTACGCCATCGTCGCGGCCTCGGAGAAGCGCTTGGCCTCGTCGTAGACGCTGCGGATGCCGATGGGGTTGACGTTGCCCCAGTACGTCTCTCGCTGCGGGTGCTCCTTCGGGTCGCCGTACGCCTCGGAGGTGGAGGCCAGCAGGAACCGGGCGCCGTCGGCGGCGGCCCGCTCCAGCAGGTGCAGGGTGGCCACCGAGCCGACCCGCAGGATCTCCACCGGCAGCTTCTCGAAGTCGGTCGGGCTGGCCGGCGAGGCCATGTGCAGGATTGCGTCGAACCGTTCCGCCAGCGCCGGGTGGGCGGGCAGGCCGTCGGAGACGTCGGCCTCCACCAGGGTGAAGTTCGGCGTGTCGAGCAGGTGTGCGACGTTCTCCTTCGACCCGGTGACGAAGTTGTCGAGGGCGACGACCGTGCAGCCGCGCCCGACCAGGGAATCCACCAGGTGCGAGGGCACGAAACCGGCGCCGCCGGTGACCAGGACGCGGTGACCGGGACCGAAGCGCTGCTCAACCTTCATGACTGGTCAGCCTATAAGGAGCGGCTCGTTGATCTTCCCGGGGCTGTCAGGCGAGTTCCCGGTAGCGTCCCCGGTGGTGCAGCAGCGGCTCCGGCCCCTCGGTGAGCTCCACCCGCTCGATGGTCGCCTCGACCAGCAGGCCCCAGCCGTACTCCCGGGCGCCGTCGAGGCGGCAGCCGGCCCAGCCGCCCGCGTCGACCGGGACCGGTCCGTAGGGGGTGTCGTCCCAGTCGCCGATGGCGAAGAGACCGCCCGGCGACGGGAACAGGCCGGCGAACCGGTCGGCGAGTTGCCGGTGCGACGGGTTGAGGGGCGTCACGGCGAACCTGCCCGCCTCCTCGGCCGCCGCCCACAGCTCCGACTCGGCGTCGATGAGACCGAGCAACCTCCCCGGCTCACCGTCGGCGACCAGGGTCGACGACACCGTCAGACCGGCCGGTCCGGGCGCCGTCCAGAGCGTCACCGGTACGGCGAGCCGACCCCGCAGCCGGCGTACCGGCGAACGCTGGTCGGCCGGCGCGGCGAACGGGTCGGTGTGGTGGATCTGGGCACCCGGCTCATGATTCACGTGAAACATTCTGACCCGCCTGTCCGGTTCGCGGGCCGGAGCCCGGTGACCGGAGGTCAGCGTCTACGGGTGAACGCGCGCCCGGCGAGGGGAAACATCGACAGGCTGATCCCCGCGACGAACAGTCGCACGGTCGGATCGAAGCTCAGCGCCGAGCCGAGTTCAGCGGAGACGTGCGTGCCGATGAAAGGCGGCACCGCGGGCCACACCGTGACCGCCAGCAGAAGCAGCGCGGCGATCGCGATGAGACCGGCGAGCAGGCACTGGCGTACGTACCGAGCGGACTGTCGGCTGCGCGCCCACAGTCGGCCGAGGGCTGACGTCGGTGGTCGGCGCCAGCTGCCGTGCCGGATCCACGCCTCCTCGTGGCTGGTGAGCGGGTAGCGGTTGACGATCGCCTGGATCAGCTCGTACGTGCACATGAGCAGGGCGATCGTCTGCGGGGCGCCGAACGCGCACAGGCGCTGCAGCTCCCGCGTCTCCGCGCGGATCCGGCCGGCCCACGCCCGCAGCTGCCGATCGGTGATGTCGACGCCGGTTCGGTTCTCGCGAGGCCACGCCAGCTCGAACCGCTGCGCAACTCGGTCGAGTTCCGTCACCGCGTGGCGCCGGCCCGCCGGGGCGGGACTCAACTCGACACGGTCGCCGAATTCCAGCAGAGCGGCGACCAGAGCCGTGTCGGGTTCGCGCCATCGGAGCCGCTCGGCGCGCCAGGCCCGCGCGAACGGCCATAGTGCGGCGGCGACCAGGCCGGCGCCGGCGAACGCCATTCCCACGAGGAGGTCGTACCACCGGGTTCCGTCGACCGTGGGCATGGTCGACACCGCGACGCACGCCACGGTCGGGACGGCGGCGCTGAGGGCGGCGGTGCGGGACGCAGCGGCGAAGCGCAGGACGAGCAGCGCCGACAAGACCCCGAGGACCAGGCTCGTGGCGGCGGCCACCAGCCCGGCGATGCCGAACGCGGCTGCGGCGGCCACGACCACGCCGATCATGAGCGGACGTGGTCGCGGCCCGTTCAGTCGCTGACGCTCACCGTCCCGCCGTAGCCGAATCGCGGCCCGGACCGTGGGCAGCACCGACACCGGTTCGGCATCCACGAAGCCCCAGAAGGTGTCGTAACCGGCCGACCCACCGAGCCGCCTGGCCCGCTCGCGGAGGGTCTGCTGATTCTCCAGCGCGGTCGCGTCGATCTGCTCGCCGCGGATGATCCACCAGGGGATCGGATCCGGAGGGCCGGGAGGTTCCTCGTCGCTCAGCGGCTCGCCGGCTTCGGACAGGTCGACGTCGTGCCACGGGAGGAACTCGTCATCCACGAACAGCGCCGGGTCGTCGGCTCCGCCGGTGAAATCGATCGGATCCGGTCCGAACTCGGGCGCGGCGGCCGCCCGGGGTCGAGGTCGAGGTCCTGCGTCGTCCACGCGATCACCACCAGGTCGCGGTTGTACCTCCAGGTGGTAGCACGGCACGGCAAATCGACGTCGCTCCCCGGCGGGGCCCGCCGGGCGTCAGCGGCGGGGGGTGACCAGGGCGAGGAGTTCGGGTTGGCGGCGGTCCAGCACGTCGCCGGCCAGGTACGCGCCGAGCAGCGCCGCGCCGACCCCGTAGACCACGCCCAGCGGCAGGCCCAGCCAGAGCCAGGCGTCGCCGAGCAGCGCCGCGGCGAGCACCATGGGCACGGCGATCGCGCCGGTGGCGACCATGGCCAGCAGGGTCAGCAGACCCTTGACCACCCCGGCACCGCTGTTCATGGCGAAGGGGTTGCTGGTCTCGGGCAACGCGTACGCGCCCAGCACGGAGACGAGGCAGTTGACCGCCAGCCCGGCACCGTAGGTGGCGACCAGGGCACCCGCCATGAACCCGATCCACGTCGGCTCGCCGATCACCAGCGCGATCACCACGGCGACCACGGCCAGCATCGGCAACACGTAGAGGGAGAACGCGGTGATCCGGGCGCGCAGCTCCACCCGGCCCGGCACACCGGCCACCACGTTGGCCGCGTACGCGCTGCCGTCGAAGCCGAACTGGTTGGCCAGCGTCACCGCGGCGAGCAGCCCGACGAAGAGCATGGAGACACTGACCACCACCGGCGACGATTCCCCGACCGCGTTGAAGCCCTGTTCGCTGTCGAACGTGAAGCCCTGCCCACCGAAGTTGACCATCACCGGCACGAAGAGACCGACCACCGCGATGGTGATCAGGTTGGCGCGTCGTCGCGCGTCCCGCCACCAGTAGCGGGCCTCCCGGGCGACCAGTGCGCCGAACCGGTCCCGGCGCAGCCAGCCGGCGGCACGCGGGAAGAGCTGCGCCACCACCCCTCCGGTGGCGCCGGGCCTCGCCCGACTCGGGCCGGCGCTCGCCGCGCCCACCATCGCCGACTCCAGCGAGCGTGACCACCAGGCCAGCAGCGCGACGATCGTCACCACGGTGATCAGCAGTTTCAGGGGTGCGGCCCAGGCCCGACCCTGCGCCACGTCGATACCCACGGTCCACGGAGCACCGAACGGAGTCCAACCGATCACCGTCGCCACTCCGGTGAGCCGGTCCCAGTCGGTGTCCTGGATCGCGGCCACGCCGGCGATCTGCAGCGGGCCGAGCAGCGCGGCGAGCACCGCGAGCAGCACGGCGGCCAGGTCGCGTACCCGGCGGGAGCGGAGCATGGAGGCGAAGGCGCTGGTCACCGCCCGGGCCCCGGCGACGCAGAGGAGCAACCCGCAGACCACCCCGAGGGCGGCGACCAGGGCGGCCGACCAGCCGCCAAAGACACCGGCGGTGACCACCAGACCGGAGAGGGCCAGCAGCACGGCGACCGTGGGTACGCTCACCAGCGCCGCCGCGAACAACCCGGTGACCAGGGTGCGCCGGGACAGCGGCAGCAGCGCGAACCGCGCCGGGTCCAGTGTCTCGTCCACCCCGAAGAAGACCAGGGGCAGCAGCAGCCAGCCGAGGACCGTCAGCCCACCGGCGAAGGACGCGACCAGCAACGCGTACCGGTCGTCGCCAACCAGCCCGGGCGCCGCCAGGCCGAAGAAGGCGCCGACCGCGAACCAGAGCCCGATCAGCGAGCCGACCAGGAACAGCGCCACGCGCCAGCCCTGGCCACGGAAGTTGTTGCCCATCACCCGCAGCTTGAGCCGAACGAAGTGACGCGCCGAGACCGGCCGCGCCCGGGTAGCCGGTCCGGTCACCGGGACAGCCACGCCAGCTCCTCACCCGTGGCGGTACGCCCGCCGACCACCTCGACGAAGACCTCTTCCAGCGAACGGTCGCCGCGTACCTGCTCCAGGGTGCCGACCCGCTTGATGGTGCCCTCGGCGAGGATCGCCACGTGTGAGCAGAGCCGCTGCACGACCTCCATCACGTGGCTGGAGAAGACCACGGTCCCGCCACCGGCCACGTACCGCTGGAGGATGTCCCGGATCAGCGCCGCCGACACCGGATCCACCGCCTCGAAGGGCTCGTCCAGTACGAGCAGCCGGGGTCCGTGCAGCAGCGCGCAGGCCAGCCCGATTTTCTTCTTCATGCCGGCGGAGTAGTCCACCACCAAGGTGCGGCCGGCGTCGGCGAGTGCGAGCACGTCGAGCAGTTCCGCCGCCCGCTGGTCGACCACGGTCGGGTCCATGCCGCGCAGCAGACCGTGGTAAGCCAGCAGCTCACCGCCGCTGAGCCGGTCGAACAGGCGGACGCCGTCCGGCATGACGCCGAGTAACTGCTTCGCGGTCACCGGGTCGGCCCACACGTCGCGGCCGAGCACCCAGGCACTCCCGGCGTCGGGCCGCAGCAGCCCGACCGCCATCGACAGGGTGGTGGTCTTGCCGGCACCGTTCGGGCCGAGCAGCCCGTAGAAGGAGCCGGCCGGGACGTCGAGATCCACGCCGGCCACCGCCACCTTGCCGTCGAAACTCTTGGCCAGGCCGCGCAGCGCCAGCGCCGGGTGCTCACCAGTCATGCGCCCGACCGTATCCGGTCACGACCAGCATCCCGCCAGACCGGGGAATGATCCCCGGCTCCTCCCCGAGGCGGAGCCCACGCCGCCCTGGTCATGAGCGGAGGGCGTCGGGGGCGTGCAGGCGGAGCATGGTGCGGCCGATGTCGGCCGGCGCGCGGCGGCGGGTGGCCAGGGAAACCGCGAACATCACGGTGAACGCCAGCGGCACCGTCCAGGCGGCCGGCTGGGCGATCAGGGTGGCCGGCCAGCCGGTCAGCGGCGGACCGAGCACGGTGACCAGGACCGACACCACGGCGGCACCGCCACCGACGAGAATCCCGGCGGCGGCACCGGCGTCGGTCAGCCCCCGCCACCAGATGCCGAGCACCAGCAGCGGGCAGAAGCTGGACGCGGCCACGGCGAACGCCAGCCCAACCACCTGCGAGACGTCCAGCCCGGAGACGTTGAGGGCGAGGACCGTCGGCACCACCCCGGCGATCGCCGTGGCCAGCCGGAAGCCGCGCACCGATCCTCGCCCGAGCACGTCCGTGGAGATCACCCCGGCGACGCTGGTGAGCAGCCCGGACGAGGTGGACAGGAAGGCCGCGAAGGCCCCGGCGGCGACCAGGGCGGCCAGCAGGCGGCCGGTGGTCCCGGCACCCAGCGCCGCCTCGGGCAGCAGCACCACCACCGCGTCCGTCTGGCCGCTGACCAGCAGTTGCGGGGTGTAGATCCGGCCCAGCACGCCATAGATCGTGGGGAACAGGTAGAAGACCCCGACGAGAGCCAGCACCACCAGGGTGGTTCGGCGGGCGGCAGCGCCGTCGGGATTGGTGTAGAAGCGGACCAGTACGTGCGGCAACCCCATGGTGCCGAGGAAGGTGGCCAGGATCAGCGAGTACGTGGCGAACAGCCCTCGGTCGTCGGAGCCGGCGGCGCTGGGCAGCAGCCAGTCGGTGGCCCCGGTGGCCACGCCGGAGACCTCCGGCACCGGCTCACCCTCGGCGAAGCTCAGCTCGTCGCCGGGGCGTACCTCCCGGGTCTGACCGTCGGGCAGGGTGAGCACGGCGCGGTGCTCGACCACGACGGTGGTCGCCGTCCGGAACGTGGGTCCGTCGGGCGGCGTCACCGCCGGCCGACCGTCGGCCTGCCACTGCAGCGCGAGAAAGATCGCCGGTACGGCGAGCGCGGTCAGCTTGAGCCAGTACTGGAACGCCTGCACGAAGGTGACCGCCCGCATCCCGCCCAGCGCCACGTTTGCGGTGACGACGGCGGCGACCACCAGCGCACCGACCGGGTACGGCGAACCGGCCAGCGTGGCCAGCGTCAGACCGGCCCCCTGCAACTGCGGCACCAGGTAGAGCCAGCCGATGAAGATCACGAAGGCAGTGGCCAGGATCCGTAGCCGGCGGGACCCGAGCCGCAGCTCGCAGAAGTCCGGCAGGGTGAACGCGCCGGAGCGGCGCAGCGGCGCGGCCACGAACAGCAGCAGGGCCAGGTAGCCGGCGGCGAAGCCGACCGGGTACCAGAGCACGTCGACGCCGTACTTGAGGATGAGTCCGGCGACGCCGAGGAAGCTCGCCGCCGACAGGTACTCTCCGCCGATCGCGGCGGCGTTCCAGGTGGGGCTGACCACCCGGGAGGCGACCAGGAAGTCGGAGGTGGTGCGGGCCAGCCGCAGCCCGTAGAAGCCGATCGCGACGGTGACCAGGGTGACCGCCACGATCGCCGGTACGACGAGGTCGTTGCCCACCTCAGCGCTCCGGCCGCTGGACCAGGTCGGTGAAGTCCTGCTCGTTGCGCTCGGCCAGCCGCACGTACGTCCAGCCGACGGCGACCAGGAACGGGAAGGAGAGCAGTCCGAGCAGCAGCCACGGCAGGTTGACGCCGAACACGGTCATCCGGCCGACCGAGGGCGCGATGGCGAACAGCCAGGGCAGCCCGCCCAACCCGACCATCACCACCGCCGACAGTTGCAGGGCGAGGGCCAGCTGAGCGCGGACCAGGCCGCGGACGAGTGCCTCACCGACCCGGGTCTGCTGGGTCAGCTCGGTGTGGGTACCGGCCGGCCAGTGCGGCCGGCGGGACACCTCGGCCAACACCACCCGGGTACGCGCGGGCGGTCCGGACCCGCCGGACTCGTCGGCGGTCCCGGTGGGCTCGGGTCGGCGGGGTGCCGGCAGTGCATCCTCGGCGGCCATCCCGGCAGTCTCGTCCGCCCGACGGGAATGTCAAGCGGGCTGTGGACAACTTGTGGACAACGCGCCGGGCCTGTGGAAAACCAGGTGGACACCGCCGCCGATCAGCGGCTCCACTCCTGCTTGGCGGCCCGAACCAGCCGGTCCTTCAGCTCCCGGGTGTGTCGGCGGCTCACCGGCAGCTCCGTGCCGTCGACCACCACGACGTACCCCGAGTTGACCAGGCGAAGTTCGGCGATCAGCCGTAGCTGCACCAGGTACGACCGGTGAATCCGGACGAACCCGGCGTCGGCCCACCGCTCGGCGAGCGTCGCCAGCGACACCCGCACCAGGTGTGATCCTTCCGCTGTGTGCAGCCGGGCGTAGTCGCCCTGCGCCTCCACCCACCGCACGGCCGACCGGGGCAGCATCCGGGTGGTGCCGGCCAGCTCGACCGGGATCGTGGGATCCTCCTCGGCCCGGGCCAGCGCGGCGGGGTGGGCGGGTGCCACCCGTGAGCCGACCACCCGGCGTAGCGCCTCGGCCAGCCGCTCCGCGCGCACCGGCTTGCGTACGTAGTCGGTGGCGCCCAGGTCGAAGGCGTCCGCCGCGCCGTCGTCGTAGGCGGTCACGAAGACGATCGCCGGAGGTCGGGCGAAGCGACGCAGCACCCGGGCGAGCTCCATGCCGTCCAGGCCGGGCATCCGGATGTCCAGGAAGACCACGTCCACGTCGTCGTCGCGGAGCACCCGCAACGCCTCGGTGGCGTCGCCGGCGGTGTGCAGCCGGGCCACCCGGGGGTCGGCCCGCAGGTGGTACGCAAGCTCGTCCAACGCCGGTGGCTCGTCGTCGACCGCCAGCACCCGGAGGAAGCCGGTGGCAGTGGGCCCGCCGGAGCCGGTCACGAGCCCGCCCGAACGCCAGGGTGGAACTTCGGCACCCGCATGCTCACCTTCGTACCCGATCCGACACCGGTCTCGACGACCAGGCCGAAGCCGTCGCCGAAGACCGACCGGAGTCGCTCGTCGACGTTCGACAGCCCGACGTGCTGGCCCGGATCGTCGCCCGGATCGCCGGTGGACCCGGCCAACTCGGCGATCCCCGCGGTCAGGGTGGCCGGATCCATCCCCACTCCGTCGTCCTCCACCGTTATGTGGCATTCCGCGCCCGCGTCCCGGGCCTCGATGCACACCATGCCCGTGCCCGGCTTGCGCGACAAGCCGTGCCGGACCGCGTTCTCGACCAGTGGTTGGAGGCAGAGGAACGGCAGGGTCACCGGCAGTACCTCGGGGGCGATCTGCAGCCGGATCTGAAGCCGGTCACCGAACCGGGCCCGTTCGATGGTCAGGTAGCGGTCGATCGACCGCAGTTCCTCGGCCAGCGTGGTGAACTCGCCGTGCGCCCGGAACGAGTAGCGGGTGAACTCGGCGAACTCCAGGATCAGGTCCCGGGCCCGTTCGGGGTCGGTACGGACGAACGAGCCGATCGCGGTCAGCGCGTTGTAGATGAAGTGCGGACTGATCTGGGCGCGCAGCGCCCGTACCTCGGCCCGGGCCAGCCGCTCCCGGGACGAGTCCAGCTCCGCCAGGGCCAGTTGGCTACCGGCCCAGTGCGCGGTCTCCAGGGTGGCCTGCACCAGACCCGGGGCCGGCGCGCCGTCGGTGACCGCGACCAGGGCGCCTGCGATCCGACCCGACGCCCCACCGAGCGGCGCCACCACCGCGCCCCGGATCGGACAGTCGATCCGGTCGCAGACGAGTTCCGACTCGCCCAGCACGGTGGAGCGCTCCGACGCGATCACCCGTCGGGCCGCCGTACGTAACTGCTCCCGGTGGTGCGCGCCGCGTCCGTCGAGCGCGAGCAGGTCGTCGGTGTCGGTCAACGCCAGCCCTTCCGCGCCGACGAGGGTGCGCAGGTGGCGGGCGGCCTTCGCCGCGCCGGCCGGGTTCAGTCCGGCCCGCAGCGGCTCCGCGGCCAGCCCGGCGGTGTGCAGCACCTCGTAGGTGGCCCGCTGCCCGGGCGTGGCGATGCCGCGCCGCCCGCGCAGCCTGCTGACCGCGAACAGCGCCCCGGCCAGTACGGAGACCAGGGAGAAGACTCCGACCACGGCGGAGATGTTGCCACCCACGTCGACGATCCTGCTGGTTGCGGGCGCTGTGGGAAAGGGGTGGGCGGGGGTCAGTAGGCGCCCTTGCGCGCCACCACCACGCCGACGGTGCGCCACAGGATGCTCAGGTCGTACGCCAGCGACCAGTTGTCGACGTAGTACAGGTCCAGCCGGACCGCCTCGTCCCAGGAGAGGTCGGAGCGACCCGACACCTGCCACAGACCGGTCATACCGGGACGGACCAGCAGTCGACGCCGTACATCACCCAGGAAGTCGCCGTCGTCGGCGGGCAGCGGGCGCGGCCCGACCAGCGACATCTCACCCTTGAGCACGTTGATGAGCTGCGGCAGCTCGTCCAGCGACGAGGCGCGCAGGAAGCGGCCCACCGGGAAGACCCGGGGATCCTGCTTGATCTTGAACAACATGCCGTCGGTCTCGTTCTGGTCGACCAGGCTGGCCAGCCGGTCCTCCGCGTCGACGTACATGGTCCGGAACTTCCACACCCGGAACGTGCGCCCCTCGTGCCCCACCCGGGGCTGACGGAAGAAGACCGGACCCGGATCGGAGATCCGGATCGCGACGGCGATGGCGAGGAAGACCGGGATCAGCACGAGCAGGCCGAGCCCGGCCCCGATGCGGTCCATCATGCTCTTGGCGAGCAGTGCCGGCCCGGAGAGCGTGGGCTCCTCGACGTGCAGCAGCGGCAGGCCCTCGATCGGGCGGATGTGCACCCGCGGACCGGCGATGTCGGTCAGCTGCGGGGCCACCACCAGGTCGACGCCGGAGCCCTCCAACTGCCAGGCCAGCCGGCGCAGCTCGCCGGGCTCCGCGCTGGCCGAGCCGCAGACCGCGATGGTGTCCGCGCCGACCTCCCGGACCAGGGCCAGCACGTCCCGGCCGGCGTACACCGGGACCGGGGTCTGGACGCCCTTGGCCGCCGCGTACCCGTCGGTGATGTGGATGGCGACCGGGACCAGGCCGGCGGCCGGGGTCCGGGTGACCGCCGTGTACACCTCCAGGCACTCCGGCAGGGTGCCGACCAGCACCATCCGGTGCGCCGCCTGCTGGGTGTTGCGGCGCATCACGTGCAGCACGAAGCGGGCCAGGATCCGGCCCAGCAGGATCAGCAACAGCGCCAGCAGCAGCGCGGTGCCGACGGTGAACCGGGACAGATCGGTCTTGGTGGCGAAGGCGAGGAACGACACGGTCGCGCAGACCGCCACGCCGGCCCGGATGACCCGCTTGAACTCGTCCGGCCCGAGCCCGAGGCAGCGTCGGTCGTAGGCCCCGTTGAACCAGAGAATGACCAGCCAGCCCAGCGGCAGCAGCAGGTAGGCCACGGTGAAGAACCGGGTGGGGTCGTCCTGAGCCTCGTGGAAGCCCGCGGTGGCCTGGTCGAAGGTGCGGATCGCGGTGTAGCTGGCGAAGGCCGCCGCCGCGAAGTCGAGCAGCAGCAGGATCGTCGTGTAGGGGCGGTGCCAGCGGGAGACGCGGCGTCGAGCCCGGGCCCACGCCGACCGGGGTACGCCGCTCGGGGACGGCGGGTTCGGCGGCTGGATCTCGAAGCTGTCGACGTGCCGCACGAGTCTGCTCCGGCCTTCGTTGGTCACCGGGCGCTGGAGGCTAGCCGTCACCTCACCCATGTCCTCCCGCATGACCCGCCGCGTTCACTCGCCGTGACCGCCCGGGTCGCCCACCGTTCCAGTTTCCCACGCGTGTTCCGTTCCGTCGCCGACCCGAGGGACATTGCGCGGTGGCCACCTTCCGCCTGGGATCTGGCCGGCCCCATGCCATTCGGAAGCCGGGGACCGGGCCACTATACCGATGGATGGCGGCCCGGGTAGAGCGCCGGACCGGTGGTTGCGCACCGCGCGTCCGGTTCCGCTCCGTAATCAGCGAGTGGCGTTACTCACCGTACGAGTCGGGACAACCGTCGGTCAGCAAGGGGCTTGCCGCCGGTCTGGCACGTCGGGCAGTACTGGAGGCTGGAGTCGGCGAACGAGACCTCCCGGACGGTGTCCCCGCAGACCGGGCAGGGCAGCCCGGTGCGGGCGTGCACCTTCAGCCCGGAACGCTTCTCGCCCTTCAACTCGGCTGCCCGCTGCCCCAGCGACCGGGTCACCGCGTCACCGAGCACCCGACGCGTCGCCGCGTGTAGGGTCGCCATCTGATCGTCGGTCAGCCGGTCGGTCAACGCGAAGGGTGACAGCTTCGCGTCGTGCAGTATCTCGTCCGAGTACGCGTTGCCGACCCCACCGAGCACCGCCTGGTCGGTGAGCACGCCCTTGACCTGCCCCCGGCGGCTGCGCAGCGCCCCGGCGAAGGTGGCGAGGTCGGCCGAGAGGGCGTCCGGCCCGAGCTTGGCGACCCCGGGCACCGCCTGCGGGTCCGTCACCAGGTAGGCGGCGAGCTTCTTCTGCGTACCGGCCTCGGTCAGGTCGAAGCCGGAGCCGTCGTCGAGGCGTACCCGGATCGCGATCGGCCCCTTGCCGGGCCGCAACGGCACGGTCGAGGCGAACGCCTCCCGGTAGTGCAGCCAACCGGCTCGGGCCAGGTGGACCACCAGGTGCAGGCCGCCGTCGAAGACCAGGTCGAGGAACTTGCCGTACCGCCGGGCGTCGGTCACCGCCCGGCCGGCGACGGCGGTCGGGGCCGGGTCGTACGTCTTCAGGGCGCTGATCGCGGCGACCTCCAGGCGGTCGACACGCCGGCCCACCGCGCGCTGCCGCAGGTAACCCGCGAGCGCCTCCACCTCGGGTAGTTCGGGCACACCCCAACGGTAGCCTTCTTTCCCGTGAGAATCGTGGTGGCGCACAACCGGTACCGGGAAGCTCAGCCCTCCGGCGAGAACACCATCGTCGACGCCGAGATCGCCCAGCTCGCCGCCGCCGGCGTGGAGGTGCTGCCGTTCCTGCGCAGCTCCGACGAGATCCCGACGATGCCGAAGACGGCGAAGGCACTGCTGCCGATCTCCCCGATCTACGCACCCCGTGCCCAGCAGGACCTGGCTCGGCTGCTCACCGAGCACCGTCCGGACGTGCTGCACCTGCACAACCCGTACCCGCTGCTGTCGCCCTGGGTGGTGCGGACCGCGCACCGGCACGGGGTGCCCGTGGTGCAGACGGTGCACAACTACCGGCAGGTCTGCTCCTCGGGGCTGTACTTCCGGGACGGCATGATCTGCCAGGACTGTCGGGGCCGGGCGCTGGGTGTGCCGGCGGTGGTGCACCGCTGCTACCGGGGATCGCGGGTGCAGAGCGCGCTGATGGCCACCACCCTGGCCGTGCACCGGGGCACCTGGAAGTCGGTCGACCGGTTCATCGCCCTCACCACCGCCGTCGCGGACCACCTGCGCGACTACGGCATCCCCGACGAGCGGATCGTGGTCAAGCCGAACGGCATTCCCGACCCCGGCACCCCCGCGCCGCTCGGCCAGGGCTTCCTCTTCCTCGGGCGGCTCTCCCCGGAGAAGGGCCTTGACCTGCTCGTGGACGCGTGGCGTCGGCATCCCGACGGCGCGCTGGGGCCGCTGCGGATCGCCGGTGACGGCGAGTTGCGTCCGCTCGTCGAGTCGGCCGCGGCGGAGCGCACCGACGTGACGTACCTCGGTTCGCTGGACCGGGCGGGCGTCCGCGCGGCGCTGGCCGCGACCGCCGTGGTGCTGGCCACCTCCACCTGGCACGACGTGCTGCCTACCGTGATCATCGAGGCGCTGGCCAGCGGTCGGCCGGTGCTCGGCACCGCGCTCGGCGGCATCCCGTACCTGGTCGGCGCGGACACTCCCCGGGAACCCGCCGGCACCGGTCCGGCCGCCGTCGCCTCCGCCCCAGCCAGTCCGGGCGGCCCGCCCGGCGCTGGCGGTCCGGGCGGCCGAGTCGAGGGTGCCGAAGCGGGCGCACTGCCGGCCGGGATCATGGTCGGCGAGGCCGGCTGGGTGGTGCCCCCGGAGCCGGCTGCGCTGGCCGCCGCGCTACCGACGGCCGCAGCAGGCGCCGCCGCCCTGTCCGCCCCGGCTCGGTCCCGCTACGAACGCACCTTCCACCCGGACGTGGTCACCAAGCGCCTGCTCGACGTCTACGCCTCCCTCACCCGTCCCTGATCGACTCCAACTGGGTTGATCATGAGGTTGGCGGCACTTTGAAGATCAGATACTGCCGCTAACCTCATGATCAACGGGGTGGGTCGGGGGTTGGGGGGTCAGCGCAGGCTGGTGTGGGCGGAGAAGGCGATGCTGGCCAGGAGGAAGCCGCCGTTGACGACCGTGAAGGCGACCATCGCCCAGAGGGTGAGTGCCGGGGCGAACGCCAGCACCAGGGCGGCCACGAAGATCACCGCACCGTAGTCGCGGACCAGCTTGACCAGGCGTACGGGCAGGCTGGTGGAGGTGACCATGCTGGCGGCGTTCGGGCCGGACTGCATCACCGAGGTGACCAGGTTGACCATCCAGGTGCCGGCGAACGCCGCTACCAGCCAGGTCGGCGTAGCCGGATGCTGCGCCACGGCGGTGGCGGACAACGCGGCGACCAGGGCGATCTGGGCGGCCACGTCGCAGAGCACGTCGACCCGCGCCCCGGCCGCGCTGCCCTGCCCGGTCACCCGGGCCAGCTGACCGTCGGCGCAGTCCAGGGCGTACGCGATCTGCCAGCCGACGAGGGCGAGCAGCCCGACCAGCGGCGCCGGCACGTCCCCTGCGGCGACCGGGCCGGCGAGCGCGACCACGGTGACCGAGGTGGCCAGCCCGAGCAGCAGGTTGGTGATGGTCAGCGCGGTCGGGCGCAGCCCGAGACGCTGGGCGACCAGCGCGAAGACCGCGCCGATCCACTGGCTGACCGACTCACTGAACAGGCCACCGCCCCGGTTCACCCGGTGGAAGTCGGCGACCGTGGGGTGGGACGGCTCAGCCAAGGTGCTCACGAAGGGCGTCAACGTAGTCTCCCAGCCGGGTACGAAGGTCGTCGGCGGACAGCGCCAGGTGTTCGAGGATCGTGTAACGGTCGGGCCGGGTGTGCGGCGCGAAGGCCACCGCCTCGACGAACTGCTCGTCGGTGAGGCCCAGGTCGGTCGGTCTGGTGGACAGTCCGTGCCGGTGCAGGCAGCGGGCGAGCTGGCCGAACCGTTCCAGGTCACCCCGGAGGAAGGTGCAGAACAGGGCTCCCAGCCCGGCCTGCTCACCGTGCGAGGCGGTGCTCGGGTAGAGGTGGTCGATCGCGTGCGAGATCTCGTGGTCACCACCGCTGGCCGGCCGGCTCGAGCCGCAGATCGACATCGAGATGCCGCCCAGGATCAGCGCCTCGGCCAGTGTGGTCAGGAACCCGTCGTCAGTGATCTTCCCGGGGTGGTTGACCAGGGCCTCCGCCCCGGTGCGGGCCAGCGTCACGGCCAGCCCGTCGATCGGCTCGCCGCGTACCTCGTGGGCCAGCTCCCAGTCGGCGCAGGCGCTGAGGTTGCTCACCGCGTCGCCGATCCCGGCCTGGGTCTGTCGGTCCGGCCCGTTCTCCACGAAGTCGAGATCGACCAGGACCGCGATGGGGATGTGCACCCCGTACGAGCCCTTGCCGCCCTCATGGGTCAGCGACGCCACCGGGGAGGCGATGCCGTCGTTGGCGAGGCTGGTCGCCACCGTGACCATCGGCATGCCGTAGCGGGTGGCGGCGTACTTGGCGGTGTCGATGGTCTTTCCGCCGCCGATGCCGACCACCGCGTCGTAGTTGCGACGGCGCAGCTGGTCACCCAGCTCAATGGCGGAGTCGACGCTGCCTCCGGCGACGGTGAACACGTCGGCCGAACCGAGCGAGGGTCGGCAGAGTTCGACTATCTTCTCGCCCTGGCCCGGGCCGACCACCACCGCCACGTCGCCGCCGCTGGAGATCCGGCGGTCGGCCAGCAGTGCGCCGAGGTCGGCCACCGCGCCCCGGCGGACCTCGATCGACAGCGGCGTCGCGACGGTACGGGCTAGTAGCGGCACGCGATCTCCCGGGCGCGGGCCAGGTCGGCGTGGTTGTCGACCTCGACCCACGCCACGTCACCGATCGGGGCGGGTCGCACCTCGCCGCCACGGTCGGCGAACTCCTGGTAGCCGTCCTCGTAGTACAGGTCGGGGTCGCGCCGCCAGGTCGCCTCCAGCGCGTCGGCGAGGGCGTCGGCCACGTGCGGTTCGATGAGGGTGGCGCCGATGTACTCGCCGTAAGCCTCGCCCGGATCCATCATCTTGGTGATCCGGGTGAGCTGACCAGCGGCGTCGAAGGTGGTCTTCATCTCCTCCTCGGCCAGCGGCTTGATGGTGTCGACCGCCAGCAGCAGGCCGGGGCCACGCTCGGCCAGGAGGGTCTTCTCCACGCTCACCGGGTGCACGGTGTCCCCGTTGACCAGGAGCACCCCACGGGCGAACCAGTCACGCGCCAGCCAGAGGGAGTACGCGTTGTTCCACTCCTCGGCCTTGTCGTTCGGAACCAGGGTGATCGTGACGCCGTACCGGCGCTCCAGGTCGGCCTGGCGTTCCCGGACGGCGTCGGCGGCGTAGCCGACCACCACCACGATCTCGGTCAGCCCCACCTCGGCCAGGTTCCGCAGCGCGATGTCGAGGATGGTGATCTCGCCGTCCACCGGTACCAGCGCCTTGGGCAGGGTGTCGGTGTACGGGCGCAAGCGGCGGCCTGCGCCAGCTGCCAGCACCATTCCGACCATGCCGGCATCAGTTCCCGTTCTCGCAGCGTTCACCGAAGGAGGATAGCGCCGCCGGTGCGGCCGCTGCCGCCGGTCAGCCGGCCGGCAGTTGGCGGCGATCGGTGGGACGGTCGGTCGGCCCGAGCGTCAGCCGGGCAGGGCGGCCAGGTCGGCGAGCATCGTCAACCGCTCCTCGGCGGTCAGCTCGGCGTAGGGGCCGGCCGCCCGACGGTCGGTCTCCAACTCGATGGCCTGCCGCTGCGGGCCGTCGGGCAGTTCGACGATGCTGGCCGAGCTGTGTCCGGCGGCCTCCCACGCGTCGGCGTGCGCGTCGGCGCGGTGGTACCGCAGCGCGCCGAGCCGGTTGAGCAGCAGCACGCCGGGCGGGGTGCCGTCCGGCTCGTACGGGGGCGCCACCGCACGGAACGCCTCGCCGTCGGGCGCGACGGGCAGCAGCCGGCCGGCGAACTGAACCAGCCGCAACACCCGCTCGTGGTGTCCGGCCCACAGTTCCTCGGTCACCTCGGCGTGCACCTGGTACAGCTCGGCGAGGAAGGCCGCACCCCGCTCGGTGGCGGTCAACCCGCCGTCCGGCCGGCGGTGGAGCATGCCGTACGCGACGTGCCGGTCCAGGGCCCGCCGGCAGGCGGCCGGATCCCGGTAGCGGGTCACCGCGGCGAAACCCGCGCCGTCGACCGTGCCGCCCGGTGCGGCCAGCCGGGTGCGCAGTTCCACCAGGAAGCCGGTGGCGTGCGGGCCGCCGTACCGCTGGCTGAGTTCGGCTCCACCGCCGTGCTGGCCGGCCTGCACGGCCGCGATGAAGACCCGGTCCACGGCGGGCGCCACCAACGCCGCGTACCGGTGCGGAGGGAGTTCGACCGTGTCGCTCACGAACCGGTGGACCGCAGGATGGTGAAGGCCCGCTCGGCGATCTGCCGGATCAGCCCGTCGTTGACGTCGCGGTGCTCGTCGAGCAGGTCGAGGTCGTCGGGACCGAGCCAGCGGTACTCGGTGTGCTTTCCCGCCTCCAGCACGGGGGCGGCCAGATCGCCGTCGACCCGGACCAGCCAGTCGCTCTCGACGCGGGCCAGGCCGTCGTCGCCGACGTAGCGGTACTCACCGACCTCGGCGACCACCTCGGACACCCGCCAACCGGTCTCCTCGGCGACCTCCCGGTCCAGTGCCTCCCGCACGGTTTCGCCCGGTTCGAGATGCCCGCCGACGATGTCCCAGCAGTTGGGGAAGAGGCGTCGGTGCGGCGATCGACGTTGGAAGAAGAGGCGTCCGTCGGGGGCGACGATCAGCGCTCCCGCGCAGCGCAGCGGCTCGGTGGACACGTCAAGAACAGTAACCGTCGCCGTCCGGCCGGCACGATGTCCGGTCTTGTCCTGGAAACCTGCGGGGCTCACCATTGCGGTACCGGTTGCAGCCGTCCCAAAGGGGTGATGTGTCATGCAGGTTCGGGAAGCGATGTCCAGTGAGATCCTCGTGGTCGGTCCGGAGCACACGCTCCGCCAGGCGGCGCGGATGATGTCGGAGCGCCGCATCGGGTCGGCCGTGGTGATCGATCCGGATTCCGAGGGGATCGGCATCATGACCGAGCGCGACGTGCTCAATGCGATCGGAGCCGGTCTGGACTGTGACGTCGAGCGGACCGGGTCCCACCTGACCTGGGACGTCGTCTACGCCGGGCCGGAATGGACGATCGAGGAGGCGGCGGCGGCGATGGCCCGGGGCGGCTTCCGGCACCTCGTCGTCCTCGACGGTCGTGAGGTGGCCGGCGTCATCTCGGTACGCGACATCATGCGGGTGTGGGCGGCCAGCCGGATGGTCGGCACCGGCTGAGCGGGTCACCGGTCCCGGTCGTGGTTCGACCAGCCGTTCGGCGGGTACTGCTTCCCTGTGCGGGCGCGGGCCGACCGTGCTCGGCGGGGAGGCTTCGATGCGCGGCGCGGACCGGTTGATCCAACAGCAGTACGACATGCTCCTGAGACGGGACGTGGCCCGCCTGCCGGAGTTGTACGCGACGGACGCCCGGTACGCCATGCCCGGCGTGACGGTGCGTCCGACCGAGTTGCCGGCCCTGCTGCGTACCTGGACGGGTGCCTTTCCCGACCTTCGGGTCGATCCACTCGGCGCGGTGCGAACGGCCGGTGGCGCGGCGGTCGAGCACCTGCTCACCGGCACCCACACCGGCGTGCTGCACACCCCGTTCGGCACCGTCGCGCCCACCGGCCGGGACGTCTCCTGGGAGGTGGTGGACGTGGTCCGGGTGCGCCGCGGCCGGATCGCCGCCTGGCGGTCCTACTTCGACTGGGGGCAGTTGATGGCGCTGCTCGGTCTGCGGGTGGCGGGGATGTCCCGGCGGCCGCTGGAGGATCCGGTCAGCCTCCCGGCCTGATCTGCCGCACAGCCGGCGCCGACGCGTCCACCGGTGGGCCCATCCGTATCACCCGACCCGGTGGCTCAGGATGCGGACATCGCCGTGCCGTCCGCGTACGTCCCACCACCGCCCGTACGCTGAACAGCCATGACCGCCGAGCAGCTGATCTCCTTCGCCCGTGGCGCCCCCTCGTTGGACATCGTCGATGTCGAGGGGCTCAAGGCCGCCGCCGTCCGTGCCTTCGACGCCGACCCCGCCGGGGTGACCGCGTACGGCACCTCCGTCGGTTACGTCCCGCTCCGCAAGTGGATCGCCGAGAAGCACGGCGTCGAGGCGGAGCAGGTGCTGGTCACCAACGGCTCGTTGCAGGCCGACGCCTTCCTCTTCGATCACCTGGTCCGCCCCGGTGACGCGGTGGTGGTGGAGCGTCCCACCTACGACCGCACCCTGCTCAACCTGCGGAACCTGGGCAGTGAGCTGCACGCCGTCACCATCCAGCCCGACGGGCTGGACACCGCCGAGCTGCGCAAGCTGCTGGAGTCCGGGGTGCGTCCCCGGCTGGCGCACGTCATCCCGAACTACCAGAACCCGGCCGGTGTGACGCTCTCCCTGGAGAAGCGCCACGAGCTGCTGGACCTCGCTGCCGAGTTCGGCTTCACCATCTTCGAGGACGACCCCTACGCCGACATCCGGTTCCGGGGCGAGGCCCTGCCGTCGATGTTGTCGATTGACACCCGCGACGTGGTGGTGCACGCCTCCAGCTTCACCAAGACCGTCTGCCCGGGCGTGCGGGTCGGTTACCTGGTGGGCCCGGCGGATCTGATCGGCGACATCGCGAAGAAGGCGACCAGCCTCTACATCTCCCCCGGCATGGTTTCCCAGGCCATCGTGCACCAGTTCTGCGTCTCGGGGGACATCGGGCGTTCGATCGAGACGGTCCGGTCGGCCCTCGGCGAGCGCGCCACGGTGCTGGCCGAGTCGTTGCGCCGGCACATCCCCGAGGCCCGTTTCGTGGAGCCGGACGGCGGCTACTTCCTCTGGGTGGAGCTGCCGGAGGACGTCGACGTGGACCGGCTGGCCCCGGCGGCGGCGGAGCGGGGCGTCGCGGTGGTCAAGGGCAGTGACTTCGTCATCGACGGTGGTCGGCACGCGCTGCGGCTGGCGTACTCGGCGGTGACGGCGGACCGGATCGACGAGGGCGTTCGGCGGCTGGCCGAGGCGATGAAGGCGGTGCGCGGCTGAATTTCTGTCGGATTTCCGACAGAACGGCGATACCGGCCGCCCCGGGTCTCCCGCTGGGGCGGCTCGCAGCCCACAATGCTGCGAGCGTCACTCACCACGCGTACGGGCGATCGGGGCGGCCGCCGTCGTCACGGTCCCGGTACCGGCGCGGCCCGGCCGCGCCCGCGCTGGTGTGACGCGGCCAGCACAACCCCCCGCCCCCACGGCGCCGGGCGGGCCGGATCGCCCCCTCACCCCCCGATGCGGTCCGGTCCGTCCGGCGCCACCCCTGCCGCCGCGCGGCCATGATCGCCGCGGCGGCGTAACCTGCAAGCCGCAGCCGGTCGGGGGAGGGGGCGTGATGACGGAGCGGACGCCGCGCGTGGGGACCACCTCCCCGGGCGAGCCGGCCACCGGGGGCGGACAGACCGCGAGCGCCAACGGAGGCCGCGCCCTGCGGCCCCGGAACTGGTCGCCCGTGCGGGCCATGACGCGCCGGCTCAGTCCGGACGGATCACCGCCAGGCCAGTCGCCGGCCGACCGACGCCGCAGCGCCGTGGTCGACTGCGCGCTCTACCTCGACGGTCGACGGCAGGCCGGCGACTGGGACTACGCCGACGCGCTGGCCGCGGCTCGCTCCGCCGAGTCGGGTTTCGTCTGGCTCGGCCTGCACGAGCCGGAACTCGCCGAGATGACCGAGATCGCCACCACCTACGGCCTGCACGAGCTGGCCGTGGAGGACGCGGTGAAGGCCCAGCAGCGTCCCAAGCTGGAACGTTTCGGCGAGGTCAGCTTCCTGGTGCTGCGCACCGCCCGGTACTGCGAGCACGCCGAGCTGACCGAGAACTCCGAGGTGGTGGAGACCGGGCAGGTGATGCTCTTCATCGGCCCGCAGTTCGTGATCAGTGTCCGGCACGGAGACGCCTGCCGGCTCGCACCCGTACGCGAGGAGTTGGAAGCCCGCCAGGAGTTGCTGCTCAACGGCCCCTGGGCGGTCGCGTACGCGATCACCGACCGAATCGTCGACCTTTACCTGGAGGTCGCCGACCAGCTCGAGGACGACATGGACGTGCTGGAGACGGAGGTGTTCGACCGCCAGACCAGCGGCCGGATCCAGCGGATCTACCAGATGAAGCGGGAACTGGTCGAGTTCAAGCGGGCGGTGATGCCGTTGCAGCGGCCGCTGCTGTCGCTGACCACGCAGATGAACCGGGACGTGCCCAAGGAGGTACGCCGCTACTTCCGGGACGTGCAGGACCACCTCAGCCGCACCGTCGAACTGGTCAACTCCTACGACGACCTGCTGAACTCGATCCTCCAGGCACGACTGGCCCAGGTGACCGTCGACCAGAACAACGACATGCGCAAGATCGCCGCGTGGGCCGCCATCGCCGCCGTGTGGACCGCGATCGCCGGCATCTACGGCATGAACTTCGAGTTCATGCCCGAACTCAAGATGACCTACGGCTACCCGGTGGTGCTGGCCCTGATGCTCGGCATCTCACTGGCCCTCTACCGCTGGTTCCGCAGCAACGACTGGCTCTGACCACCCACCCCGCCCGTCCCCCGGCCCCCTCCCGGCCCCTCTCTCCTGCCGCGCCGATCATGAAGTTGTTGCCGCGCCACGCCCGTGACAGCGACAACAACTTCATGATCAACCTGAGTGGAGGTGGGCGGGGAGGGTGGGCCGGCGGGGGTCAGGAGCGGGTGTTCGACCTGTTGTTGGTGGCCTTGCTGAGGTCGTCGGCGGGGCGGCCGCTGCTGGTCCGGGCACCCTCGGCGACCGAGGGGACCTTGTTGGTCGGCGTGACCGTGGACGGCTTGGTGGCCGTGGGGGTGGTGGAGGCGCTGTCGCCGCCGGCCACCGCCGAACTGCCCGCTCCGGTCGAGGCCTTGGCGGCACCAGCCGGACCCGCCGTACGGACCTCGATGGTCTCCACCTCCTCGTGCATCGGCTCGAGCGCGGCACCCGTGTCGTACTCGGCCCACTCCTGCTGCTCGCGGTGCCGCCGCAGGGCCATGGCGCCGGCCAGCCCGGCCACCGTGCCGGCGGCCAGCAGCCCGATCATGGTGCCGCTGCGGCGGGACTTCTTCTTCGCCTTCATCTTCTTCGCCTTCCTACTGACCGAGGCCTGCTTGGCGACCGCGGCCTTCTTCCCCTTGGCGGCCCGATCGGCCGCCTCGGACTGCGCGTGACGTACGGCCAGGGCGAGCGGCGCGAGGGCGGCGGCGGTCGTCGCGAATCCGCTCGATGCCCGGTCACGGACGACGACGGCGGTCGGCGCCACCGCACCACGGGCCGCCTGGAATCGCGGGCCGACCGTGTCGCCGGCTCCTCGCGCGGCGTGTGTGGCGGCCTGCCGTAGGTGACCGATGCCGCGGTTCAGTTCGGCCCGGGCCAACTGCGCCTGGGTCTTGCGCCGGAGAATTCCAAACACGGTCCCACCTCCTGGGAGTTGCTCTGTCTCATCCTCCACCTTTGGATGCCTCCGCATGTCCAGATCGGGCACATGGGAGGATCCGCATGGAACTGACCAACGAGTAAGGAGTACCCGTGGCCGAGGCTGTCTACGCCACCGTGCACACCAATGCCGGCCCGATCCGGCTCGAGCTCTTCGCCAACCACGCGCCGAAGACCGTCCGCAACTTCGTCGAGCTGGCCGAGGGCACGCGCGAGTACACCGACCCGCGGACCGGGCAGCCGGGCAGTGGTCCGTACTACGACGGCACCATCTCGCACCGGGTGATCAGCGGGTTCATGATCCAGATGGGTGACCCGACCGGGACCGGTCGTGGCGGGCCGGGCTACACCTTCGCCGACGAGTTCCACCCCGAGCTTCGGTTCGACCGGCCGTACCTGCTGGCGATGGCGAACGCCGGGCCCGGCACCAACGGCTCGCAGTTCTTCATCACCGTCTCGCCGACGCCGCACCTGAACAACCGGCACACCATCTTCGGGCAGGTGGCCGACGAGCAGTCCGCGAAGGTCGTCGAGACGATCGCCAACACCCCGACCGGCCCGAGCGACCGGCCACTCCAGGACGTCGTGATCGAGCGTATCGAGATCGAGCGCTCGGCCTGATCCGCGTCGTGGTCCGGCCCGCCGGCCGGGGCTGGGCGCGGCGGGCCGGACCGGGCGCGCGGGCGGGGCAGGCCGGGGCCCGCCTCGGCCCGCTCGGGGTACCTTTGCTCGCATGACTGAGCGCTCGGGCATCTGGGGTCAGCGATGAGCGAGTCCCCGCCGACCACGCCGGCCTGCTACCGCCACCCCGGACGGGAGACGTACGTCCGCTGCACCCGGTGTGACCGGTCGATCTGCCCGGACTGTATGAACGAGGCGTCGGTCGGGTTCCAGTGCCCGGAGTGCGTGGCCGAGGGTCGCCGTAGCGTACGGCCGGCGCGTACCGCCTTCGGCGGTGGTGTCGCCGGCCGGCACGGCTACGTCACGAAGACCCTGATCGCCCTCAACCTGCTGGTGATGCTGGTGTCGATCGCCTCCGACCGGGGCGGGGACGCGGCGGCCGGAGGCACCGGCTTCGGCGGGCTGTTGGGCGGCAGCACCCCGCTGACCGAGTGGGGCGCGGTGCTGGGCCGGGCGATGTTCCTCGACGGCACCATCGGCGGGGTCGCCGAGGGCCAGTGGTACCGCCTCGTCACCGCGATGTTCCTGCACTACGGCGTGGTGCACCTGCTGTTGAACATGTGGGCGCTCTGGGTGCTCGGCCGCTCGCTGGAGGCGGTGCTCGGGCCGCTGCGCTTCGCCGCGCTCTACTTCGTCGCCGGTTTCGGCGGCAACGTCGCGGTCTACGTGTTCAGTGCGCCCAACCAGATGTCGGCCGGAGCGTCGACCGCCACCTTCGGCCTCTTCGCGGCGATCTTCGTGATCATGCGGAAGCTGGGCCGGGACACCTCGGCGATTCTCCCGATCCTGGTGATCAACCTGATCTTCACCTTCACCGTGCCGCAGATCTCGATCGCCGGTCACCTGGGCGGCCTGGTGTTCGGCGCGCTGATGGCCCTGGTGCTGGCCTATGCACCGCGGTCACACCGGACGCTGGTGCAGTTCGGTGGTGGGGCGATCATCATGGTGGCGCTGTTCGGGATGGCCCTGGTCCGTACCGCCGTGCTACTGGGCTGACCGCTGGTCAACCCGCGCCGCCGGGGGCGGCTGCCCGGGCGGCGAGCAACGCGTCGGCGACCTCGGCCGGGTCGGCGCCGAGATCGAGCCGGCTGAACAGGTGCAGCGACTCGCCCGCGTCGATCTCCAAGGTCGGCCCGGCGAGCCCGCGGCCGGAGCGCCGTTCCACCTGGATGATCTCCACCGTCGGCCAGGGCAGGTGGCGCCGACCGAGCAGGCCGGTCCGCACGGTGATGCCGGTGGCGTCCACCGCCAGCCGTACCGGTGCGACGAGGTCACGTAGCCCCCAACCGGTGAGGACCGCCGCGGCCAACCCGCCGAACACCGGCCGAAGCGGGTCACCCTCGGCGAGCAGGATCCCCAGCGCGAGCACCGCTGCCCCCGCGGCGAGCTTGAGGAGCGGTAGGGCCGCAGGCACCCGCCACTGCCGGTCGATCGCGTCGTACGCCACGGCACCCAGCATGCCAGCGCCGCGCGACACCGGCAGGCCGGCCGGGAGCGGGCGACGATGCGGGCCGCCGGCCGGCGAGGACGCGGACGGGATGAACGGTCCGGATGGGCGTAGGATCGGGAGCAGCCCAAGTTACCGGGGAGTAGACATGAGTGACGCGGTTATCGTCGGTGCGGTTCGTACTCCGGTCGGGCGGCGCAAGGGCAGCCTCGCCACGGTCCACCCGGTGGATCTTTCGGCGCACGTGCTACGCGCCCTGGCCGAGCGCACCGGCATCGACCCGGCCCAGGTCGAGGACGTGGTCTGGGGCTGCGTCTCCCAGGTCGGCGAGCAGTCGTGGAACGTCGCCCGGAACGCCGTGCTGGCCGCGGGCTGGCCCGAGTCGGTGCCCGGCACCACCCTGGACCGGCAGTGCGGCTCCAGCCAGCAGGCCCTGCACTTCGCGGCGGCCACCGTGCTCTCCGGGCAGGCGGATCTGGTCGTCGCCGGTGGCGTGGAGTCGATGACCCGGGTGCCGATGGGCTCCAGTGTGGCCGGTGGAGTGCCGTTCAGCGAGCAGATCCTGGCCCGCTACCGGGGGGTGGAGGGTGTCGCCGAGGACTCCCCGCTCCCCTTCAACCAGGGCGTGGGCGCGGAGCTGATCGCCCGGCGGTGGCGCCTGTCCCGTGCCCAGCTCGACGAGTACGCCCTGGCCAGCCACGAGAAGGCCGCCGCCGCGCAGGACGCGGGCGCGTTCGAGGCGGAGATCGCCCCGGTGGCGCTCCCCGACGGCGGCAAGTTCGTGGTGGACGAGGGCATCCGACGCGACACCTCGCTGGAGAAGCTGGGCGAGCTGCCCACCCCGTTCCGCCCCGACGGGGTGGTGACCGCCGGCTCGGCCTCGCAGATCTCCGACGGTGCCGCCGCGCTCGCGGTCACCACCAGCGAATGGGCCAGCCGGCACGGGCTGCGCCCGCTGGCCCGCATCCACACCGCGGTGGTCGCGGCCGACGATCCCGTCGCCATGCTGACCGCGCCGATCCCGGCGACCGCGAAGGCGCTGCGCCGCGCGGGGCTGGGCATCGAGGAGATCGGGGTGTACGAGGTGAACGAGGCGTTCGCCCCCGTACCGCTGGCCTGGCTGGCCGAGACCGAGGCGGACCCGGAGCGGCTCAATCCGCGCGGCGGTGCGATCGCTCTCGGGCACCCGCTCGGTGGTTCCGGTGCCCGGATCATGACCACGATGCTCGCCCACATGCGCGACAACGGGATCCGCTACGGGCTGCAGACCATGTGCGAGGGCGGCGGCATGGCCAACGCGACAATCGTCGAGCTGGTCTGAGCGCGCGGCGCGGCTGGTCGGAGCACTCGGAAAACCGCGTCGCGGGCCAGGGCCGGCCGGGGCTAACGTGCCCGGATGACCACCGCTGCCGAACCGCATGCCGAGTGGGCCGACCCGCAGTGGCGGGCCGCCGCCCTGGACTGGGTGACCAGGGCGCTCGCCGACACCGGTCGTCGGATGACCGGTGCCGTCGAGTCCCGGGTCCGGCCCTGGTCGCTGGTCTGGCGGGTGCCCACCGACCAGGGCGAGGTGTGGTTCAAGGCCAACGGCGCGGGCACGAGATACGAGACCGCCCTGCTGGCAGCGCTGTCCCGGCTCGCGCCCGGCCGGGTGCTCGAACCGATCGCCGCGGACCCGGACCAGGGCTGGGCGTTGCTGCCGGATGGCGGTCCGACGCTTCGCGCGGCGGCCGGCGGTGACCTCACCCGCTGGGAACGTGTGCTGCCCGAGTACGCCGCACTCCAGCGGGCGACCACCGCGCACGTCGACGAACTGCTCGCCCTCGGCGTGCCCGACCATCGGCCGGACGTTCTGCCGGTGCTCCTCGCGGAGTTGCTCGACGACCGTGCGGCGCTGCTGTCCGGTACGCCGGACGGATTGACCGTCGAGGACCACGCGCGGCTGCGGGCCCTGCTGCCGGGGTACGCGGACCGCTGCCGCCGACTGGCCGACAGCGGCGTTCCGCCTGCGATCCAGCACGACGACCTGCACGACGGAAACGTCTTCGTTGACGCCGACCGGCACCTCTTCTTCGACTGGGGCGACGCCTCGATCGCTCACCCCTTCGGGAGCCTGCTGGTCACGCTGCGGTCCGTCGCGTACGCCGCCGGTCTCGATCGGGCCGACCCGGCACTGCGACGACTGCGGGACGCCTACCTGGAGCCGTGGACGGACGGTTGGGACCTGAACACCCTGCGGGAACTGGCCGAGGTGGCCGCCGGGGTGACCACGGTCAGCCGGGCACTGTCCTGGCGTCGCGCCCTGGCCACCGCCGACCCCACGCGTGCCGAGTACGCCGCCGCCGTGCCGGGCTGGCTGGCCGAACTGATCACGACCGGGACGGACTGACGGCTCGCCCACGGCCGCCTGATGTGGAATTTGCAAAAAGCATGTCCATCGGCCACGTCACCGCACCGGCGGGTTCGTTGGGCAGGTCATGGACGTCTTCTCCCGAACGTTCCTTCCGGCCGCGGCCGAGGCCGGCCTGGCGTTGCAGACCGCCAGCCGGCACATGCCGGTGTTCCGCCGCTGCGTGGGCTCCGGCGACGCCACCATCCTGGTCACCCGGTGCAGCCGACCCGACCGCCCGGTCGACGGGGAGTACCTGCTGCTGCTCACCCACCGGCGGCTCGTGATCACCCGGCAGACCCGGGTACTGCACCGGCTCCGGCTGCACCTCAACACGGAGCTGCGCGAGCTGAGCCACGTCACCTGGAGCCCCGATCCTCGACTGCACAGCGTCGAGTTGGCGGCCACCGCGATCGACGGCATCCGCGAGCGCTTCCTGATCCGTACCCAGCATCCGAAGCAGGTGTGGCAGCTGGACGCGTTGCTCAACCACGCCTTCCGCACCCGCGTACGCAGCGCACAGCCGCGGGTCGTGGCCACTGTCGCCGAGACGCCGACGGCCCGACCGGTCACCTTCCGACCCGTCGTGGCCCGCTGACCGGGTCTTCTTACCAGATCCGAACACAGCCTGACGCTGCCGGGCCGCGTCGATCGGCAATCATGGCCCAGTGACCGCCGAGAACCCGCAGCGCGGGCTGGTCCTCGTGGTGGAGGACGAACCGAGCATCGCCGACCTGGTCCGGCTCTACCTCAGCCGCGACGGTTTCGGCGTACATGTCGAACGGGACGGCAACGTTGGCCTCGCGGCGGCCCGCCGGTTGCGCCCGGTGGCCTGCGTGCTCGACATCGCCTTGCCTGGTCTGGCCGGCACCGAGATCTGCCGCCGGTTACGCGAGGCCGGCGACTGGACCCCCGTCATCTTCCTGACCGCTCGCGACGACGAGGTGGACCGCGTCGTCGGCCTGGAACTGGGAGCCGACGACTACGTCACCAAACCGTTCAGCCCTCGTGAACTCGTGGCCCGGCTGCGGGCGGTGCTGCGTCGCGCCGCCGGCCCGCCGGGCGGTGCCGGGCAGCCCGTCGTACTCGGCCGGGTCACCGTCGACCCCGACCGCAGGTCGGTCACTGCCGACGGCGTCCCGGTGCAGCTCACCTCCACCGAGTTCGACCTGCTGGCCCACCTGATGAGCCGGCCGGGTCGGGTCTTCTCGCGAGAGGAACTGCTGGCCGCGGTCTGGGGATACGCGGCACACGGCGGTACCCGTACCGTCGACGTGCATGTGGCGCAGGTCCGGGCGAAGCTCGGCGATGCGAGCGTGATCCGGACCCATCGCGGGGTCGGGTACGCCGCCGATGGCTGACCGTCCCGGCCGTACGCTCACCGCTCGCGCGGTGCTGGTGACCTGCGCGGTGGCATTGGTGTCGGTGCTGGTGACCGCAGTGGTCGCAGTGCCGTTGGCGGTCCGTGCCGCCGAGCGGCGGGACCGGCAGGCGCTCGCCGCGCAGGCGCAGCTCGCCGCCGAGCTGCTGCGGGCGCGGCCCGGTCGGGTCCGCGAGCTGGCCGGCGAGCGGTTGATTCGCCAACTCGGCAACCAGGGCGCCACCATCTACCTGATCTCTGGCGGCGATGTCGACCGTGCCGGGCTGCCTCCACAGGTGGTGAACCGGGTGTCCAACGGGCGGAACTTCTCCGGCCGGCGGCTTGTCGACGGCAAACGGGCGCTCGTCGAGGGCCGGGCCCTGCCCGGCGGCGACGGCGTGGTGCTGACCAGACCGCTCGGCGCCGGAGTGTGGCGTCAGGTGCTGCGTGGCCTCTGGCTTCCGCTGCTCGCCGGGCTGGGCGCGGGTGCGGTCGCGGGCTCGTTGCTTGCCCGCCGGCTGGCGCGGCCGATCCGCCGGGCGGCCCTCGTCGCGGCCCGGTTGCGTGCCGGCGACCGCACCGTCCGGGTGCCGGTCGAGTCGCCGGCCGAGGTGGCCGACCTGGCGTACGCCCTGAACGGGCTGGCCGCCGCACTGGCCACCAGCGAGGGACGACAGCGGGAGTTCCTGCTCTCCGTCTCGCACGAACTGCGTACCCCGTTGACCGCGATCCGCGGCTACGCCGAAGCGCTGGCCGACGGGGTGGTCGAACCGTCGGCGGCGGCCGCGACCGGTCGGACCATGCTCGCGGAGGCGGAGCACCTGGATCGGCTGGTCGCCGACCTGCTCGCCCTGGCCCGGCTGGAGGCGGTCGATTTTCCGCTCGAACCGGTGCCGGTGGATCTGGTCGGCCTCGCCGCTGACGCCGGCCGGACCTGGGTGGACCGGTGTTCCTCGGTCGGGGTGACGTTGCGGATGGAACTGCCGGGGCAGCCGGTGCCGGCGTACACCGACCCGGGGCGGATCCGACAGGTGCTCGACGGCCTGCTGGAGAACGCGCTGCGGATGGTGCCGCCGGGGGCGCCGGTGGTGCTGGCGGTCCGGCCGTCCGGTGCCGACCCCGCCAAGGGCGGAGTGGTCGAGGTCCGCGACGGTGGGCCCGGACTGACCGACGACGACCTGACGGTGGCCTTCGAGCGCGGCGCGCTGCACCAACGCTACCGAGGGCTGCGCAAGGTCGGCAGCGGGCTCGGGCTCGCGCTCGCCGCCGGCCTGGTCCGCCGGCTCGGCGGGGAGATAACCGCCGGACACGCCCCGGAGGGCGGGGCCGCGTTCACCATCCGCCTGCCGGGGATCCTTACCTGACTCGTACCTCGACCTGACGGTCGGCTCATCCGGCTGGCCCAGGCTGGGTGGACGGATCATCGTCGGCCATGTCGCACCGACGAGATCCGGCGGACCAGCACCGACGAGAGGATGAGGCATGGCACGCAGGGGATCCTTCACCGCCACCGGCGCGCTGCTGGTGACTGTTGCGTTGGTCGCCGCCGGCTGCGGAGTGGGCCGGGCCGAGGGGGACACGACGGCGGAGAGCGCCGTCGAGGTGGTCGCCGCGATGGGTGCCGAGGGCCAGGCACTGGCCGCGCTGGGTCTGGACCCGGAGGAACTGGACCCCGAGGCGAGCGCGGCCGCGCCGGTGGAGCCGACCCCGAGCGCGGGCAGGAAGCGCCAGGAGCGGGTCGAGGAGTGGCGCAAGCGTCGGGCGGCCCGAGTGCTGCTGCGCCAGAACACGCTGCACGGCGAGGTCGTGGTGCAGACCAGGGACGGCGGTACGAAGACCGTCGCGGTGCAGCGCGGTGAGGTGACCGCCCTCGCCGACGACAAGATCACGGTCAAATCGACCGACGGCTTCACCCGTACCTGGACCTTCGCCGACGACCTGCGGGTGGTCGAACGGCGAAAGTCGATCACGTCCACGGACATCAAGGTCGGCACCAAGCTGGGCGTGGCCGGCAGCACCAACGGCGAGCAGGCACAGGCCCGCCTGATCGTCGTTCCGTTCGACCAGAAGTGACCGTGGGCCCGCCGAGCCCGGCGAGTTGATCAGGATCGATCATCCGGTGCCGGGCGCGGCGGGCCTCCCTCTCGGTGTCAGTAGACGCGGGAGCCGATGAAGTCGTCCCGTCCGTAGCCGACGGGCTGGGCGAACGACCGCGACTCGAACGTCCACTGCTGCCGCGAACTGCTGGAGCAATTGGCCAGCCGCAGTCGGGGCGTACCGAGCAGCGGGTTGTCGAAGGCCAGGCAGAGGTTGGTGTTACCGGCGGCGCGGAGCTGGTTGCCGGAGAAGGTGAACCTCTGGTTGGTGCCGCCGTGGCAGTCGTAGATGTTGACCGCCGTGCCCGAGCTGAGCGAACCGCCGGCGACGTCCAGGCAGCGGTCGTGGGAGAGTTCGGAGTGCAGCGACTGCCGGGCCGGGTCGTACCAGAAGCCCTGGTTACGTCCCCCGTGGCAGCGGTACGACTGTTGGGCGGTGCCGTTGCGTGAGTCGTAGCCCTTGCCGTCCACACAGGTCCCGGTGGCGGCGTTGCGGAGCTGCTTGAACTCCATCAGCCCCGGGTAGAGCACCCCGCTTCCGGTGCTGGCCGGGTCGACGCAGGTGCCCCGCTGCTGGCCGGAGGCGTAGAACTGGGTGATGCACTGGGCGAACATGCCGTGACCCCGGTAGTTCGGGTGGAACGACTGGCGGGCCGCGTTCTCGTCCCAGACCCCTATCTCGATGTAGAGCCCGCGGACCGAGGTGCTGTCGGTGCACACCTCGTGGCCGTGGAAGAGACGGCTGGCGTCGAGGTAGCGGGTGCCCGTGTTGGCCGCCGCCGCCCGCAGCGCCGACTCGAACAGCGGCACCGCCTTGTTCCGCGCGAACGCGGCGTCGGCGAGGTAGAGCAGGCAGCCGCCGGAGTACCAGCCGGGGAAGTTCGGGTTGTCCTCCACGTCCGGGCTGGCCGGGCTGGAGTACGACATGAACACCAGCTCGTAGTCGGAGTTGAGGTAGCCGGCGTTCGTCATGGTCCGGCGGATGTCGGTCAGGGCCTCCTCGACGGCCCGGCGGCTGCCGTCGGTGCGTACCGTCCACTGGTCGGTGTAGGTGGGCCAGCAGGGGCCCTGGAAGAAGACGCGCCGGACGGCGCAGTCCGTGGCCACCGGCCCGAACTGGATCGTGCCGTCGCCGTTGGCCCCGGCCACCACCCAGATCAGCTTGATGTGCGTGTTGCGCGCCTTGATCGCGAGGTGGTCGCCCTGGTTCAGCTCGTTGTGCTGGGTCGGGCCGCCCGCGATCAGGTTCCAGGGCGTGGCGCCCGAGCAGGCGATGTTGTAGCGCTCGTCGGCGGCGATGCCGGTACGGAACACCGCCTGGTCGTACGAGCGGTCGCACCAGTTGCCCGGCTGGTGGGTACCGGGCACGTAGTTGCCCACCCCCTCGCCGGAGATCTGGCTGTCGCCCATGGTGATCAGCGCGGTGCGACGCTGTTCGATCGGGCGGATGCCGGGGGTGCCGTAGAGGGCGGTGGCCTCGGCGGCGCGGATGGTTTCGAGGTGAGCGGGGAGCGGTTGGACGGCGGGACGGTCGGCCGCGGCGGCGGGTGGGGCCGTGGCCAGCATCGGCAGGACGAGAGCGGTGGCGAGGACGGCGACCTCGGTGAGGCGCCGTCGAGGCGTCCGGTCACGCCTGGCGTGGGTACCAGACATCGACGCACTCCTTTCGGCTCGATCGCGGGACGTCGATCGAGTTACCGGACGGTAACGCGTGCGATGCGGGTATGTGAATACGTCTCGGAATACTTGCGTGCTACGCCTAACAGGGAAAATGGCCCCTTTTCCGCCTGGACCGCCCGGCGTCCTTCGCCGAACCGCCCGGCGTCGAGCCGCGACCGGTCAGCCTCGTTCGGGCAGGGCGTATCCCACGTAGCCGCGGAACTCCAGCCGCCAGCCGTCGGGCAGCAGGTCGGCGCAGAGCGTCCGGCTGCCGACGCAGAGGATCGCGTCGACCGAGGCGGGATCCGCCGGTGGCCGGTCGTCCAGTACCGACTGGAGGGCCAGCAGGTCGGGAGACGTACCGTCCGCGCCGCGGAGCAGCAGCCACCACGGGTACTCCCAGTCGTCGTTGCGCTGCGAGAGTCCGATCCGGCGCGCGTCGGCGGCCTGGACCGCCTCGGCCGCCCAGCGGTACTCCTCCGCCCAGTGCGGACGCCGGAGGAAGCGGCTCTCCCAGTCGGTGGTGGTGAAGACCGAGCCCGAACCGACGAGCCGGCGCGGGAAGCCGTACGACACCGACAGCACCCCGGCCAGCGCGCAGGTGGCCAACACCGTCACGGCGAGCCCGGCGGCCACGGGACGCCGCCCACCCGCCCTCGCCGGGCCGGGCCGGTCGTCGCCGGAGCGCACGACCCGGGCCGAGCGACGGAGCACGGCGTCGAGCCAGAGACCGGCCAGCGGCACCGAAGCCGCCAGGGCGTAGAGGATCAGCCGGTTGCCCCACGGCTGCCACTTGATCATCGCGGTGTGCAGCACCACGGCGACGACCACCACCAGGGCGTACGCGCGCAGCGTGCCGGCCGCGTCCGGGCTGATCCGGGCGGGTCGGCGCAACGCCGCCACGGCACCGATCAGCACCAGCGTGCCGGCCAGCGGGAAGGCCACCCGGTCCTCGTCGGGGTACCACGACACCGCCGGGAAGACCTCCCGCCCGAAGGTGATCTCCCGGTCCTGCGGGTCGACCCCGAGCAGTCCGGCCACCCCGACGATCGCGTCGGCGGTGACCTCGCGCAGCGGTGTCAACGGGGTGTCCAGCGCGGTGTGCCCGATCCGGAGCGCGTTCACCAGCACCGACGGCGGATCGTGCCGCTCCATCGGGACCGACTCGCGCAGCCGTTCCGGCCCGAGCGGGTGGCCGAACTCGGCGTACACCCGGGTCAGGAAGGGGCCGACCACCGTGGCGGCGACCAGCAGGATCAGCACGGAGGCCCCGATGGTGCGGGTGATCGCGGCGACCGGGGCTCCGTGACGCGCGGGCGACCGGGCGACGTACGCCAGACGTAGCTGGCCCAGCCCCCAGAGCACGAGTAGCGGACCGACCGCGAGCAGCCCGCTGGTCTTGGTCACGGCCGTCAGCCCGGTGGCCGCACCGAGGGCGAGCAGGTCACCCAGGTGGGCGCGGCGGCGCAGCCCGTCCAGCGCGACCGTGCCGGCGCAGACCACCCAGGCGGCGCAGACCAGGTCGGTCTGGGTGCTGGTCGCCTGTAGGGTCACCATCGGCGTGGTGGCCAGCACGAACACGGTGAGCAACTGGGCCCGCCGGCCACCGCCGAGCTGGGCGGTAACCCGGGCCACCGCGAGCAGGCAGACCACCCCGGCGGCCCACTGGACCAGGTGGTGCAGCGCGTCGCCACCGGTGAGCAGCCGCAGGTGCAGCAGCAGATACTCGGCCCCCGGCGGGATGGTGACCTGCCGGTGGATCGCGGTCGCCCAGAACGTCAGATCGCCCTGGGCGACCCAGCGCTCCACCTTGGGCAGGTGGTACGTCTGGGAGTCGAAGTTGTTGGGTGCGGCCAGCAGGGCGATCAGCAGCTCGACCAGGAGCAGCCCCGCGACCGTTCCGGCGAGCAGCCGCTCGCCCCGGCTGGCCGTACGCCAGAATCCGGTTGCGGCGGTGCGCCAGCCGGCGGCCGACGGTTCGTCCCGGTCGGACGGCGTCGTCGGCACCTCCGGTCCCACCGTGGCCGTGCGGGCGGTCCTACCGACCGCCGCCTCGGCCGAGGTGCCCGACGCTGCGGTCAGAACGCCCGCCGGTTCGGGCGAGGCGGACCGGACCGGGTCCGGTGCCGACGCCGTCGCGGCGGTGCGGAGCCCGGGTGCGTCGGCCGTGCGGGCGATGGTGTCGACCCGCCGACGCCAGCCGGCGGCGAGCGCCGCCGCGGTGAGGAAGAGCAGCCAGGCAGCGCCGAACGTGGGCGCGGTGAGCAGCCGCAGCGCGCCCAGCACCTCGACCGTCGACACCGCGAAGACGCCGACGGCGAGGGTCGCCCGGATCACCGCGAGTCGCCGTGGTGCCGGGGCGTCCGCGCTGCGTGGCCGTAAAGCCACGCTGAGTAGAGCGAGCGCGGCGACGGGAACCAGGACGAACGGGAAGCCGGCGACCGACATGGCCGGAAGTAAACACCATCAGCCTGGGTGCCCGACTATGGATCGCCGTCGGTGGTCGTGGCCACCTGACTGACCTGCCGGGCTACGCTATGGCCGACACATTGCCCGCCCTCGTGGAGATTCCCGTGAAGCTGTCGATCCTCATGCCGGTCTACAACGAGGAAGAACGCATCGCGGATGCCCTGAAGCAGGCACTGGCGGTCGAGTATCCGTGCGAGATCGAACTCGTGGTGGTCGACGACGGCAGCCGCGACGGCACCGGGGAAATCCTCGGCCGTGCCGACGACGCCCGGCTGCGGGTCATCACGCATCAGCGCAACGCGGGTAAGGGCGCGGCCATCCGCACGGCGGTGGCCAACGCCGACGGTGAGTACATGGTCATCCTCGACGCCGACCTGGAGTACGACCCGCAGGACATCCCCAAGCTGCTCGCTCCGGTGCTGGACGGCCGGGCGACGGTGGTTTACGGCAACCGCACCTTCGGCAGCCACAGCGCCTACAGCTTCTGGTACGTGATGGGCAACAAGGGCGTCACCATGGCGGCGAACGTGCTGTTCAACTCCTACATCGGCGACCTGGAGACCTGCTTCAAGCTGATGCCGGTCGCGCTCTACCGCTCGTTGGACGTGCGCTCCCGCGGCTTCGGCATGGAGGCCGAGGTGACCGGCAAGCTGCTGCGGCGGCGGATCCGGCCGTACGAGGTGCCGATCAGCTACCGGGCCCGGGGCCGCGAGGAAGGCAAGAAGATCACCTGGCGGGACGGCGTCGAGGCGCTCTGGATCCTCGGCCGCGAACGGACCCGCCGCAACCGCGACGCCGCGCCCCGCTGACCGCCCGGCGTCCGCTCTCCGTGAGCGTCCGCGCCGGTTGCGGCATGTCGGGGTGTACGCCGGCGCTGAGACCGCGACATGCCGTGAACCGGGACAGCGGTCAGACCAGCGCCGGTGACAGGAAGCCGGTGACCGAGCGGCGCAGACCGCTCGCGTCCAACCCGTGCCAACGGGTGTGGTCCTCGGCCGAGCCGTAGCGCCGCAACTCCTTCCGCGTCACCCCGAGCGCCAGCAGCCGGTGCGGCCGGTCGGTGAGCGCCGCCGCGACCACCCGGGCCGAGGTGCCGGCCAGATAGGGCTCGACCAGGATCACCTCACTGTCGACCAGCGCCCGCAGGCCGGCGGTGTCGAACGGGCGGGGCCGGTGGGTGTACGCCACGGTGACCGGCAGGTCCGAGGTCGCGTCGAGGGCGGCGTCCAACGTGGGTCCGACCGCGACAAGCAGCGCCGCGCCCGGCCCCGCGTCCCGTACCACCACGAGCGCGCCGTCGCCGCCGTGCGGTCCGGCGTTGCTGAGCGTCGACAGCCGCAGGTACGCGGACTCCTCGGCGGCCACCGCCGCACGCAGCAGTGCCCGTACCTCGTCGGGATGACCGGGTACGTGCACCGTCCACCCGGACAAGGTGTCGACAAGTGCGACGTCCGCCGGGCCGAGATGGGTACGCCCCGCCGCCGCCCGGTCGTAGGAGGCACCCATGCTGACCAGTACCGCGCTCGCATCCTGGTGGTCGAGGTCGAGCTTGATCTGCTCGTACGCCCGCTCCACGAGGAACGGTGCGTAGCTGTGCACGATCGGCCGCAGCCCGGTCAGCGCCAGCCCTCCGGCGACGCCAAGCATCAACTGTTCCCGGATGCCGACGTTGAGCACCCGGTCGGGATGCCGACGAGCCGCCGGGGCGAAGGCGGCGGCGGAGATGTCGGCGAGCACCAGCGCGGTACGCGGATCCTCGGCGAGCAACTCGGTGGTGGCCTCGATGAACCTGTCCCGCATCGTCACTCCCCGTTCTCGACGACCGCGACCACGAGGTGCGGCCGGTGTCCGTGGTGCCCGGTCAGTGCCGCGTACAGGGCGGCGTGGTCCCGCCCGTCGACCGTCGCGGCGGTCCACCCGTTGACGGTGAACCGGGTGGCCAGGCCGCCCGGCCACCCGTGGGTGGCGGAGGAGTTGTCCACCACGATCGCGGTCAGGTTGGCCAGGCCGACGGCTCCGGCGTACGCGATCGCCTCGTGATTCGAGCCCTCGTCCAGTTCGGCGTCGCCGAGCAGCACGTACACCCGGGGGTCGAGCAGACCCTGGGCGCGCAGCCCGAGCGCGGTGCCGACGCCCAGCCCCAGGCCGTGGCCGAGTGACCCCGAGCCGATTTCCACGCCCGGGATCAACGTGCGGTCCGGATGGTCGCCGAGCCGGCTCTCCGGCCCGCCCTGATCGTCCAGCCAGTCGGGTGGAATGAAGCCTTTCGCGGCGAGCAGCGCGTAGTAGCCGGCCACCGCGTGTCCCTTGGAGAGCAGGAACCGGTCGCGGTCGGGATCGTCCACGGTCCCGGGTGTGATCCGCAGGACCCGGTCGTAGAGCACCTGGAGCACGTCGAGGGTCGACCGGACGTTCGGACCGAACTGCCGGCCAGCGCGAACGCGTTCCAGCAACTGGGCGACCGGGTCGCGCCCGTCCAGTGGCGCGGCGGCCTCGGCGACCCGGATCGTGGTGGCGAGTGTCGTCATGCGGATAGCCTGCAAGTTGAAGCGAGGTTCAAATCAAGGCGACGTGATGCAGGAAGCTCTGACCATTGGCCAACTCGCCGCCCGCAGCGGGGTGGCGCAGTCCGCGCTGCGCTACTACGAGCGGCTGGGACTCATCCGGGCCGAGCGGACCAGCGGCAACCAGCGCCGCTATCACCGCAGCGAGCTGCGCCGGGTGGCGTTCATCCGGATCGCCCAACAGATCGGCATCTCGCTGGAGGAGATCCGTGCCGCGCTCGACTCGCTGCCCGCCTCCCGTACCCCGACCGCCGAGGACTGGGCCAAGCTCTCCACCGCCTGGCGGGCCCGGCTGGACGAGAAGATCCGGCTGATGAGCCGGCTCCGCGACGACCTGGACGCCTGCATCGGCTGCGGGTGCCTGTCGTTGCGTCGCTGCACCCTCTACAACCCGGAGGACAATCTGGCCGGTGAGGGCCCAGGGGCCCGCCTCGTGCTGCCCGGCTAGCGGCCCGCCGCGCTCACCCGACCGTTAGTAGGACCTTGCCGACGTGTTCGTTCGACTCGACCAGCCGGTGCGCCTCGGCCGCGTCGGTGATCGGCAGCCGCCGGTCGATCACCGGACGCACCCGACCCGCCTCGACCAGCGGCCAGACCTGCTCGCGTACCCCGCGCACGATCGCTGCCTTCTGCGCCAACGGCCGGGCCCGCAGCGCGGTCGCCGCGACCGTGCCACGCTTGGTCAGCAGCGCACCCAGATCCAACTCACCCTTGCGACCGCCCTGCATGCCGATCACCACCAGCCGCCCGTCCGCGGCCAGGGCGGCAACGTTACGGCCCAGGTAGGACGCGCCCATGATGTCGAGGACGACGTCCGCGCCCCGGCCGTCGGTGACCCGGCGGACCTCCTCAACGAAGTCCTGTTCCCGGTAGTCGACCAGCAGATCGGCGCCCAGCTCGCGCAGGCGCTCGTGCTTGGCACCACGCGCGGTCGCCACCACCCTCGCGCCGAGCGCCGCACCGAGCTGGATCGCGAACGTGCCGATGCCGCTGCCGCCACCGTGCACCAGCAGCGTCTCGCCCGCCGCCAGCCGGGCCACCTGCACCACGTTCGACCAGACCGTGCAGGCCACCTCCGGCAACGCGGCGGCGTCGACCAGGTCGACGCCGGCCGGCACCGGCAGCACCTGCCCGGCGGGCACGGCCACCCGCTCGGCGTACCCGCCGCCGGCCAGCAGCGCGCAGACCTGGTCACCCACCCGGACGCCGGCCACGTCCGGACCGGTCGCGCTCACCACCCCCGAGCATTCCAACCCGGGGTACGCGGGCGCGCCCGGCGGTGGCGGGTAGTGCCCCTGCCGTTGCAGCAGGTCGGCCCGGTTCACCGCGGTGGCCCGTACGTCCACGAGCACCTCACCCGGACCCGGCTGCGGGTCGGGCACCTCACTCCAGGTCAGTACGTCGGGTCCACCGGGCTCCGGAATGGTGATCGCGCGCATGGCCCAGTCATACCCGATCCGACGCCCGGTCCACGTCGCTGGGACCCGTCCGGTTTCGTCGGCGCACGGGGTGGCTCGGCGATCGCCGGTACCCGGGCCGTGGCAGACTAGGCACGGCCGCGCACCGCGCGGTCCGGGAGGGTTCGCCTAGTGGCCGATGGCGCTGGTCTTGAAAACCGGTAAGGCAGCAATGTCTTCGTGGGTTCGAATCCCACACCCTCCGCCCACCTTGACAGCAAAACACTCCTTGACCAGCGCCAAACGCCGGGCGGTCCATTGATGGGGAAGAGTCTCACTTCTCGCCCAGTGCCGCCGTGTGTCGCTGGTCGTGTCGTGTACGTGTCGGCGTCGCTCGGCGCATCTCGGCCTGATCTTCAGTGTTGACGCTTCCCGCGATCCGCTTCCGTGGTTTCATCCTGGCCGTCGATGCACGAAGCGTAGGTCCTGAACGGCACGCGCGCCCTTGCGTGGGGTGTGACCAAGCGAAGCGATCGCGATCAAGGCGGTGAGCACCACGTCCGCCAACTCAGTTGTCACCTCATGAGCGTGTGAGTGACGCCCTTGCGCGGGTTCCGACCATCGCTGCCAGGCGCGCGGCGACGACCTTCCTGGCTGTAGTGACCTTCAGCCTGTGCTTGCCATCTCCTCGTGGCTGCGCCCATTGATCGCGTCCAGCGGGGCAGTGACTCTCTGGCAAACATAGGCGCGCAGGTGTGGCGTCGAATCGGCTAGGCCGGCGTAGGTGCCGATTAGGATCATCTCGGAATTGCGGACAGGCGTTAGGATCCCCACATATTGAGTTGATCTAGTGGCATAGATATTCTGTAACCTTCGGCCCTGCGGCCGGAGTCAACAGGAGAGTGCCGGATGGCTGGACCGACCTTGGCCGTGAAGCTTTTAGTTGGCGGCGGCTGTGCAGGTCTGAACTGGGGTGCACACTTTGCCGCGAGGAAGTACTACGAGGAGAAGGGTGAGACCCCTCCGGAATGGCTGAAGCTGACCATTAATGTCAGCTCGACCCTTATGGGCGTGGTGTTCAATCACCGGCCCGATGGCCCACCACCACCGCAGCCTGCCCCCTGACAAGGACGCTAACCCCGACGGCCATCTACGAGCATGGCCGGGACCGCTTGACGTCCGACGATCCGCAGGTCTTGCGGGCCGTGCGGGCTCATCGGATGGCCGTCGGCGGTGGTGGAACGCGCAGCGTGGGATGCGCAGCCCTTGTCCAGCAAGCCGCTACGCCGATGTATTCGTGCAGCAGATCCAACGCCGTCACAGCAGATCGCGAACAAGCTGCGGGCGGCCATCCTCACGCGCCGACTCGCCCCCGGTGACAAGCTGCCGTCGCAGCCTGAGCTAGCCACCCGCTACGGCGTGGCACGAGAGACAGTCAAGCGAGCCCTAGACCTGCTCCGGGCAGAGCGACTGATCGTGTCCCGGCAGGGCAGTGGGGCATACGTCCGGGCGCAGACACAGCGAGCCGTCGAGCTGCGCCCGCACATCGAAGCCGCGTTCGGTCGTCCACACGTCAGCATCGACTTCGCCGGATTCTCTGGCGAGACGCTGCGCGACGCGCTCGCCGAAACACTCGACAAGGTGCGTGTCGGTCGGCTCGCGCCGGAGACGATCGCCGTGCGAATCCTGATCTCCGACATGGCCGCGCCGATGGCACTGCCATCACGGGCTGAGACACAGGCCGACGACCCTGCGGTACGCGAACGCGCGGAGCGAATCACTCGCCGAGCAGCAGACGGAATCATCGATCAGGTCGCCGAGCTAGGCGACCTCGGCCTGATCCGGTCGACCACCGTTGAGGTACGAATGCACCGAGCGTCCCCGCTGTTCAAGCTTTACATCCTCAACAGCGAAGAGGTCTTCTACGGCTTCTATCCCGTCGTAGAGCGCACCGTATCGATCAAGGGTGAGCCGATGGCCATCTATGACCTGATGGGCAAGGACGTGCCGCTGTTCCACTACGCCGTGACCGACGACGACACCTCACACGGCACGCAGTTCGTAGAGGCGTCCCGCCAATGGTTCGACTCAGTGTGGACGACCATCGCCTACCGGTACGACGCATGAACGCCGACCTCGGCCGACTGCTCGGCGACGTAGACGCGCTGCTACTCGACTTCGACGGACCGGTGTGCAGCGTCTTCGCCGGGTGCCCGGCACCTCAGGTTGCCGCCGAACTGGTCGATGTACTTCGGCGGCACGGGGTCTAGAGGACGCGCTCTGCGCAGCCGAACGCCGGGCCGTCGACACTGCCGAACCCACGCCGTACGGCCGGGAAGTCATTGTCGCGGCGCGTCAAGCCGGAATGCCGGTAGCGGTGGTCAGCAACAACTCCGCTGGTGCTGTGACTGCCTACTTGGCAGCGCACCGGCTCGCGAGGTACGTATCGCCAGTGGTTGGCCGGGCATGCGCCGAACCTGACCGTATGAAGCCCAATCCGGAACCAATTCTGCAAGCTATGCATGCCGCCGGCCAGTCGGCGAGCCGATGCGTGCTTGTGGGCGATTCGCTCTCGGATATCAACGGGGCACGTGGCGCAGGAGTGCGCGTAATCGGCTACGCGAACCGGTCGCACAAGGTTGAGGCGTTCCGGGCTGCCGGGGCGGACGTGCTAATCAAGAGCATGGGGCGAGATAGCCGGCGTACTGATAGAACGGATCTGATTCACAGCAGGGCCTTACCCGGACGCATCACTGCCAGACTTCATCGCCATCGCCAAAGAGGTCGGGGTCGTTGGTGCGAGGTATGAGGCTCGTTCGGCTGGCCACCGCCAGTTGCGAGTTGAACGTATATGTCAAGAGAGGGGTCCACCTACGGCGGCCCCACCATGGTCGAGGCTCGACAAGCGCTTCGATTGTTGCCTTGTAGGGTCCGTCTTCAAGCGTGCTATAAGGGTTATCGCGCTGAAACTCGATGAAGCGCTCCTCAGCCGACCGGCCGTTAACTGTGAAGGGGGACGCGAATGTGCGTGTCTCGTTCTTAGGGTAAACGGCCGTGTGGGAGGCGATCCACCGGAGCTTCATGGGTAGATCATCTTTCTCACTACTAGGGTCACCCTTCCGATCGATGTGAAGCCGTAGGTCGGTCACAACCAACGCGGCAGGGGCAGGGTTGTGTAAGACCAGTGAAAGCACAAGGACCAACTTGTTGGAAGAAAAAGATCCACTGTACGCATGAGAGGTGTAGCAGCGCAGACGCCCGCGCCGAACCTGAATCCACCAGAAGGAGGCAACTGTAAAGAGTAGGGCCAGGACTGCCACGGCGATGCTCGGCGTTATCCAAGCATCCTTGCTGTCGAGGATTGGCACGGTACGGCTCACTAGACGTAGATCGCCAGGGGTAGAACCTGGATCCCAGGGCCAGTTATTGCCAAGTTCGAGAGGTCCATGCCCGGCATCGCATCCCGCAGGCCGGAGAAAGCATCCTCGGCAGATCCCGTTCCCGTTGCATCAAGTACGGAGAATACTGTCCGCCGGAGAAGGTTCACCTTCTCGCCCGGCTGGAGGATCTGAGTCACCTTTCCCAGCGCTGTAAACGATCCAGCCATTATGTGCTGTTGTGTAGCTTCCGTAATGTACTCATTCGATGCTGCCAAGATGGCGTGTCGGTCATTGTCCAGGGTCATCGTGAGGTCTAGAACGCTTGACTTCGCTATGTCCGCCTTTAGGATGCGAAACATTTCAAGGTTGTCGGGTTCGAGGCTCTGGCTCTGCGAAGAGGTATTCTGGTTGCCCTTCCTCTTGGCTGGCCGGGACGCCTGGGCCTTCGGATCGCCATCCAAATCCCAGCCGACATAAGGAGCGATGGCGGACATGAGGTCGATCACTTTCCGCAGCGGGTCTCCGGTGATTGTCCCCCTTACCTCCACGAGGTCGCCAACTTGAACATCTGACAGTTTCGTGGAAGCTTCAAAAGTTTTAATCGCGTTGGCTGATTCGAGCCGTTGCCGAAGGATGTTGAATAGCGAGGCTGATGTGTGTTCACGAACTAGCCTGGCCTCGACTGATTCGTCGCTCTGCGAACGTCTGCGGTACCTGCCCTCGGCGCTTAGAGTAAGGCCGAGCCACTGGGCGAGGCTAGGGACACCCGCCTTGGCGGATCCCTCGCCCTCGCCCTCCTTTGTTGATCCAAGGCGCTCGGCGACCTCGCTGGTGTACGCCACTCCGTCATCGAGGGTTGCCAGGAAGCTGACCATCATCGGCACATCGAGGTAGACAGGATGTGCGAGCAGTATTGAGCTGGTCTTGGTTGTCCTTGCCACAGTCATCGTCCTTCCTAGGGGTAGCGCCTCAGCATAGGACCGAAACTCACGTTCCACGCGACGACACGAGGTGCGGCGGATGGCAGGGACGTGAGTAGAAGTCGGGGTGTGGACCCAAGCGCGACGCGCGTGCCGTGTTTGTGTCGCAGAGTGGCTGATGGACCGCATAGCAGCAGCTCAGAGCCCCAACGCTCTTGGTCTTGAAAACCGGTAAGGCAGCAATGTCTTCGTGGGTTCGAATCCCACACCCTCCGCCCTGAGCAAGTTTTCGGCATTGTTGTCCTCTTCAGGACAGCCACAACGGCGGGCGTCTGCGACCATGCGCGCGTGACTATTGGTGCCAATCGGATCCGTGGATATCTTGCAGCCGGAACGTTGGTGCTGTGCAGCCTCGGCGTCACGGTGTGGGTGGCGGTGAAGGGCGGGTCCGCACAACCGCTCGACGGAGTGACGACCGCTTTCCTCACGGTACTGTCCGGTCTGTTCCAGATCCTCGGTGCCACCGCTGCGGCCCGAGCGGGGAAGGTCGACCCGGGACACGCGCGGAGCGCGGTCACCCGGCTGACCCGGATCGGTCTCCGCGCCCAGCAGGCCGAACAGTGGGCGAACATGACCAAGGACTCGGGCAGCACGGTGAAGAGCCGGGAGGCGTTGGGGCAGATCGGTCTGCTGCTGTCGTACGTGCAGGAAGACGCGAGCGACATGATCGATGAGTGGCGTCACTTCCACCCTGGGGAACTGGGAAAGATCCGCAGCGGGGAATTTGTGTCTCCGAATCGGTCGGCGGAGGTGTGGCGTGGTTGACCGACTTGAGGGTCGAGTTCGTGAGGTGCTGGGAAATCAGAGCTTCCGGTTGGACATAGGCGCCCGGCACGGGGTCGAGGTCGGCATGCGGTTCGCGATCATCGACAACCGGCAGGTCCACTCCGCCCTGCTGAAGATTGTGAGCGTCGAACCGGGCGAGTCGGTCGGCCGGGCATTCACCGAGTTCGCGTCCAAGGACGATCTCGCGAAAGCCGTGGGAGGTCCGGCCTGGACTGGCGGTACGGCCACGGGAGCCTTCACGGGCTCCGTGATCGGCTCGGTGCTGCTGCCGGGGCTGGGCACGGTGCTGGGTGCGGTTGTCGGCAGCGTGGTGGCGGGAGAGGCCAGGAGGCGACGGTTCTCGTCGTTCGCCCCAGGCGACCCCGTCATCCAGCTCCTCAACGTCGAAGGCAGCGAGGACATCCGAACCAAGGGGTGATCTGCGGACGGTCGTGTCACCCCTCCGGTGGACGCTTCTGCTGTTCTTCGCGGATCTTCTCGTCGGCGAGCCGGTCGAGTGCCCGGCGGCGTTCCTCGCTGAGGGCCGCCTCGTCACGACGACGTACGGCGTCGATGACGGCGGTGATGAAGTCGCGCCAGACCCCGGCCAAGAGACTCCTTCGCTAGATGGTGCAGGGTGACAACCGCCGTGAGGTGCTTTCGGTTACGGCGGACTCGGGGTCGGTTCTGTCGAATGCCAGCGCGTCACAGGGTATGAAGGGGTCGCAGAACATCACTTCCACCGGAAGGACCTGTGTCGATGACCCTGGAACGCCCCATCGCTCCGGACCCGTACGAGCTGCTGCCGACCGTCGCCTCCTTCACGCTGACCAGTGAGGATGTACAGAACGGTGAGCCGATGGACGCGGCACACGCCCACGGCAGCACCGGTGGTGACAACGTGTCGCCGCATCTGGCCTGGTCGGGTTTCCCGGCGGAGACCAAGGGCTTCGTGGTGACCTGTTTCGACCCGGACGCGCCGACCGGCAGTGGTTTCTGGCACTGGGTACTGGTCAACCTGCCGGCCGAGGTGACGGAGTTGCCGCGCGGCGCGACCGGCGATGACCTGCGGGGTGCGTTCACCGTGCGCAACGACTACGGCGAGCACGGCTTCGGCGGCGCCGCGCCGCCGTCGGGTGACCGTCCGCACCGGTACGTCTTCGCGGTGCACGCCCTCGACGTGGAGCGCCTCGACGTCACCCCGGAGGCGACCCCCGCCTACGTCGGCTTCAACCTCGCCTTCCACACCCTGGCGCGAGCCACCATCCGCCCCACCTACCAGATCACCGGCTGACCCGGCCCACCCTCGGTTGATCATGAGGTTGGCGGCAGAGTTGATCTATAAAAGTGCCGCTAACCTCATGATCAACGGGGGAGGGGTGGTCAGGTCAGGCCGGGGTGCGGGCGACGGCGAAGACGGACTGGCCGAAGGGCGGGCGGACCAGTTGTTCGGCGGCCTTGGTGGCGGGGAGGACCAGGGTGTCGTAGACCTTGACCATGGGGCCCTCCTTCGGCATCAGGCGGAAGACCTTGGTGGCCATGAAGTAGCCGATCAGGCCGAGTGCGTTCGCGTAGTGGATCTTCTCCACCCGCAGGCCCGCCTCGGTCATCGCCGCCGACAGGGTCTTCTTCGTGTAGCGGCGGACGTGGCCGGTGGCGATGTCCGCCGGGCTCATCGCGAACTGGAACGCCGGCACGATGATGACCACGGCGCCCCCGGGCCGGACCAGCTGACCCATGCTGCGCAGCGCTCCGACGTGGTCCTCGATGTGCTCCAGCACGTTGTACGAGACCGCGGCGCTGTAGTCGCCCCGCTCGGAGTGGGGCAGCAGCATCTGGCGGACCTCGATCGAGGGCCGGTCGGCGAGGCGCTCCTTGAGGGCCACCAGGCGGTCCGGATCGGCCTCGGTGGCGGTGAACCGGGGGAAGCTCTCGCTCCACTCCAGGGCGTAGTCGCCGAGGCCGCTGCCGATCTCGATGGGGTTGTCGCCCAGGTACGGCACGGCCAGCTCGACGAACCAGCGCCGGTGATTGACGGCGGTGGCGAGGCCCTCCAGGACCTCCGACTGCACGCGCTGATCCCCAGTGATTTCTGCCATGCGTCGATTCCTCACGATACGACTCGACCCGCGCCGGGACCGACTGAGTGAACCATCCGCCCGGACGGCGGGGATATCGGGGCCCGCGATGGCCGAATAACGGTCGGGGTTGGGTGCACACGATCGGTGGTGGTCAGCGAACCCGGCCGATACTACGCCAGTGCCCCGAACCCTGCACGGTGGCCACATAGGCGGACTACGCTCTGAATTGTTATGACTACTCCCGATTCGGACCGACCTGTCGAGCAGTCCGACCCGGGAAGGAGGACTGTCCGAGCGCGCGGGACGGCCAACAGGGCCAGCTCAGGGCGGTGGAAGGACATCGCGGCGGTGGCGAGCTTCGCCGCCCTCGGCTTCTGGGTCACCGCGCGGATGTGGCTGAACCCCGGTGATGGAATTCGGGATAATCCGACCGATATGGCGCAGTTCGAATGGATGATGGCGCACGGTGCCCGGGTCGTGACGGAATTCGCCTATCCGTTCTCGTCGGATCGGATGAACGTGCCCGAATCGGTCAATCTGATGGCAAACACCTCCGTCTTGTCCGTTTCGTTGCCGATGACGCCGATCACCCTGCTGTTCGGTACCCGCGCCGCGTTCCTGCTCTTCCTCACCCTCGGCATGATCGCGACCGCCACCGCCTGGTACCTCCTGCTCTCCCGGGTCATCCTCCCGGGTTCGCGGGGGCCGGCCTGGCTGGGCGCCACGTTCTGCGCGTACGCGCCGGCCATGGTCTCGCACGCCAACGCGCATCCGAACATCGTGTCGCAGTACGTGGTGCCACTGATCATCTGGCGTACGCTCCGGCTCGCCGAGCCCGGACGTTGGCTACGCAACGGCCTCCTGCTCGCCCTGGTGATCGTCTGGCAGGCGTTCCTCAACCTGGAGATCCTGCTGATGGTCGCCATCGGCCTCGGCGTGGTGGTCGTCGCCATGGTGATCGGCCGGCCCGAGCTGCGAGCCCGGGCCCGCCCATTCCTCGCCGGACTCGGTGTCGCCGCCGCCGTCACCGCCGTGCTGCTGGCCTATCCGCTGTACGTGCAGTTCTTCGGTCCCGGTGCCTATCACGGGCTGCCCTGGTTGATCCGGGGCTACTCCACGGACCTGGCCTCGTTCTTCGCCTACTCCCGGGAGTCACTGGCCGGCGACGCCCGCAGCGCCGCCGGGCTGGCCAAGAACCCGACCGAGGAGAACGCCTTCTTCGGTTGGCCACTGGTGATCCTGGTGCTGGCGCTGGTGTGGTGGCTGCGCCGCAACGCCGTGGTGATCGGCCTGGCCGTGCTCGGGCTGCTCTTCGCGGTGCTCTCGCTCGGCCGGGAGATCCGCTTCGACCGCCGCGGGACGGGCGTACCCGGACCGTGGGCGTTGCTGGAGGACCTTCCGGTCCTGCACTCGGTGGTGCCGACCCGCTGGGCGCTGGCCATCACCCCGATCATCGGGTTGCTGCTGGCCTACGGTGCCGAGCGGGTCCGCGAGTTGGCGGGGCGGTACCCGAACCACCGCCCACAGATCCGCTTCGCCACCGTGGTGGGCCTGGCGATGGCGCTGGTGCCGGTGCTGCCCACTCCGCTGCCGACCAAGCGGCTCGAACCGGTCCCGGAATTCGTCACCTCCGGGGCCTGGCGTCCCTACCTGGCCGGCGGGCGCAGCGTGGTGACCCTGCCGCTGCCCGACACCGAGTACGCCGAACCGCTGCGGTGGTCGGCGCGGACCCGGCTGGAGATGCCGATTGCCCGGGGATACTTCCTCGGCCCGGACACCCGACCGGGCCGGAACCGGGTCGCCCTGTTCACCGCGCCACCGCGCCCCACCAGCAGCTTCTTCGGCACCATCCGGCGTACCGGTGAGGTGCCGCCGGTCACCGAGCGATCCCGCCGGGAGGCGGTGGAGGACCTGCGCTACTGGCGGGCCGGCGTGGTGATCCTCGGCCCGCACGAGCACGCCGAGGCGTTGCGTGCGGGAATGACCGAACTGACCGGCATCGAGCCGGAATTCGTCGGTGGCGTCTGGGTGTGGGACGTGCGCCCGCTGACGGGGTGAGTGAAGGGACCAGCTCAGCTGCGGATGCAGCAGCCCTGGCAGACCTTCGGCTTCGGCAGGGTGAAGGCCAGGCAGCAGGTGCGGCGCTGCACGATCGGCTCGCCGTTCGGCCCCGGCACCAGCTCCACCAGGTCGGCGAGGTCGAGCGCGTCAAGCAGCGTGCCGATCGCGTCGACCGCGGAGCCGGGCAGCGCGTCGGCGGCGCGCAGCAACCCGTGGGCGACGCCGGAGGCCACCGAGCCGAGCAGGGTACGGGCACCGATGCGGACCTCACCCTGGATCGCGGCGACCACCGGGGACAGGTGCGCGTCCAGCAGCGAGGCACGCAGCGCGTCCAGCAGTTCCCGCTCGTCGGCCACGACCCGGACCTGGGGCACCCCGGCGAGCGCCAGCGGGTCGTTGGGCAGTACCGCGACCGGGATCGACTCCCGTAGTCCCAGGGTCACCAGGGCGCGACGGTCGGCGAAGTGGATCAGGGCCGCGTCATGGTCGAGCAGCGGCACCCGTCGGGCGGCGGCCCAGCCGAGCACCACCGGCAGCGCGGCCCAGTAGCTGTACGCCTTCCAGGCGAGCGCGGCGGAGGCGTGTGGTGTGCCACCCCAGAGGCGAACGGCCGAGTCGAGCAGTTCCGGGAGCCGTGCTCCGGTCAGCGTCGTCGCCGGGACCCAACCGGCCTCGTCGACGACCAGCAGACCCGGTGCCAGCCCGGGCAGGTCGTCGGTGCCGAACATGGCCCGCAGGGTCGCGGTGACCGGGGCCAGGGGTGTGGTGGCGGGGTCCCGGACGGGCAGCACCGCTGTCACCTCATCCACCCCCACGCCATCTGGCCCATCGATTCGAAGCGTCTTGACCGCACTAAGGCTAGCCTAACCACACTTCTGGCGCAGGGAAACCCAGCGGGGGGTAAGGCGGGTGACCCGCTCCATCTGCCGGGACGAGAACTACTCAGCGTGGCGGTTCGGGGACTCGGGGCAGTATCGACACGAAACAGTCAACAGTCAAGGCTCCTGTCGATTAGGTGCCAGTTATGTGTGCGACCGGCGACTCAACGTGAAACTTGGTACTCCCGGCCACGAGGAAGCTGATGACGACCTCACCGCTCGATCGGGCTGCCGACTCCTTCGCCGCCGAACTCGCACGGCATCGGACGGAGCGGGGGCTGTCCAAGAAGCAACTAGCCAACCTGATGGGCTTCGACCCGTCGTACGTCAGCCACGTCGAGGGACGGAGGCACCGGCCGACGGAGGACTTCGCCCGCCGCGCCGAGGCCGTCCTGGAGGCCAGCGGCGCGATCTGGCAGCGCTTCCGGGAATACGACGACCTGCGCCACGCCCGCAGCGAACGCAACCACCGCGAGTCCAGCCTGCCCGGCCAGTGGATGCCCCCGGGCACCGGCCTGATCGTCGAACGCGAGACGGCCACCCTCACCCACACCGACGACGCCTACCGCTGCGTCATCCGACGCGAGTTGTACAACGCGGGAGTCGAGCCGGTCACCCGCTACCTGGTCCGCGTCGCCGTGGACCGCTACCCCAGCGACCCCGGCCGCTCCAATCGGCACCATCGGGAACACCCGCTCAGCTTCGCCGAACTGCAACTGCGCGCGTGCCGCGAGGAGGCCGGCGAACGTGAGGCCATGCACTGGCGTGCCAAGCACGACCGGGACGCCTTCAAGGAGATCTGGCTGCTCTTCGAGAACGCCGAACGGCGCTTCCCGCTCTACCCGGGCCGCCGCGCCACCATCGAGTACGCGTACACCGTCGGGCAGGACAAGTGGGGGCCGTGGTTCCAGCGTGCGGTCCGCGTACCGACCCGGCACCTCGCCGTACGCCTGAACCTGCCGGCCGGGCTGGACCCGCAGGTCTGGGGCGCGGAGACCTCGCTCTCGGCGGAGGAGGGCCCGCTGCGCACCGCGGTGACCCGGCGCGACGAGGACGACCGGGCGATCTTCGACTGGGCCACCGACGATCCGCCGCTGAACGCCCGGTACCGGCTGCAATGGCGGTTCCGGGCGCAACCCGAGCCAGAGCCGGAGGGGGGCCGGGTCCGACCGTCCGACCGGATGCGCGGGCTCGGCATCGTCCAGCGCGGCGCCGACCTGCTGCGGCAGCCGGCCCGCCCGTTCGACCTGCCCCGCGAGGAGCAGCTCGCCCGGGAGATCGTCGACCGCCTGGTCACCGCACTGGCCCGACTGGACGAACTGCACCCGTTCACCAAGGGGGTGGGAATCGCCGCCCCGCAACTCGACATCGGTCGGGCCGCGGCGGTGGTCCGCCCGCCGGACCGTACGGCCGAGCCCGTCGTGCTGCTCAACCCCCGGGTGGTCGACGCCGCACCACACACCGATGAGCAGTACGAGGGATGCCTCTCCTTCTTCGACCACCGAGGACTGGTGCCGCGACCGCTGCGGCTGGACGTCGAGCACGCGCAGCTCGACGGAGGCCGGATCATCACGTCCTTCGAGTTCGGCATGGCCCGGCTGGTCGCGCACGAGATCGACCACCTGGAGGGCCGGCTCTACGTCGACCGGATGGCACCGGGCGTGCCGTTGGTGCCAATCGAGGAGTACCGCGAATCCGGCCACCCCTGGCGCTACTGAACGTGGCCAGCTCCGCGCGGCGTCACCTCGCCCGCCCGGGTGGGAACGACGGCCGGACGGGCGAGATGGCGCGGGGCGGTGCCGGTCCGCCCGATCGGGGGACCGGGGCGCGTGCCCCAGGGGGCAGGGGCACGCGCCCCGGTGCGGGGGGAGCAAAGCTCTACAGGTTGCCGAACGTGTCGTACCGGGTGCGCTGCGGTGGTACGTCGTCCGCGGCGAGGACCCGAAGCGTCGAACGCACCATCGACGCCGATCCGGAGACGAAGCAGTCGTGGGCCGTCCATGGTCCGTACCGGGCCACCACGTCGGAGATGTCGCCCTGCTCACCGTCGAACGCCGGGTCGTCACTGCACGCCGGGGTCACCGACAGCCACGGGTGGGCGGCGACCATCTCCCGCAACCGGTCCAGCCCGTAGAGGTCCGCCTCGGTGCGGGCACCGTAGAAGACGTGCACCCAGCGGGCCCGGTTGTAGCCGGTCAGCTCCTCGACCAGTGCCTTGATCGGAGCCAGTCCGACGCCTCCGGCGACGCAGAGGATGTCCCGCTCGGACGAGCGGTCCACCGTCATCGAACCCATCGGCGCCGCCACCCGCAGCAGGTCGCCCGGCTTGGTCCGGCGGACCAGCGCGCCGGACACCCAGCCGGCGGCGTCGGCCGGCGTACGGACGTGGAACTCCAGCACGTTGTCGTCGTTCGGCGCGTTCGCGATCGAGTACGTCCGCCACACACGGGGATGGTGCCGGGGCACCTCCACGCTGACGTACTGACCCGCCTTCCACGCCAGGGGGTACTGCAGCGCCCGGCAGGTGACGACGGCCGTGTCCGGGCCGTACCGCTGATGGGTCAGGACCTCGGCGTGCCAGAACGGCGGATCGTCGTCCGCGGCTGCCCCGGCGAGCATCTTCTCGGCGATCGCCGCGTACGCGTCCCGCCACGCCTGGTCGTACTCCAGGTTCCAACCGTCGCCAGCGGTGCTGCGCAACGCGTCCAGCAGCGCGACGCCCATCGTGTCGTAGTGGGCCGCCTCGACGTGGTACTTGCGGTGGTCCCGGCCGAGGGCGCGGAGGAACTCGTCGAAGCCCTCCGGGTCGTCCACCGTGTGGATCGCCGCGATGATCGCTTCGAGCAACCGGTCGCCCTGGCCGGTCATCTGGACCGGGAAGAGCTTGCGCAGCTCGGGATCGAGGAGGAAGAGCCGGGCGTAGAAGTAACCGCTCAGCCGGACCCGGTCCTCCTCGACCAGGGTCCAGCTCTCCTTCAGCAGCCGCGCGAAGTTGTCCACCGGGGGCGCTCCTTCTTCTGACGGCGGATCGGGCCCAGACAGAATCTCCACGGAGCGTGTATGAAGGTCGCACAGAATGTGCGATCGCATCGTGAGAGCTGCTCGCCGGAGGGCGAATGTCACCAGCGGGCCTCCGGTCAGGCAGAGTGGTCCGGTGACCGTTGAGCTCACCCGCCCGGTGTCCCGCCGGACGCTCGGCACCGAGACGATGCTGGTGCTCGGCCTCTCCCTCGGTCAGTCGGCCGTCTACGCCACCGTTTCGATCATCGCGAAGTTAACCGCGGAGGGCGGGCTGTCCCGGCAGACCGCCGCGTTGAACACCTCCGCGTCCGCACGCCCGTACCTCGACCTCACGTACCAGTTGCTCGGCATCGTGTTCGCGTTGCTGCCGGTGCTGCTCGCCCTGCACCTGCTGGCGCGGGACCCGGGCGACCCGGTGCGGACGCTCGGTCTGGACGCCGGGCGGCCCGGTTACGACCTGGCCCGGGGGGCCGGACTGGCGGCGCTGATCGGGCTTCCCGGCCTGGCGCTGTTCTGGGCGGCAGCCCAACTCGGCATCAACGCCACCCTGATACCGGCCGCCCTGCCCGACCTGTGGTGGACGGTGCCGGTGCTGATCCTCGCCGCGTTCCAGAACAGCATCCTGGAGGAGGTGATCGTGGTCGGCTACCTGATGACCCGGCTGCGTCAGCTCCAGTGGGGGGTCGGCGCGATCGTCGCCACCAGCGCGCTGCTGCGCGCCTCGTACCACCTCTACCAGGGCTTCGGCGCGTTCATCGGCAACGCGGTGATGGGAGTGGTGTTTAGCCTCTTCTACCTGCGTACCCGCCGGGTGATGCCGCTGATCGTGGCACACGCCCTGCTCGACATCGTCGCCTTCCTCGGCTATACCCTGCTGCCGCGCGAATGGTTCACCTGGCTCTGACCCGCGTCCCGGTGTCGCTCGCCGTCGCCCCCGCTCCGCGACGATCAAGAGGTTCGGTCCGCCTGATCGGCGTGTCGCGACGCGAACCTCCTGATCGACAGGCCCTGGTCCTCAGCGGGGGGTGGGTGGGCGGTAGAGGGCGGTGGCGCGGGCCGCCAGGCGCTCGGCCACGGCCGAGTTGCCGGCCGCCGCGGTCAACGCCGCCGTACCCGGCAGCAGCCGGGACGCGAACCGCAGAGCCAACCAACCGCCCGCCTGCGCGGTCAGTGGAGCCGCCAGCCGCCAGGCCGCCTCGACCGCCCGGAGCCCGGGTTCCTCACCCGGACCCTGCGCCGCCCGCGCCGCCGCCAGCGCCGATCCGGCGCTCGCGAGGTCCGGGTGCACCTGGGTCAGCGTGAGCAACTCCGCCGCCCGGTCCGGATGCGTCGGATCATGGTCGTACGCCGCCGCCAGGTGCAGCACCAGGTTCGCCTGCGACCACACCACCACCGCCAGCTCGACCACCGGCGCGAAGACCCCGGCCAGTGCGGCGGTGGCCCCACCGACGCCGGCCTGCCGGACGAAGCGCCGGGTGGCCAGCCGGGCCAGCCCGTCCGCACCCGCCTTCGGGTACATCTCCCGAAGCCGCCGCGCCCACTCGGCCGCGCCCGGCCCGAGGGCCTCCACAGCGGTCAGGGCCAGCAGCTCCGGAGCAAATCCCGGATGATCGAGCGCCCGCGCCACGAGCGCCCGCAGCTCCATTTCCCGCGTACGCCCCGAGCCCTCCGGACCACCTTCACCGACGGGTACGGCTCCGACCGCTGAAACTGCGAGCCCGCTGCCCGGATCCTCGGACCGGAGTTCCGGGGTTACTTCGCTGGTGTTCGCCTCGCTGGCGGTCGTCTTCCGCACCGCCTTCTTCGCGGTCTTCCTGGCCGTCTTCACCGGCTCCTGCCCGATCGACGTCGGCCCCGTCGGAGCGGTCGCGTGCGCCGTGGTTGACGCACCGGTTGCCGGACGTCTGACAGCCTTCCTCGTCGGCTTCGCGACGCTGGTCGGCTCGACCGTCGGTTCCGGCGTCTCTGCCTGCTCGTCGCTCGGCCGTACCGCCCTCTTGCGCGCCGTCGTCCTGGCCGTTGTCTTCCTGGTCTTTGCCTTCCCCGCCGGAGTTCCCGTGGCATCGGCGGGCGGCACGTCGATCCTCTCGGCGGGCGGTGCGCTGTCGCTATCTCCGGCGTCGGCCGTCGCGGCGACCGCACTCTCGGTGCCCGTCTCCCCGGTGTCGGAGGCAGCGTCCGGCAGCGATTCGTTCCCGGCGCGGGATGGCCCGGCCTCGGACGGCGATGCCGTTCTCGTGGCGGCCCTCCTCCGGGCCGGTCGAACGGCGGCCGGGGAAGCGTCATTCCCAGTGGTGTCGTCGCCCGTCGCCGGCCGGTCGGTACTACCACGGCGACGTGAGCTGGGCGCGGGGACGATCTCACCGCCCGGCCCGGCGGCCGGTGGAGCGGTCCGGTCGCTATCTCCGGCCACACCGGCGCCGGTGGTGAACGGCGGAACGGCCGGCGGCCCGGACGTCGCCGGCCGGGACTGGCGCGGCAGTGGTTGCTCCGGCACGGGTGGTGGCTGGAAGAGCACGCTCGGCGCGGCCTTCGCTCGTCGAGGGCGGGAAGCAGGAGGGTTCTCCTCTTCCTTCCGAGGCGGTGGTGCCGGTGCCGGAGGCGGCGTGAAGGTCGCCTCCGGGGAGCGTCGACGCGCTCCCTCAGCAGGTTCACGGCGGTTCTGCTCGCTGGGCGACTGCTCCTGCATGTCGATGGAGCGTAGTCTGGATCACAGCAACGCACAGCGCGAGCCGTCCTGGCCGCCGGAGCGGGGCTTGTTCCGGTAGTCGCTTTGCTCCCGGCCGGCCGGGGCCTGTATCCTCGGGCGCGGTGGTCTGCGGGCCACCTGGGAGACTTCGCCTAGTCTGGTCTATGGCGCCGCACTGCTAATGCGGTTGGGGTCTTAAAGCCCCTCCCGGGTTCGAATCCCGGAGTCTCCGCGCGAAGGCCGGGTGTGTAAACTGGCCGAGCACCAGCGCCCGTAGCTCAACGGATAGAGCATCTGACTACGGATCAGAAGGTTAGGGGTTCGAGTCCCTTCGGGCGCGCAAGATCATAAGGGGTCTGACCTGCCGGAACGGGCAGTCAGGCCCCTTCCCTGTTGTGTCCGTTGTGGTCGGTTGGTTGCTCGGATGGTGCTCGTGCGACGAGCATCCCTCGTGTCCCGGCCGGTCCAGGGGACTGCGTAGATTTCGGCTTTGTCTCACATTCGGTGGTGATGGAGGGTGCTGGTCAGCCGAGCAGGATTCGATGGCGCAGGAGAGCGAAGCCCGCTCGTCCGTACATCTGTCGTTTGATCAGTTTGGTTTTGGTGTTGACGCCTTCGGTGCCGCCGTTGTGGAAGGGGTGGGTCAGGGCGGCGTTGACGGCGTCGCGGTCCAGGCCGAGGCCGCGGGTGAACGTGTGCAGGTGGGGTAGGTCGGTGGCCTTGACCTCGGCGATCCACGTGTCGAGACGGTCGCCGTTACCGGCTGTGGGTGTGAGGAGCGCGGCGAACGAGCCGATGAAGGCGGCCAGCGCGGTCATCTGTGGACAGGCGCTGGTGAGAGCGTTGACGAGCGTGCGCTGATGGTCTGTGAGCTGGTCAGGTGTGGTCAGGAGGTAGCGGGTCAAACGCCTGGGAGACAGAGCTGGGCGGTCGGCTTCGACGCGGCCTTGGGTGATGTAGCGGTAGAGCAGGTTGAGGCTGCCGGTGTAGCCCAGTTCCCTGATCTCGGCGAGAAGTTGGGTGGCGCCGACGGCGGGGTCTTGTTCCCGGCGTCGGCGCAGGTGGTCACGGTAGGGGTCGACGAGGGTGGGCCGGTACTGCGGTGCGCGGACCAGGCGTTCGGGTTCGCTGATTCGGGCGTAGCGTTTGATGGTGTTGAGGCCGAGGTTGAGTCGGCGGGCGCATTCGAGTAGGCCGACGCCCTTGTCGAGCAGGTCGTGGACCTGCTGCCACCGCTGCCGGGTGGTCACCGCCCGTTTACCGTCCTGCGGCGGCAGGCCGGTGGCCCAGCACGTGCTGTGGGCGGTGACCTCTTTGCGGACGGCTTCGGCGAGGTTGTGCCACAGGTGCCAGCGGTCGGCGACCTGCACCGCCTCGGGTAGGGCGCGGCGGACCGCTTCGGCGTAGGCGCCGGAGGAGTCCCGGCACACCACCTCGACACCGGGATGCTCACGCAGCCACGTTTCCAGCGTTGCGGCCTTGCGGTCGGGCAGCATATCGATGCGTTCACGGGTGACCGCGTCGATCAGGACGGTGGCGTAACGGCGACGGCGGCACAGCGCGAAGTCGTCGAC